>NZ_VYJH01000002.1:0-478842 GCF_008709855.1 Halospina sp. K52047b | reverse complement strand
CTGCCCCGCAGGCGATCTCTGATACACGGAATATGGATCGCCTGCAGGCAGGCTCCTACAGCTTCGTGAGGACGTCCATGAGCAGCTGGATCTTGGTGATCGACTCCTGGTACTCCGCCTCGGGCTCTGAGTCCGCCACGATCCCACCACCGCCGAAACAGGTGATCTCCCCGTCCCGGCACTCCAGTGTCCTTATGGCGATGGTGCTGTCGAAGCCGTTGCAAGGGGTCCAGTGGAAGAAACTGCCGCAGTAGACGCCACGGGGTTCTTCCTCCAGTTCCCGGATGACCTCCATGGCACGGCGCTTTGGGGCGCCGGTGATCGAGCCGCCGGGAAAGGCGCTGAGCAGCAGGTCCAGTGGTGAAAGTCCGGGAGCCAGCTCGCCAGTGATGCAGGAGACCAGGTGGTGCACATTGGTGAAGGTTTCCAGGGCGAAGAGTGGTTCGGCCCGGACTGAGCCAATGCGGCAGCAGCGGCCCAGGTCATTGCGCAGAAGGTCCACGATCATCAGGTTCTCGGCCCGGTCCTTGGGGCTTGTAAGCAGCGCCTCCGCCAGCTTCCGGTCCTCCTCGGGGGTGCTGCCACGACCCCGGGTGCCCTTGATGGGGCGGGTCTCCACCTGTCCCCGCCTTACCTTCAGGAACCGCTCCGGAGACAGGCTCAGGATGCGGTTGACGCCGGTATCGAAGTAGGTTGAGCAGGGACCGGGGTTGGCCCTGTGGAGTGCCTGGAAGGCGTGGATGGGGTGGCCCTCATAGTGTGCCTGGAACGGTTGGGCGTAGTTGACCTGGTAGACGTCACCGGCGTGGATGTAGTCATGGATCCGCTGGATGCACTCCATGTAGTCCGTACGGGACTGGAGCGCCGCAAATCCCGATGTCAGGTGGAAACCGGGTTTGTACGCGGCGTGATGTGCACCCATGAGCGCGTTCAGGCGCCCCTGGATGTATTGCCGGCGCCCTGGTGGGCAGTCCCTGTGGATGCGCAGCTCCATTGCGCCGGTTTCCGGGCGGTACAGGATCAGCCAGTCATACTCGTTGACCTGTATGAGCGGCCTGGGCGAGGGCCTGCGCGTCGGCAGTTCCATTTCGCCATCGCCATAACTCACAAATCCGAGCTTCAGCGGGAGCCAACCGGCACTATCTTCGGGCGCCTGCCGCGCCCGCTGGCTGAGTCCGGCGGTGTGGTCGGCGCACTGATAACAGGTCTCCCGGAATCGGGGCAGGGCGGTCATGACCCTTATCGGCGCGGGCTCATGCGTTGCGCCGGGCACATCAAACAGGCAGAAGCCGGGCTCATCCGCAAGGGACTGTGCCAGCGCCGACCAGCTCAGCTGTGACAGGACGTGAGTCGATTCCATGGCGATTCCAGTGAAAAGCATCACAGTTTAACCGTTCAGTACTCGGGATGTGACCCCGTGAAGGTCGCGCCTGCGGTGCTGTGAGGCACAATTGGCGCGAATGGTACAGCTAACGTCTGGAGGTTATATCATGTTTCGAACGCTGCTCTGTGCTCTCATCATCTGTGCCCTGGTTCCTTCCGCTGCGCTGGGCCAGGAGGGCGGAGAGGCCCTGGAGGAGAAGGGTGCCAAGGAAATGGCGTTTGGCCAGCTTTCGGAAAAGCAGCAGAAGCTGGTTGTCGGAATGCTGAAAAAGCTCTTCAAGGAAGGCAAGGTCAAGGCTGAGGAAAGCATCCGGGAGAATGGCAGTTTTGTGCCCTATGGCTACGTCTCGAACCATCAGGGCAAGGGCCAGTTCCTGCACATCAACCCGGAGCAGAAGCTGAAGGCTGAAGTTGCAGCCCATGCTGTCCAGAAGACGATCATCACCAACGCGCTCCGGGGGAATCTGGCAGCCAGCGGTCTCTTCATGACCATGGCGCTGCCGGAAGGGCTCAAGGAAAAAACCCAGAAGCAGCTGGAGGAATCCATCAAAGGGGACCGGGGTATCGATGACGTACGGTTCCTGATGGTTGAACTGCAGCATCTTGGTGGCCTTGGCCTGCTCATGTCCGTTCCTTACTGGCAGAACAGTGAGGACGGATGGGTCTTCGGGGAGCCCGTGTCCCAGCAGATCGAGCCGGAACTCCAGATGGCGGTCAAGCAGATGATGCGCAAGGCGGCACAGCGCCAGAGCAATGGATAAAAGGCCTTTCCCTTGGATTATCAGGTCATTATGACGGCCACCTCCCGGTGGCCGTTTTTGTTAAATGTCTGACCGAATGTTAATAGAATCACAATTCAGGTTTTCCTCCTGCCACTGCTCATCACCTGTGAACCTGTTCACTCTATGATCTGATTGTCTGACCTAGAATCACAATTGCCCGGTCAGAAATGACCGGCAATAAAAATAAACGAAGCAATCAAAGAATCTCTAAGGAGAACAATCATGAAAGGCCTGAATAAACTTGCACTGGCAACAGCCGTTGCCGCAGCACCGTTCGCCGCACAGGCGGAACTGACGGCCATGTCCGATCAGGCGATGGGCGACACCACTGGCCAGGCCGGTGTCACCATCGAGCTGAACACCCAGGTCAGCATGGACCAGATCCAATACAGCCAGAGCACTGACAGCGCCGCTACAGGCTCCCTGCTGGTCAACAACCTGTCCATCGGTGGCATGGACTCCGGTGGTCCGTTTGGTGAAGGGCTTGATGTCGCCATCAATGTTGACCTGCCCAGCGGCCAGACCGCGGAAGACAGCCTGTCGGATTTCGGATCGAAAGCGGGTTCCGATGCGGGTCTTGGTGGTCAGGATCTGACACTGAATGATGGTGATGCCCTGATTTCCGTGCAGAGCTACAAGACGGATGCGGATGGCGATGCCGTGCCGGTGGACATGAACCTCAATATCGGCGGTACCGCCAATAATGCCCTCCAGCTTGAGTCCTCCGATGGCGATTCCTCCGCCACGCTGGTTTCCTCCATTGATATGGATGTGTTCCTGAGCCAGTTGGACATCATTGCCCGCACTGACAACGTGGTTGGTGGTGACAGTTCTTCCGGCTCACTGGAAATCGAAGCCGGGTTCGCCATTGATAACCTCAATGCCGAGTTCGACGTGGCTGCTGTTGGCCTGGAAGGCATGCGCATGGCCGGCGCCGGCTCGCTGCCTATCCTGAAAGGCGCAGCCAAGGGCAATGGTGACGTGCTGGGCGGTGGCGCTGCCATCGTGAGCATGGACATTGGCCAGGGTCAGGCGCTCAGCGGCACTGATACTGCCAACGGTGAAACGCTCCGCGTCAATCTGGATAACTTCCAGGCTGACGTCTGGATGCCGACCATCAATGTTGGTGGCGGTGACGGCACTACTGCCAGCGTAGGCTCTGTTGGCATCAGCAACCTGCAGGTGAGCAACACCCAGATGGCCATCTACGGTCGCGAATAAAACGACCCGTAAGGCTGAAAAAAGCCACCCTTCGGGGTGGCTTTTCTGTTTTCGGCCGTCTCCCGCAAACATCCATAAGCCCGTTTTGGGAATTCATCCTCATCAAATCCTGCGCCTTTTGGGTAAAGTCCGTGAAAGGGCATCGCAAAGGCACTGGGTCTGAAGATGGTGATTCGGTGCGGCTGGTATTGGAGTTCTGAAAATGGCACGCAAGCAGAAAAAACAGACGGTTGGTAAGAGCCGCAAGGCATCCGCCAAAGCATCTCGGGGAAACAGTAATGGGCGTATTGCGGAACCGGCAGCACTGTCGCAAGCGCGGTCAAGGCTCCAGAATACTTCCAACCCGGCTGAAGTGACCGCAGCCGCCAGACAGATACTTGCAATCGATCCGGCAGACCCCGAAGGGTGGCGTTGGCTGGGTGAAGCCCAGCTTAGCAACCAGAAACTGGGCGACGCGGTCGTCAGCTTTTCCCGGGCATGTCGTATCGAGCCGAACAACGAAACCCTCATCGAGCGTTACGTCGGACTGGCACTCCGGCAGGGTAGCTACCTGGATGCGCTCAACGCGACCCGTCACTGGGTGACGATCGCGGAGGAAAAGCCGCTGACAGCGAAAAAGCTCCTGTCAGGGCTCTATGGTCTACTTGGCAAGGAAGAGCTCAGCTGTCAGTGGGGTCTGCAGGCGGCCTTCCGACAGCCAGTAGCCAAGGCGCAGGCTTCCGGAAAAGAACAGCTGCGGATACTGATTCTGGGGACAGTTGGCTGTGCCCCCTATCACTATGACCCAACGACCGGGCAGCTCACGGTCAGTGAGGGCCATAACAATCTGATGCATATGATTGACACGGGGGCGGCTACGCTGACCTCCCTCAGTGTGGATGTGATCGATGACTGTCCTGAGGTACTGGATGACCTGCCTGACGTTGATGTTGTTTACAACAGCATTACCGATGCGGGTCGCTGCCAGGAAGGCCTCAGGAATGCGAGCAGGGTATGCCGGAAACTCAGTGCTCCGGTGATCAATGCGCCAGCGGAGGTGCTGCGCACCACGCGGGAGGAGAATGCGCAGCGCTTGGGGCAGTGCGAAGGTATCCTCATGCCGCGGAGCGTTTCCTTGGGCCGTGTCCAGGGAGATATCAGTGACCGGGTCCAGGCTGCCATCCGGGATAACGGACTCCGGGCCCCGGTAATCGTGCGGCCATCCGGCTTCCAGAACGGCAAGCACATGTACCGTATTGATGACCCTGAATCCACGCCGGTCAGGATCACGGACGAAGCCGAGGTCTACGTTCTCCAGTACCACGATGTGACCTTCACGGACCCACGTGCCAAAGGCCATCGCTTCCATCCCAAGTACCGGGCTTTCATGGTCGACGGCAAGCTTTACCCTGCACACCTGCGGATGGGCCATGACGGGGACTGGAACGTTCACGGGGAGGAAACCCGCAAATCCTTCCGCAGTTTCCCCTGGCTCTATGACATGGAGCAGGACTTCATCGAGGATCCGGCGGCGCACTTTCAGCCGGGTGTCTGGGAAAACCTTGAGACAGCACTCCGGACGCTCGATCTGGAGTATTTCGGGGTGGACTTCGCGGTCTGCACGGAAGCGGAGGATTACGGAAAAGTCGTCATCTTCGAGACCAATGCCAGCATGCGAAGCTTCCTGCGCCAGACTTACCAGAACACACCTGAAAATGACGCGGCGCTCGAGATCATCATGGCGGCGCATCGGATGTTCTGCGCTCGTGCCGGCGTTCCGGAGTGGGACTTCAACCCACCGAAAGGGCTTGAGGGGCCGGCCCAGGAACATGGCTTTGAGGCGGATCCGGCCAATCCTGTTGCCAGGCATGTGCTTTTCAGTGGCGAGCTCCAGGGACACGGCTTCCGGGAGTGGCTCCGGCATGAGCTCCACAAGCATAACCTGAAAGGTTGGCTCAGGAATCTCTCTGACGGTCGTGTGGAGGCCGTTGTTGCCGGAAGCGAGGCGGCGGTTAGCCATCTGCTCTCAGACCCCAAAGGGCCGGAAGAAGCCACCATCGAGAATGTGGAGGCTGTCGACTGGAAGGGGGCGGTTCCACAGAAAATCCGTGTCCGGGATATGGTCGCGGAGCCTGAGAGCGTGGCTGTTGAGACGGCAGAGGCGTAGCGGCGCGCTGTGAGGGGGAATCATGGCGAATCTTGATCCGCAGGACTTCGGTTCCCTCAGCCGGTTCTTTCACGAAGCGCTGGAAGCCGGGCTGGATCATTACCGGGGGCTTGAAGAGGCGCCTGTCTGGCAGCCGCCCGCCGAGCAGGCATTGCGTGCATTTACGGGGCCGGCACCAAGCCAGGGTCAACCGCTTGACCAGCTCCTGGATCATTTCAGGGACCATCTGATCCCGTATACCAACGGGAACCTCCACCCCGGTTTCTTCGGCTGGGTGCATGGGGGCGGCAATCTCTATGGCGCCCTGGGTGAGCTCTGCGCCGCCCTGCTGAACAATAACCTCGGTGGCCGGAACCATATTGCCCATGCGGTTGAGGGCCAGGTGGTCCAGTGGAGTCGGGAACTGTTCGGGTTTCCGCAGCAGAGTTCCGGGCTGCTGGTCAGTGGTACCTCGATGGCCTCGGTTATTGCGCTTGCGGTTGCCCGGCAATGGGCTCTGGGCGAAGAGGTTAAAAGGCAGGGGGTCCAGGGAAAAGGACCGGTTCTGGTGGGCTATTGCTCAACGCAGACGCATGGGGCGCTGGTCAAAGCCTTCCAGTTGCTCGGTCTGGGCAGCGAGTCATTAAGAAGGGTACCCGTCCGGGATGACCACTCGCTGGATACGGCGGCGTTGCGCGAATCCATCCGGAATGATCGTCGTGCCGGCCTGAAGCCGTTCGCGGTTATCGGGACGGTCTGCACCGTGAACACCGGCGCCATTGATGACCTGGCGGGGATCGCTGATATCTGCGAAGAGGAACAGCTCTGGTTCCACGTGGATGCTGCGTTCGGTGCCGCACTGGCGCTGCTTGAGGAGTACGCGGATGATCTGGCCGGTCTCGACCGGGCGGACTCGGTGGGCTTTGACTTCCACAAATGGTTCCAGGTGCCTTACGCGGTCGGAGGTGTGCTTGTGCGCGATGCCCAGGCGCACCGGAGTACGTTCTCGGAGCCTGTCGAATATCTCGAAACCCAGCCCATCGGTCTCGAGGCAGGTGCGCCCTGGCCCTGTGACCTGGGACCTGAGCTGTCACGTGGCTTTCTGGCCCTCAAGGTCTGGTTCACCTTCCAGGGGGTAGGGCTTGAAAGCATGGCGGCCAGTGTCAGAAAGCACTGCCGCCTGGCGCGAGAGCTGGCAATCCGTGTCAGCGCCGCTGAGGACCTGGAATGCCTGGCGCCGGTCAGCAGCAATATTGTCTGCCTGCGGTATCGGCCTTCTTCAGATCATGCCACCGGGGTCTGTTCAGAGCATTATCTGGATGCGCTCAACCGGGCTATCGTGACGCAGCTGCAGCTTCAGGGGGTTTCCGCTCCCTCCACCACAACACTTAATGGATGCCTCGCAATCCGCGTGGCCATTGTGAACCACAGAACGGAGTGGAAGCATCTCGAGCAGCTGCTCCACCATACCCGGCGCATCGGGGAGTGCCTGGATCAGCGCTATCCGACGCTCCTGAACCCGACGCACTGGCACTTCATGCAGGGCGGTGACGGCCGGCTCATCGTGGATCCGGTGACCGGGCTCAACCGCTACGGCTGTTCACCGGCCCCCCGCGACCATGCATTCACATTCGCATCGTCGACGGCGTCGTCGGTTTCCCGTCAGGCTTACGAAGCGGCCGACCACTACCGACAGCAGCTGCTGCACGACCTGCTTGCCGCCGGACCGTCAGAGGTCGTTCCGGATTGTTTCCGTAAGCTTGAGCATCAACTGATGGGTCTTCTGGGGCTGAACGACCTTGAAGCGTCAGCCTTTCTCGTGCCTTCCGGGACCGATGCCCAGCTCCTGTCGGTGGGCGTAACCGCCAGTGATTCCTCAGCTTCCTGGGTCAGTGTCGTCTGTGGCGCGGATGAGACAGGGTCCGGTACCCCTGAGTCAGTGACCGGCCGGCATTTCGACAGCGAGACCTGTCTGGGCGTGCCCGTCACCCGGGGCGAACGGCTTGCCGGCATGGCGCCCATTGGTTACCGGGCGATTGATATCCATGGCGAGACCGGTCGGGTTCGTTCACCCACGGAAATGGATGCGGCCATAGAGGATTGTGTGGCCTCACTGGTCAGCGAGGGCCATTCGGTCATCCTGCACGCGATGGAGCAATCCAAGCTGGGCCGGTGGTGTCCGTCACGGGAGGTCATGGACCGTCTCAGGGAACGTTTTGACGGCCGTCTTCAGATCATTGTGGATGCCTGTCAGTTGCGGACGGATCCAGAGGATCTGCGGACCCATCTGGAGCAGGGCGATATTCTGTTGCTGACCGGCTCAAAATTCTTTACCGGCCCGCCGTTCAGTGGCGCTGCCATTTTTCCCAAACAGGTTGGGCGACGGCTGGCCAATGATAGGGGGGCTCTGCCTGAAGGGCTTTCTGATTACATAACGTCTGATGCCCTGGGGCGCTGGCAGTCCATGGTGGCGTGCGCCCGGCCGGCTCTCCAGACCGGGGTTCTTCTGCGCTGGCGCGCGGCGCTGGCTGAAATGGAGCGCTATTACGCGGTGCCGGAACGCATCAGGGTTGATGGGTTGAACCGGTTCAGTGAACAGGTGGTGAGCCTACTCCGCGAGCATCCATTGGTTGAGCCCCTCTTTGCACCGGATGAGGACTGGTGGGCCAGGAATGATTTTGCGGGGCGGGAGCTGTCGAACCGTCGCAGCATTTTTCCGTTTCTGGTGAAGGCCTCACAGGGAGGTGGTTATCTGGATGCGGGCCAGACCAGGAGACTGTATGAGCTCCTGAATCAGGAACTGGACAGGGACAGTCTGGAGCCACTTGGTGAGGCTATGCGCAGGGCCGCAGGGCAGTGCTGTCATATCGGCCAGCCGGTTCCGTTGAAGGGGATCAGCAGCGCCGCCCTGCGGATCAGCATGGGCGCGCGGATTATTTCGGACAGTTATGCGGCCGGAGGGTCTTTCGAGGATCATCTGGAAGGGGAGGTGCGTCAGATCCGGATGATCCTCGACAAGATCGAACTGTGCGTCAGCCAGACACTTCTCTGAAGCGCAGGCCCGGCTTACTGCTGGGGCACATCAATCGAAAGATCAAAGCCGCCCCCGGCCCTGGGGGTCAGCTTGACCGGCCCCTCATCAATTCCCCTGGGCAGATCAATGGCGCCCACGCCCGGCGGATTGTTGCCCATCGAGAAGTTCAGGGTGTCACCATCAAAGCTGAGACCAAGCTGACCGTTTTCATAGCTGCGAGTGAAGGGGCCCTCGGGGATATCCGGGGTGCCGTAACCTGGAATCACCGGCTGCGGCAGGCTGGTATCGATCTGGGGCTGCAACCCCTGAAGCTGGTCCGCGGGGGAAGTCAGCGCCTGGCGGATGAACTCCTGCTCCGCAAAGTTCTGGGCCTGCTCAAGGCTTTCCATACGGTGGCGCTGCATGTCCATCACGGTCTGCGTTTCGTCTGCCTCGGTGCGGATGGGTTCGCCAGGGCGGACCAGTGCCCGGATGGCTCGTGCCCGGGTCTCCTCAATAGTACGCGTCTGGCGATCACGGCGGGGAGAGACCACAATGGCGGAGTCCTGAATGTAGGTTTCAACCATTTCATCCTGGGACAGGCTGCGTACACCATCTGCGAGCGCACTGCCGGCCATCAGCCCTGCACCCAGTGCGGTAACGGTAAGAATTGGTCTCAAAGCCATGGTCGTATGCCCCTGCTCGTAAGCTGATTGTTCACCAATCAGTATTTGATGTTTGACAGCTTATTGCAATAGTGATTAGTGCCTAACCGTGAGTGTCTGTTAACAGCCGTGACAGGGGTCAAATGCCCGGTAAGATTGTGAAACGTCCCTGGCGCCGGTGGGTGAACCGGCGGATCCCCCGTGCGGATGACTACCGCCCGGGCCGGCGTAACATCTTTGTGCTTCCCACTCGGGAGGGGCTGATGTTCACCGGGGTGCTGGTGATTTCGCTGCTGACCGGTATCAATTACCAGAACAGCCTGATCTACCTGTTCACCTTCATTCTGGGGGCGCTGTTCTACGGCACCATCTTCCAGACCTATCGCAATCTTGAGGGGCTTCACCTGAGTCTGGTGCGCGCGGGTGAATCGCAGGCTGGTGAACGCCTGCCCATGGCGATACGCATCCGGGATGAGGAGCACCGCCCCCGTGCAGCGCTGCGGATGAGGATCGACGATGGCGAACCGGTCACGGTCAGCCTTGAGGCCGGTGAGGGGCAGGTGGTGCCGCTGCCGGTACCGACGCGTCGGCGTGGGCCGCTGAAGCTGCCGTCGATCCGGCTGGAAACGGATTTCCCATTCGGGCTCATCCGCGCCTGGACCTGGTTCCGCCCGGCCTCACGGGGCCTGGTGACACCGCGGCCTGTAACGCCTCCGCCATTCGAAGCCTCCCCTGATGCCGAGGGCGACGAGGGGGAAGTCACTCTGAATGCGGAGCCCGGGGGGTCGGACATCCGGCTCAGGCCCTATCGTCTGGGGGATGCACTGCGCCGCATCAGCTGGAAGCGCTTTGCACGCAGTGGTCATCTGGTGGTGATGGACTGGGATACGCCGCCGGCGGACCCGCGCTGGCTGGACTGGGAGCAGTTCCCGGGGGCGGACACGGAGCTGCGCCTGAGTTATCTGGCCTGGCATGTCGGGCGGCTCAGTGAGCAGGAGCAGCCCTTTGGCCTGAGGCTGCCGGACCAGACCATTGAGCCGGATACCGGTGACCAGCATGAACGGGCCTGTCTGAACCGTCTCGGGGCCTTTGGGTTCGGGGAGATGCCGACATGAACCGCCATCACCTTGATCCATGGGTGGCCGCCTTCGGCCTGATCCTTCTGGCCCAGGTTCAGCGCCTCCCGCTGTGGCTCTCGCTGGGCGCCTGCCTGGCGGTGGTGTCCGGCTGGTTGCTCCAGCGCCACCGGAAGCGTGGCCTGCGCCCTCTGTGGCTCGGTGTTCTGGCGGTGCTCAGCGCCGCGGCTTTCTGGGCTTACTACCGGGGCCAGTTCACGGTCGATACCGCCGCCTCTTTCCTGGTCCTGACGGTGGCGCTCAAATGGCTGGAGCTGGGGCGGCGCCGGGATCTGTTCATCCTGTTTTTCATCCAGTGCTATCTGGCAGTGGTCACGCTGCTTTTCCACCAGTCCATGCTCTGGACGGGCGGGCTTCTGGCCAGCCTGTTTCTGCTGTTTACCGGTCTGCAGATGGCGCTTGGCGGTCGTGCTCAGGGTATGGGCGTTGAGGCGATGAAGCGTTCGGCACTGGTGTTCGTGAAGATGCTGCCCGTGGTCATTGTGCTGTTCATCTTCTTTCCCCGGATCGGGCCATTGTGGAGTGTGCCGCTGGTTTCGGAGCAGGGCACGACAGGGCTGAGCGATACCCTGGAGCCCGGCGCGATCACCAGTCTGGCGCAGAATGATGACCCGGCGTTCCGGGTGACCTTTGGCGGGGATACGCCTGATCCGGGGCAGCGCTACTGGCAGGCGCTGGTGCTCGACCGCTTCGATGGCAGGCGCTGGGACAGGCGCAGTCTGAATGACAGGGAGGGAATCTCGCGGGTGCCTGAGGATGCCTCAGCCGGCGAGCTGGCGGATGACGAATACGAGGTGATGCTTGAACCCCACGGCCGGCGCTGGGGCTTCGCGCTGGCGGATTCGGTGCCTGCATCCGCCAATGTGAGCCTCAACCGCAATGGCATGGTGCGTTTCGAACGCAGCGTGGATACCCGGCGGCGTTACCGCATGCAGTACGAACAGCCAACAGAGGCGCGGCGCCTGTCGGATGCCGAGCGACGGTTCTACACCCGGCTTCCCGGAGGCACCAATGAGCGGACGCGGGGATGGGTGGCTCAGCAACGGCGTGAGGTTGACGGCAGGCGGGCCTTGATTCGGCACTTGATGGAGCACTTCAACCAGAAGCCGTTCCATTACACGCTGCAGCCGGAAGCGCTCGGCAATGCGGACACAGTGGACGCGCTGATGTTCGAGACTCGGGAGGGGTTCTGTGAGCATTACGCCAGTGCGCTGGCATTCATGCTGCGCTCGGCGGATATTCCGGCGCGGATCGTTACGGGGTATCTGGGTGGCGAGGCGGGCGTCGATAACGAATACCTGATCGTGCGCCAGTATGACGCCCACGCCTGGGTGCAGGCCTGGCTGCGGGGCCGAGGCTGGGTACGGCTTGATCCCACGGCCATGATCGCGCCCGAGCGCATCGAGAGCGGGTTGCGCGAGGCCATGGAGGATCAGGGCGGGTTCCTGTCGGATGATCCCTTCTCCATGAACCGGTACGCGGATGTGGGCTGGGTCAACTGGATGCGCCTGCGCCTCGATGCCGCCAACTACTACTGGCAGCGCTGGGTGGTGGGCTACGAAGGCCAGACCCAGCTTTCCCTGCTGGGGCGGCTGCCCGGTGATATTGACCGGCGTATGCTGGGCGTGATCACGGCCGTGCTTGTTGCGGCCCTGATCCTGGCCGGCGTCGGCATCTCCCTTCTGCGCGCCCGCCGCCGGCACTTCCGCGATCCCTGGTACCGCCTGTATGATCAGTGGTGCCGATGGCTTGAGCGTCAGGGGGTAGGTGCCGGCCGGAGCGATACCCTGGCCGCGCAGGTGTCGGCGGCTGGGCGGCGTTTTCCTGCGCTGGCCCCCGACATCCGGGCTCTGGGCCTGCTTCTGGAACGGGCATTCTACGATCCGGGGCAGCCCGACCAGCAGGCGCTCGCGCAGGCGCGCCGCCTTATGAACGCAATCCGAAAACGGAAATCCCATGGCCGATCCGGAAACACAGCCACTGCAGAGTGACTCCTTCGCTCCCTGGCCCTGGCAGTCCGAGGTGCATCAGCAGCTTTCACAGCGTCTGAAGGAAGGACGCTTCCCGCATGCGCTGATGCTGTTGGGCCCGGCGGGCGTGGGGAAACGCCAGCTCGCCGTAGCGCTGGCGTCACTGTTGCTGTGCGAGGCGCCGGTCAACGCGGGCAAGGGTATGACCGCCTGTGGCGAGTGCAAGCAGTGCCGCCTGTTGGGTGGTGAGGGGCACCCGGATGCGCGCCGGCTCATGCCCACGGACCAGTCCCGCTATATCCGCATCCACCAGGTGCGGGCACTGGGTGGTTTCGTGATGGAGAGCCCTCAGGTGGCGCAGCGGAAAGTGGCGGTGATTGAACGTGCGGATCAGCTTAACCTCAATGCTGCCAACGCGCTGCTCAAGACTCTGGAGGAACCCCCCGCCGATACCTTCCTGCTGGTTCTCCAGCGCGAAGGCCAACCGGTGCTGCCCACCATCCGTTCCCGCTGCCAGATCCTGCGGGTTGAGGCGCCCGAAACCGCCGAGGCGAGGACCTGGCTGGCGGAGCGGCGTGACGAGGATGCGGCCGCGCTCGATCAGGCGCTGCGGTGGGCCGGCGGTGCGCCGCTGGAGGCGCTGCGGCTGCTGGAGGCCGACAGACCAGGGCAGCGGGCCCAGTGCCTGAAAGCGCTGCAGCAGGCGCTTAAATCCGAGATCACCATGTCCGAGGCGGTGAAGCCCTTCCTCGCCATGCCTCTGACCGAGGCGCTGGACCTGCTCCAGGGCTGGGCACTGGACCTGGCCCGGGCCGGGGCGGATCCGGGGGCCATTGCGGACAGCGAGGCGGCGCCGATGCTGAGGTTCCTGGCTGGGCGCCGGCATCCGGCGGAGCTTACCTCCCTTCATGAGGCCATCATGGAAGTCCGTCGTGGGCTGGATTACAACGTCAATCCGGAGCTGGAACTGATCGGTGTGCTGGAACAGTGGCGGCAGCTGATGCGCCGGCCGGGGGTGGCAAATCCGGCGTGAACGGCTAGACTGGCGAAAAGCGCAAACGGCAAGCAGACGGGAGAATCATGGGGCCTGGAATCGGCGCACGCAGCGGTATCATGACGCTGACCATCAAGGACAAGGCGGTGCTCTACGCCGCGTATATGCCCTTTGTCCGCAATGGTGGCCTCTTTATTCCGACCCAGAAGAATTACCGTATGGGCGACGAGGTTTTTCTGCTTCTCAACCTGATGGATGAGCCGGAAAAGATTCCGGTCGCCGGTAAGGTCGTCTGGGTTACCCCGAAAGGGGCTCAGGGAAACCGCGCCGCTGGTGTCGGTGTCCAGTTCAACGGGGACGACGAGACCGCGCGTACCAAGATTGAAGCCTACCTGGCCGGCTCCCTGAATTCGGACCGGCCAACCCATACCATGTAATCATGCCCAACACTGAACCGGAGCAGCTGACACTGGACGTCCCCGCAGGCACTCTGGGTGCGCTTGCCTGGGGCGATCCCTCCTCGCCCCTGGTCATCGCCTTCCATGGCTGGCTTGATAACGCTGCCAGTTTCAACCGCCTGGGGCCGGCTCTCGCCGACGACTACCGGGTGGTGGCAGTGGATCTTCCAGGCCATGGTTTTTCCTATCACAGACCGCCGGGGGCAAGTTACGAGCTGCTCGACTATGTGCGGGACCTGGCGCCCCTGTTTGACCGGGAAGCGTCGCAGGGAGCCGTTCTGCTCGGCCATTCACTGGGTGGAATCGTGGCGAGCCTGCTCAGTGTGGCGGTGCCGGAACGGGTGAGGGCGTTGATGCTGGTGGACAGCCTGGGGCCGCTTACCGGCGACGCCGAATCCTTCCCGGACCAGCTCAAGCAGGCCATTGACCGCGTGCGCCAGGGCAGCCGCGGTCAGCCGCCCCTTTATGCGGACGTTGAGGAAGCCATCGTCGCGCGCATGAAGGGTCGCATCCCGCTGTCCCGTGTCGCCGCTGAATGCATTGTGCCAAGAAGTCTCCAGCAGGATCAGCAGGGCTGGCGGTGGGGAACGGATGCAAGGCTGCGCTATCCGTCCATGCACCGGTTGGAAGAGGATGAGGTTGAAGCCTATCTGGCGGCCATTGCCGCACCCACACTGCTTATAAGAGCCAATCGGGGCATGGCTGCGTTCAAGCCAGAATGGATCGAGGGCCGTCTGCCCAGGCTGTCTGACGCTGAGGTGATCGATGTGGAGGGAAGCCATCACTGTCATCTGGATGGAGACGTTGGCGGGCTGGCCGAGGGCTGCCTGGGCTGGCTGGGCCGCATCCGGTCTGCGCCCTTGTAATGATCACCGGCCGAGCCCATTGTCATTCAAGGGATTTGAATCCGAAGGGAGCAGGCGATGAATGAACCACAGACCGTGGCACTGGTGCTCGGCAGTGGTGGTGCCCGGGGGTACGCTCACATTGGCGTGATTGAGGTGCTCAGGGAGCAGGGTTACAACATCGTGGCCATTTCCGGTGCCAGTATGGGAGCGCTCATTGGCGGCATGTACGCCGCCGGTAAGCTGCAGGCCTATAAGGACTGGGTCACCGGGCTTGATCAGCTGCAGCTGCTGCGCCTTCTCGACTTTTCCCTGGGGTCACCCGGTGCGATCCGCGGCGAAAAGGTTTTCGGCGTGGTGCAGGAAATGCTTGGCGATCTGCGCATTGAGGACCTGCAGATTCCCTTCACGGCAGTGGCGACGGACCTGCTGGCGCACCAGGAGGTGTGGTTTCAGGAAGGGCCGCTCCATCAGGCGGTGCGGGCCTCCACGGCGATCCCCAGTGTGATCACGCCGGTGATGCTGCATGGCCGGGTGCTGGTGGATGGCGGGCTGCTCAACCCCCTGCCGATCATTCCCACGGTGGCCTCCCATGCGGATCTGATCATGGCCGTGAACCTGAGTGGCAACGACAAGCGCTATGCCAACCTGCCACCGCTGGAGGAATGGGCCTCCCGCGAGCGCAAGCAGCATGAAGCGGCCGCCGAGGCTGCGGCACAGGCGGCAGCCGACGAGGAAGTGGATCCAGCGGAAGAAGCCGACGCCTCGCCGGATGAGTGGCTGGACAGGCTCAAACAGCGTGCGGCCCGTTGGTTTGACTGGGACGGCCAGGACAGCGCGGCACGGCGCCGTGGCCGGGCCAGTAGCGAGGAACAGGCGCTGGCGGAGGCCCAGAAGCGCCATGCGCGCGAAAAGGCGGCGGGAAAGGGAAGCGAGGGCGACGATGCGCGCTCGGTGAGCCTGCAGGAGCTGGGGCTCGGCAAGTTTGATGTCATGAACCTGGCGATCGAGACCATGCAGGACTCGCTGACCCGTTACAAGATCGCCGGCTATCCGCCGGATATCCTGATCAACTTCCCCAAGCATGTATGCCGCTCGTTCGATTACCATCGTGCCCCGGAGCTGATCCAGCTGGGGCGGATGCTTGCGGAGGATGCCCTTGAGGACCATCGCAATGCGGGTACGGGGGAGCCGCGGATCCCGGGAATGAACCGCCAATAGCTGGTACAATCGTGGCTTTTACGGGATGACTCCGGGAGTACTGGGTGAGCACCGAAGCCATTGAACAACTCCAGACCGTGCGCGACTGGCTGCGTTACGCGGTGTCACGGTTCACGCAGGCCGGCGTCTGGTGCGGCCACGGCACCGACAGCCACTGGGATGACGCGGTACAGCTGCTGATGCAGACCCTGCATCTGCCCATGGACAATAACGTGCCCTTCCTGGATGCCCGTCTGACCCTCTCTGAACGGGAACAGGTGCTTGAGCGCATCGAACGTCGCGCCCGGGACCGTGTTCCGGTTCCGTATATAACAGGCGAAGCCTTCTTCATGGGGCTGCGGTTCCATGTTGACGAACGGGTCCTGATCCCGCGCTCGCCCATTGGCGAATTCCTGGCCACGGAAGGCGAGCCCTGGCTGGCGGGTCGGCCGGTTGAACGGATTCTGGACCTGTGCGCTGGCAGTGGCTGTATTGGAATCGCGGCGGCCCATGTGTTCCCGGCGGCCCAGGTGGATCTGGGTGAGGTGTCCCCCGGAGCCGTTGAGGTGGCGGAACAGAACATCAGGCGCCATGGCCTGGAAGGGCAGGTGCGCGCGGTGGCCTCAGACCTGTTCGAGAAGCTGGATGGCCCCTATGACCTGATTCTGGCGAACCCGCCGTACGTGGATGCCAGGGATATGGCGACGCTGCCACCGGAATACCGCCATGAACCGGAGCTGGGACTTGCGGCCGGAGAAGACGGCCTGGAGCTGATGGGCCGGATCCTGAGGGAAGCACCGGCGTATCTCTCGGAAGATGGGCTGCTGGTTGGGGAAGTCGGCAACAGCCAGCCGGCGCTGGAGGCGGCTTTCCCCAGCGTTCCCTTCACCTGGCTTGAAATGGAAAACGGCGGTCACGGGGTCTTCGTGGTCGACGCGCAAACACTGGCGCAGGCGGCGCCGCTGCTGAACGGATAGCACTCATGTCTGGCAACTCCTTCGGAACACTCTTCACCGTCTCCACCTTCGGCGAAAGCCACGGGCCGGCCCTGGGCTGCATCGTGGACGGCTGCCCACCCGGCGTGCCGGTATCCGCGGAGATGATCCAGGAGGACCTGGATCGCCGCCGCCCGGGTACCTCCCGCCACACCACCCAGCGCCGGGAGCCCGATGAGGTTCGAGTGCTTTCAGGGGTGTTCGAGGGGGTGACCACAGGGGCGCCCATCGGGCTGCTCATTGAGAACACGGACCAGCGCTCCAAGGATTACTCGAAGATCAAGGATCAGTTCCGCCCCGCCCACGCGGACTACAGCTACTGGCACAAGTATGGCATCCGTGACTATCGCGGCGGCGGTCGTTCCTCGGCGCGGGAGACCGCCATGCGCGTGGCGGCGGGTGCCATCGCACGGGCGTTCCTGCAGGAAAAGGGCATCCGCATCCGTGGCTGCATGACCCAGCTCGGACCCATTGAGCTGGGCATGACGGACTGGTCCGCCGTGCATGAGAACGCCTTCTTCTGTGCCGAACCGGAAAAGGTCCCGGAGCTGGAAGCCTTCATGGACCAGCTCCGCAAGGAAGGGGATTCTGTGGGCGCACGGATCCGGGTCGAGGCGGACGGCGTGATTCCCGGCCTGGGCGAGCCCGTGTTCGATCGGCTGGACGCGGACCTGGCCAAGGCCCTGATGAGCATCAACGCGGTCAAGGGCGTGGAAATTGGGGCCGGTTTCGACAGTGTCAGCCAGCGGGGCACCGAACACCGGGACGAGATGACACCGGACGGGTTCCTTTCCAATAACGCGGGCGGCGTGCTCGGGGGCATCAGTTCCGGTCAGCCGGTGGTGGCGAGCATGGCGTTGAAGCCCACGTCCAGCCTGCGGCTGCCGGGTCAGGGGATTGATGTGCACGGCAATCCGGTGGAGGTGGTGACCACCGGCCGTCACGACCCCTGCGTCGGCATCCGGGCCACGCCCATCGCGGAGGCCATGATGGCCATCGTGCTCATGGACCACTACCTGCGCCACCGCGCCCAGAATGCGGACGTGCGGGTGGATACGCCGGACATCGAAAAGGCCCGCCGTCAGCAGGAGGACTGATATGGCGGCCTCCGGGACGGGGATCTACTGGCGCCTGTCCAACCTCTACTTCTGGTTCTTCGCTGCTTTTGGGGTATTAATGCCCTACTGGGCGTTGTATCTGGAAGACCAGGGGTTCCGCTACATTGAGATCGCCCTGCTCATGGCCACCCTGCAGGGCACCAAGATCATCGCGCCCAATCTGTGGGGCTGGCTGGGGGATCGCACCGGCCGGCGGCTGCGACTGATCCGCTTCGGTGCGCTTGTGGCCGTCCTGTGTTTCAGCTTCACCCTGCTGCGCCCAGGATTCTGGGGGCTGATGCTGGTGATGCTCTCGTTCAGCTTTTTCTGGAACGCAGTGCTGCCGCTGTTTGAGGTCATCACCCTGCACAACCTAGGCAGCGACTCCAGGCGCTATGGGCGGGTCCGGCTCTGGGGATCGATCGGGTTCATCCTGTCGGTGGCCGGTTTCGGGGCGGCGCTGGATCACATGGCGGTTTCCATCATGCCCTGGCTGGTGCTGCCCCTGTTCGCCGGACTCCTCATGGCGACGCTGCAGATTCATGACGAACCCAGTACCCGCAGGCAGCCCCATCACGGATCGGTTGCGGCTATCCTGAAGCGGCCCGAGGTCTGGTCCTTCTTCATCCTGAACTTCATGCTCCAGGCCAGCCACGGGCCCTATTACACCTTTTTCTCGATCCATCTGGAGCAGCTTGGCTATGCGAAGATCAGCACCGGGGCGCTCTGGGCACTGGGCGTATTGGCGGAAGTTGGCCTGTTCCTGGTGATGCACAGGCTGCTTTCGGCCTATCCGATGCGGGTGATCATGCTCTGTGCAGCGACCCTGACAGCACTGCGCTGGTTGGTTATCGCGGAATTCTCGCAGTTTCTCTGGATCCTGCTCGGGGCACAGCTGCTTCATGCGGCCTCCTATGCCGCCTTGCACGCGGCCTCGGTGCATTACATCCGGGTGCAGTTCGGCGAAGGGCACCAGGGGCAGGGGCAGGCGCTGTACAGCGGGCTGACCTACGGGGCAGGCGGTGCTTTCGGCGCCTGGATCTCGGGCGTGCTGGTAGAGTGGGAGAGCACCGTCGCCGCCTTCTACGGCGGCGCCGGTTTCATGCTGGTGGGGGTCGCCGCCGCCTGGCTCTGGATGCGGCCCGCGCCGCAGAGAGCGTACGCCGGCCAGTAAGCAGCGGCTGATCCCGTCAAACCTGGGGTTACAGGTTGTCGAAGTCGCTGGGGTCGTGACGCTCCGGGAGCTTGCTTCCCTCATCGCCCCAGGTCTTGTTGACGAGGCGACCCCGCTTGACGGCCGGGCGGGCGGCGATCTCATCCGCCCAGCGGATCACGTTGGTGTAGGTGTGCGCTTCCAGAAATTCGGCCGCGTCATAGACCTTGCCCTTCACCAGCGCGCCGTACCAGGGCCAGATCGCCATGTCCGCGATGGTGTACTCATCCCCGGCGATGTAGCGGTTGTCCGCCAACTGCCGGTTGAGCACATCCAGCTGGCGTTTCACTTCCATGGTGAAGCGGTTGATCGGATACTCGTAGGATTCCGGGGCATAGGCGTAGAAGTGCCCGAAGCCACCGCCCAGCAGTGGGGCCATGCCCATCTGCCAGAACAGCCAGGAGAGGGTCTCGGTGCGTCCATGGGGATCGGTGGGCAGGAAGGCCCCGAACTTCTCGGCCAGATAGAGCAGGATGCTGCCGGATTCAAAGATCCGCAGTGGTGGGTTCTGGGTGTGATCCATCATCGCGGGGATCTTGGAGTTCGGGTTAACGGCCACGAAGCCGCTGCTGAACTGCTCGCCTTCAAGGATGCTGATGGGCCAGGCGTCGTATTCGGCCTCGGAGTGGCCGGCTTCCAGCAACTCCTCGAGCATAACAGTCACTTTCACGCCGTTGGGCGTAGCCAGGGAATAGAGCTGCAGAGGGTGCTTGCCCACCGGCAATTCCCTGTCATGCGTGGGGCCGGCAATGGGGCGGTTGATGCTGGCGAAACGCCCGCCACTGGCGTCTTCCCACTTCCAGACTTTCGGAGGCGTGTAGCTGTTGTCGCTCATGGTCAGGCTCTCTCACTGCATTGGTGTGGTAGCCACGGCAACCGTGGACAGCATGGAGTATGCCATCCGCTGGCGGCATTGAGCAGGGGATCTCAGTAGGCATCCCGGATCAGGTCGATGCCCGGCTTCAGAACCCGGCGCCACTGCGCGTCCAGTGTCGCATCGTATTCGGGGTCGTGTTTGCGGACCGCCTGCATCAGCGCATCCAGCCAGAGCGAATACCATTCGGGTGAGATGTTGTAGCCGTGTCTCGAGTGGCTCTGCCCCAGCTGCTGCAGCTTGGTGTCGGGCATGCCCCGGGCGTAGAGGATCAGCTGCATGATGCCGTTGCGCAGCAGGTGGCGCTGCTGCTTCATGTCGGTGTCGCGGAACTGGTCCTTGATGGTCTGCGAGCTGCTCATGAAGTAGTCGTAGAAATCAACGAAAAACTGCTCGCCCGTGCAGACCCGCCCGTAACTCTGGAATACCGCTTCTACTTCCGAGCTGTCCATGAAATCCCCTGTCTTTAGTTCTGCCTGTCTGTGATGGCCCGGAATTATAAAACAGTCAGCCGGTTTCGGCACAGCGCGCCGGTGCCTGTCCCTGAACGGTTTCAAGAAGGGCGCGGGCCGCTGTCCCGGGTTCCCGTCCCCTGATGCCCACGGCACCCAGCATCCGGGTTACGGGCTCCGGTACGTCCAGGACCACCAGGGTGCTGTCGAGCATGGTGTTGGGCAGAACCGACCACCCCAGTCCCACGCTGGTCATCATCTTGATGGTTTCGAGGTAGTTGGTGGGCATCTGGGCATCCAGTGTGATTCCTTGTTGAAGAAAATGATGGGAGACGACCCGGTAGGTTTCGGTATTACTGTCGGGCAGGATGGCCTGGTACTGCGCAATGTCCTCAGGGGCCAGCTTCTGCTTGTGGGCTAGGGGGTGGTCAGGGCCACAGACGAAGCTCATTGGATCTTCCCAGGCGAACCAGACCTGGAAGCGTTCCATGATCCGGTCGTTGAGTGTCACCCATGCAAGTGGGGCGTCATGTTGGTGCAGTTGCTGGAAGACCTGTTCGGACTCGAGGAACTGGAGGTTGAAGGTCAGGTCGGGATGGGCCTTCTGCAGGGCGCGCAGCCAGTTCGGGAGATGGTGGAGGCCGATATGGTGGCTGGTGATCAGCGACAGGGGGCCGTGCATTCGCTGGTCAAGGCTGGTGAGGGCTTCACGGGCGTTGTGGAGTTCGTCCAGGACCTTCCGTGCATGGGGCAGCAGGGCATGGCCGGCGTCGGTCAGCCGCAGGCTGCGGCCGTTGCGTTCAATCAGGGGGCGACCGGTCTGGTGTTCGAGGGTGGCGATGCGTTTGCTGACGGCGGATTGAGTGAGGTGCAGGGCTTCTGCGGCCTCGGAGAAGGAGCCGGTGTCGATGACGGTGGTGAAGGCGATCAGTGATTGGGTGTCCATAGCACTAAAGATTGGTACCTGGTTGCAGGGTACGATGAGTGGGGAGTCTTTCACGGGAAACGTTGTAAATACTTTTCAGTTGCGCAGTCCTGCTTCACTGAAAAGTCCTGGGTTTACATCCGTGTAAACCCGTTTGCGCTTAATCGCGCAAACCCCTGTACGCTGCTCTTCCGCCATCCATGGCTCCAGAGCTTCCCGTGAAAGACTCCCCACTCACCGTACCCCCGGGAGTGTTGCCGTTCGCAAACGTGCTCCAAACGTAAGCTGTAGGAGCCCGCCTCGCGGGCGATCCTGATTCAAGATTCCAAAAAGGAATCCGTTTCAGGAAAAACATGAATTGAAGTGATCTGATCAGAGTCTGTACCATTAACGAACAATCGGTCAAACCACGTCAGCTCCGCTATGGGGGAGGGCGTGTCCGCTCGCAACGGGGGTAGCACCATGAGTGGCAAGACACTGTACGACAAACTGTGGGATTCGCATCTGGTCAAGGAGCGTGCTGACGGCTCCTGCCTGATCTACATCGACCGGCACATGCTGCACGAGGTAACGTCACCGCAGGCGTTCGAGGGGCTTCGGCTGGCTGGGCGGACGCCGTGGCGGATTGATGCGAATCTGGCGACGGTGGATCACAACGTGCCGACCACCGGGCGTGAGAATGGTGTTGAGGGGATCGAGGACCCGATCTCGCGCACCCAGGTTCGGACTCTGGATGACAACTGCAATGAGTTCGGCATTGTCGAGTATGGCATGAACGATCAGCGCCAGGGGATCGTTCACGTCATCGGGCCGGAGCAGGGAGCGACCCTGCCGGGGATGACGGTGGTATGCGGGGATTCGCATACGTCCACCCATGGGGCTTTCGGGGCGCTGGCGCATGGGATCGGCACCTCCGAGGTCGAGCATGTGCTGGCGACACAGTGCCTGGTGCAGAAGAAGTCAAAGAATATGCTGGTGCAGGTCGATGGTGAGCTGAAGCCGGGGATCACGGGCAAGGATGTGATGCTGGCGATCATCGGAAAAATTGGCACCGCCGGCGGTACCGGTTATGCCATTGAGTACGCGGGCTCGGCGATCCGCGGCCTGTCGATGGAGGCGCGCATGACCATGTGCAATATGACCATCGAGGCGGGTGCGCGGGCCGGCATGGTGGCGGTGGATGACACGACCATCGACTACGTGAAGGATCGGCCCATGGCGCCGAAGGGCGAGATGTGGGAGCGCGCGGTTGCGTCCTGGCGCGAGCTGAAGAGTGACGACGATGCCGAGTTCGACAAGGTGGTTCATCTGGATGCGGCTGATATCGAACCCCAGGTCAGCTGGGGAACGTCGCCGGAGATGGTGACCAATGTCGGGGATCGTGTCCCGGATCCGGCGAATGAGTCGGATCCCATCAAGCGTGAAGGCATGCAGCGGGCCCTGAAGTACATGGGGCTGGAACCGAACACCCCGATGACGGGCATCCAGCTTGACCGGATCTTCATCGGCTCTTGTACCAATGCCCGGATTGAGGACCTGCGTGAAGCGGCGTCCATCCTCAAGGGGCAGACGATTGCATCCACGCTCAAGCAGGCGATGGTCGTGCCCGGCTCCGGTATGGTGAAAGCCCAGGCCGAGAGGGAAGGGCTGGACCGGATCTTCATTGATGCAGGGTTCGAGTGGCGGGAGCCGGGCTGCTCCATGTGTCTGGGGATGAACCCGGACCAGCTGGGTGAAGGGGAGCATTGTGCCTCCACCTCCAACCGGAACTTCGAGGGCCGGCAGGGCTTTGGCGGGCGCACGCACCTGGTGAGCCCGGCTATGGCAGCTGCCGCCGCTATTCATGGCCATTTTGTGGATATTTCCGACTACTACGACAGGGCGGGGTGAGATCATGAAGGCATTCACGAGGCACACGGGGCTGGTTGCCCCCATGGATCGGTCCAATGTCGACACTGACATGATCATCCCCAAGCAGTTCCTCAAGTCGATCAAGCGCACTGGCTTCGGGCCCAACCTGTTCGACGAGCTGCGCTATCTGGACGAAGGTCAGCCAGGCAAGGACAACAGTCAACGGCCGCTCAACCCTGAGTTCGTGCTGAACCAGGCGCGTTACCAGGGAGCGAGTGTGCTGCTGACGCGCGCCAACTTCGGTTGCGGCTCCAGCCGTGAGCACGCGCCCTGGGCGCTGGAGGATTTTGGTTTCCGGGCGATTATCGCCCCGAGTTTTGCCGATATCTTCTACAACAACTGCTTTAAAAATGGCCTGTTACCGCTTGTTCTGAAAGAGGAAGAGGTCGACGAGCTGTTCCGTGCGGTGGAGTCCGTCGAGGGCTATGCACTGACCGTGGATCTGGAGAACCAGACTGTTGCCACGCCGGACGGTAAGATCTATCACTTCGAGGTGGATGAGTTCCGGCGCCACTGCCTGCTCAACGGCCTCGACGATATCGGCGTGACACTTGAGGATGCGGATGCCATCCAGGCCTACGAGGAACGCCGGAAGCAGGAGGCGCCCTGGTTGTTTCCTGCCGGGTGAGTTCCTGGAAGCTGTTCCGGATTGCCTGCGGGGCAGGCTTCTACAGTAATACATTAGTTTTCGTATGTAGGAGCCCGCTTTGCGGGCGATTTTCGTAATAACCCTCGAAACTGGATTACTGGACAAGGATCATGATGCTATGACACAGAGAGTACTCTTCCTGCCGGGTGACGGCATCGGCCCGGATATCATCGAGCAGGCACGCGCGGTTCTTGGGCACGCCAATGAACGGCTTTCGCTGGGACTCGATTTCGATGAGGCGTTGGTCGGCGGTGCCGCCATCGAGGCCGCGGGCACTGCGCTCCCGGACGACACCATGAGCAGGGCGCGGGAAGCCGGGGGCATCCTGCTGGGCGCTGTGGGCGGCCCCAAGTGGGATCATCTGGAGATGGCCAATCGGCCCGAGAAGGGGCTGCTGGGCCTGCGCTCCGGCCTGGGTCTTTTCGCCAATCTGCGTCCCGCGTTCCTGTACCCGCAGTTGGCGGAGGCCTCCAGCCTGCGTCCGGAAGTGGTCAGCGGCCTGGACATCCTGATCGTGCGGGAGCTCACCGGCGGCATCTACTTTGGTCAGCCCCGTGGCGTTGAGACGCTGGAAAGCGGAGAACGGGAAGGGATCAATACCTATCGCTACAACGAATCCGAGATCCGGCGCATCGGGCGCGTGGCATTTGAATCCGCGCGTCAGCGCAACGGACGACTATGTTCCATCGACAAGGCCAACGTGCTGGAAGTGACCGCGCTGTGGCGTGAGGTAATGGAGGATCTGGCGAGGGAGTATCCGGACGTTGAGCTGAGTCACATGTACGTGGATAACGCCGCCATGCAGCTGGTGCGCGATCCGAACCAGTTTGACGTGATTGTCACCGGCAATATGTTCGGTGATATCCTGTCTGATGAGGCAGCCATGCTGACCGGTTCCATCGGGATGCTGCCCTCGGCGGCGCTGAACGAGAGCAAGCAGGGCATGTACGAACCCTGCCACGGGTCGGCGCCGGATATTGCGGGCCAGGACAAGGCGAACCCGCTGGCGACGATTCTGTCCGGTGCCATGATGCTGCGGTACAGCTTTGGCATGGAAGGTGCGGCGGGCGCGATCGAAAAAGCGGTGCAGGACGTGCTCGAACAGGGGCTGCGTACGCCGGATATTCATTTCGAGGGCACGCAGCTGGTTGGCACCCGCGCCATGGGCGAAGCGGTGCTATCGGCCCTGGACACGCACCTGTAGGAGCGGCCATGGCTGCGATCGCCGCAGCCCCGGCGAAAAACCCAAGACACTGAAAACAGAGGCGGCACAATGAAGCGAGTAGGTCTGGTTGGCTGGCGTGGCATGGTCGGATCCGTGCTCATGCAGCGGATGCAGGAAGAGAATAATTTCGCCGGAATCGAGCCGGTGTTCTTCACCACATCCCAGGCGGGCAAGCCCGCGCCGGACTTCGGCAAGGAGGCGCCGCCGCTCAAGGATGCCCGGGACATTGATGAACTCAAGGCGATGGACATCATCGTCACCTGTCAGGGTGGGGACTATACGAATGAGGTCTATGGCCCCCTCCGCCAGTCAGGCTGGAATGGTTACTGGATTGACGCCGCCTCCGCCCTGCGGATGGAGGATGAATCGGTGATTGTTCTGGACCCGGTGAATCGTGGCGTGATTGACCGGGCTCTGGATGCCGGGCAGCGTGATTTCATCGGCGGTAACTGCACGGTCAGCCTCATGCTGATGGGCATTGGGGCCCTGTTTGATCATGATCTGGTGGAATGGATCAGCCCCATGACCTACCAGGCCGCCTCTGGCTCCGGCGCCAAGCACATGCGGGAGCTGCTGGATCAGATGGGGGCGCTTAACGGCGCCGTATCCGATCTTCTGGCGGATCCTTCCTCGGCGATCCTGGAGATTGACCGGCAGGTGACCTCGACCATGCGCAGTTCCGAGTTCCCCACGGAGAATTTCGGTGTGCCCCTGGCGGGCAGCCTGATTCCCTGGCTCGACAAGCCCATGCCCTCCGGCCAGAGTAAGGAGGAATGGAAAGCGGGCGCGGAGAGCAACAAGATCCTCGGGCGTACTGATAACCCGATCCCGATTGATGGCACCTGTGTTCGCGTGGGCGCCATGCGCAGTCACAGCCAGGCGCTGACCATCAAGCTTCGCAGGGACGTTCCGCTCGCGGATATCGAAGCCATGCTCCGGGAGCACAGTGAGTGGTGCGAGGTGGTACCTAATGAGCAGCAGGCCAGTATGGAAAAGTTGAGCCCGGCTTATGCCACCGGCAGCCTGACGGTTCCGGTCGGTCGGCTGCGCAAGCTGGCCATGGGCGGGGAGTATCTCAACGCCTTCACCGTGGGCGACCAGCTGCTGTGGGGGGCGGCTGAACCGCTGCGGCGTATGCTGGCCATCCTGCTTGAGCGTGATGGCTGATTCCTGAATGCAGCGTCCCGGTCTGGCGTGAACCGGGGCGCATTCCCGCCAGCCGGGCGCCTCCAGTGCCCGGCGATTTATTGCGTAATTCGCAGTTATCAACAATACTTCCGCTTAACTTCATAATTACAGGTCTATTTCCGTAATCTGCGCGGAATCCGTGGACGGCTGCCTGACGAGAACGGGGAAAGGAAACGGCATGAAAGTACGCAAACTGGCGGTGGCGCTCGCCCTGGCGGGTGGGCTTGGATCAGGTCTGGCTCAGGCGCTCGGCATGGGCGAGGGTCGAATACTGACGAACCTGAATGAACCGCTGCGGGCCGAGATCGAGCTGAGTGAGCCGGGCGATCTGTCCGCAGACCAGATCCGGGTATCGCTGGCACCGGAGTCCGCATTTGAGCGGGCCGGGCTTCGTCGCATGGATGTTCTCCATGATCTGGATTTTGACGTGATCGAATCCGATGGCGGGTTCCGGATTAACGTTACTTCTGAGGACCCCATCCGGGAGCCATTCCTGAACTTTCTCGTGGAGCTTGCCTGGCCAAATGGGCGGCTGTTGCGTGAATATTCCTTCCTGGTGGATCCCCCCTCCCGTGATCCCGGCCCGGAAGCGATTGGGCCGAGTGCGGAAACCGGTGGCGGCGATACCCGGACACGTGAGCAGGCCGCTCGGGAGGCCCGGAGCGAGCGCCGACAGCCGGAAAGCGCGACTTCGGCTACGGGCGGAACCCCTGACGAATACGGGCCCACTGGTGCCAATGACACCCTCTGGGGGATTGCCGGGGAGGTCAGCCCGTCCAGCGACCTGAGCCGCCACCAGGTGATGCTGGCGATCCAGGAAGTCAATCCCAATGCGTTCAGCAACAACAACATCAACCAGCTGCGCCGGGGGCGCGTCCTGCGCATCCCCTCCGAGGAAGCCATGCGCTCCCGCTCCAGGCAGGAGGCGATCCAGCAGGTGATGGCCCAGAACAAACGGCACCAGCAGGCTGGCCAGAGCCAGGCGGAAACCGCGGCTGCGCCTGAAGCCGAGCAGGCTGGAGGAGCGGATCAATCCCAGCAACAGGCGGGCGCAACCGGGCAGCAGTCGTCATCCGGTGAGAGCGGCGATGAACTGCGGATCCTGGTAGCGGACGGTGAGAACAGTGCTGGTGACGGCACCATGGCCGGCATGGGCGACGGTGAGGGTGATGAACGCCTTGCTGCTGCTCTGGAAGAACTGGAGCGGGCGGAAAGGGATCGCGAGGAGCTGTCGGATCGCCTGAAGGATCTCGAGGAACAGCTGGATACCATGAGCCAGTTGATCGAGTTGAAGGACGATCAGCTTGCGGAGATGGAGCAGCGGCTTGCCGAGGCACGCGAGAGTGGTCAGGCGTCTGGTGATACGGAGTCGGAAGGTACCGGCGGTACCGACGGTGATGAAACCGCGGCGGATGATGCAACTGGGACCGGAAGCGGTCAGGCCTCTGGTGGACAGACCACGGAAGGGGATTCGGGCGAGGATTCGGTCGCTTCTGAGGAATCTGTCGAGGAGTCCATGGCCGAATCGGACACGGCTGAGTCAGGTTCCGGGGAAGCGGGCGCCGATGACGATGAGTCTGACCCGGCCGCAGCGGCGAGCTCCGGCGGTGAGCCGGATGATGGCGACGCTTCGGCGCAGCCTGATCCGGAACAGACCAAGAGTCAGGGTGCTCCAAGGAGTGCCGGTGATGTTGTTCAGCGCGTGATCAATGATCCCCGTTACCAGATCGGTGCGGGTGTACTGGGCATTGCGTTGCTGGCGCTGCTCTGGGGCCTGGCACGGCGCAATGCGGCGCGGGAACAGGCTTTCTACGACCAGCTGAAGGATGTCTCCGAAAACCCGGAGGAACCGGTTGAGGCTGAGGACCCACTGGATCTGGACGCGGCCGGAGATGAAACGGCCACGGAGGCTACCGGTGAAGAGGCGGCACCGCGCAGCGAGGGCAGCGAGGATGCGCTGGCTGAGGCGGATGTCTACCTGGCCTATGGTCGTCTCGGGCAGGCTGCCCGGCATCTTGAAGGGGCCATTTCATCGGAACCCAGCCGCGTGGACCTGCGGCTGAAGCTGCTCGAGGTCTATGCCGATGCCGGTGAGTCAGAGAATTTCGAAAAGCAGTATCGCGAGCTCGGGGCCTTCAATGACGATGAAGCCATCGAGCAGGCGGATGCGCTTCGCAGCCGTATGGAGGCCGCTGACGAGGACCTCAGCATTGAGGACCTGACCGAACAGCTGAAGACGGGCACCGGCTTCGAAGCGGAGACTGGCGGGCAATCCCTTGAGGATGATGCGTCGCTTGAGGACGAGGGCTTTGACTTCAGCGCCCTCGAGGACGTTGACGATCTGCTGGATGAATCCAGCGGCTCGGAAAGCAGCGATACCAGCCATGCCGAAAAGGGCGGGGATCAGGAGCAGCAGTCCGAGGAATTCAGTCTCGACTTCGATCTTGGCGAGGAAGAAACCCCGGCTGCATCCGAAACGACAGGCGCCAGCGAAGACACCGTGGATGCCTCAGAGTCAGAAGAGGATGTGGCCGATCTCGGGTTCTCCATGGATGATCTGGAGCTGGAGGACCCGGGAGAGACGGAAGAAGAGTCCGTGCCTGAGCTGGATGCGGAAGCTGAAGCCGCTGAGCAACCCGTGTCTGAAACCGGTGATAACACTGAACAGGCGAGTGATGCGGATACGGATCTGAGCCTGGACGATCTGGATGTTGATCTGGACACCGGGGAGGAACCGGCAGAAACCGCTTCCGAGGCACCATCCGGTACGGATTTTGATGACTCCTTCCTCGAAGAGCTGGATGCGGAACTTGATCGGGTGACCGATGGTGAGGCTGAAGCTGGAGAGTCCGGGGAAACAGCTGCCCCGGCCGGGGAAACCGCCGCACCGGAAGGTGATGATGAGCTGGATGACCTGAGTCTGGATGTCTCGGACGAGGATCTTGAGCTTGCTGAAGAGGTGGCTCAGGAGGGCGTTGGCGAAGAACCCGAAGCGCCCGGGGAAACCAGTGACGCTTCCGGCGGTGAGGACGAAGCCCCCGCCGATCAGCTGGAAGAGAGTCTGATGGACTCTGAGATGGAGGATCTCGGGGCCGAGAGCGCGCTCTCCGACGAGGAGCTGGCTGCTCTTGAGGGTGAGGAATCACAGGCATCCCAGGGACACCAGGAAGAGACGGGCGATATGGAGTCAGGCGACACGTCCACTGGATCGGAAGACAGTGATGATGAGTTCGACTTCCTTGAGGGCACGGATGAAGCGGGCACCAAACTGGATCTGGCCCGGGCCTATGTTGAGATGGGCGATGCGGACGGCGCACGGGACATTCTGGAAGAGGTGGCCCGTGAAGGCAGTGAAGAACAGCAGCAGGAAGCCCAGCGGCTTCTCAGCGAACTCTGATCTGCCGTGCTGCAGGACCCCGTTGAGCTGACGACTGCGATCGCGGCTGGCCCCGGGCGTATTGGCCTGGTTGTCGAATACGATGGCGGCGGCTTCCATGGTTGGCAGGACCAGAAAAGCAGTATCCGGACCATTGGGGGAACTCTGGCGGCAGCTGTCTCCAGAGTGGCGAATGAGCCTGTAGAGCCAGTCTGTGCCGGGCGTACGGATTCAGGCGTTCACGCCTGCTACCAGCTTGTGCACTTTGATACGGGGGCCTCGCGCGCCATCCGCTCGTGGGTTCTGGGCATCAACAGTGCTCTGCCGGCCGACATCCGCGTTCACTGGGCTGGCAATGTGGCATCGGATTTCAGTGCACGTTTTACTGCCCATTCCCGCCGTTACCGGTACGTGATGCTGGACACGCCAACACCTCCGGCACTGCTGCGCGGGCGCGTGGCGTGGACCCATACGCCACTCGACGCGGATGCCATGCATCAGGCCGCACAGTACCTTCCCGGTGAACAGGATTTTTCGGCCTTCCGCGCAGCCGGCTGTCAGGCCAACAGCCCCTGGCGCTGTATTGAAGCGGCCACGGTTTACCGGGAAGGGCCCTTTCTGGTGCTGGATATTGCGGCCAATGCCTTTCTTCATCACATGGTGCGCAATATCGCCGGGACCCTGATGGCTGTGGGTCACCGGGAACGCCACCCGGAGTGGGTCGCTGAGCTTCTGTGCCAGCGGGATCGTCGCCGTGCGGGTATCACTGCACCGCCACAGGGGCTCTACCTGGTGGATATCGGCTATCCGGAGCAGTGTGGGGTGCCCCGGCCCAGACTGGGCCCCTGGTGGCTTTCCGGGAATCTCTGAGACTTGGTCTGTGGGGCCGCGGGCGCTATCCTGTGCGTTTTGGCGCAGGAGGTGGTCTTGCCACGCACCCGAATCAAGATCTGCGGCATCACCCGCGAAGAGGACGCCGTAGCAGCGGCGCAGGCTGGCGTGGATGCCATCGGGCTGGTCTTCCACCCTGGGAGTCCGCGTCATGTCACCTTGGAACAGGCTCAACGGATCCGCGCGGCGCTGCCCCCGTTCGTGACCACAGTGGGGCTTTTTGTGAATGCCTCTGAGTCGCTGGTCCGGGAGGCGCTGTCAAAAGTGCCGCTGGATCTGCTGCAGTTCCACGGGGATGAATCAGCCGAATTCTGCTCGGGGTTCGGGCACCCATGGATCCGCGCGGTCAGGGTTCGGGATTCCCGGGTGGTTGCCGCAGCCGAGAGTACCTATTATAGAGCGTTCGGCCTGCTTGCCGACGCTTACAGTGAGGACCGCTACGGCGGTACCGGCAAAACCTTCAACTGGGATTGGCTGCCGGAGACACGGAAACTGCCCCTGATTCTGGCCGGTGGTCTGACGCCGGATAATGTGGGTGAGGCGGTGCGCCGTGTCCGCCCCTGGGCTGTGGATGTCAGCGGCGGTGTCGAGTCGGCGCCGGGTATCAAGAGTTCCCAGCGCATCAATGAATTCGTCCGGGAGGTTACCCTGACCCATGAAACTGACTGAACAACAGATCAAGGATAGTCCGGACGCGCGGGGCCATTTCGGCGCCTACGGGGGCCGCTTTGTCTCCGAGACCCTGATCGACTCACTGGAACATCTGGAAAGTGAATACCGGCGGCTGCGTGAGGACCCCGATTTCCTCGCCCGGTTCAACAGCGATCTGGCGGATTATGTGGGAAGACCCACCCCCCTGTACCACGCGGATCGACTGAGCAGTGAGCTGGGCGGTGCTTCCATATGGCTCAAGCGCGAGGACCTCTGTCATACCGGTGCGCACAAGGTGAATAACACCATTGGGCAGGCACTGCTGGCGAAGTTCCTGGGGAAACCGCGCGTGATCGCGGAAACGGGCGCGGGTCAGCACGGTGTTGCCACGGCAACAGTGGCAGCAAGGCTTGGTCTCAAATGCAAGATCTATATGGGCGCCGAGGATGTGCGCCGGCAGGCTGTCAACGTCTACCGCATGAAGCTTCTCGGGGCCGAGGTTGAAGCGGTCGAAGGCGGCACAAGGACTCTAAAGGATGCCATGAACGAGGCACTCCGGGACTGGGTCACCAATGTCGATGACACCTTCTACATCATCGGCACGGTGGCGGGCCCGCATCCCTATCCGATGATGGTGCGTGATTTCCAGTCAGTGATCGGCCGTGAAACCCGACAGCAATGCCTGGAAAAGAACGGGGCACTGCCGGACGCGCTGGTGGCCTGTGTCGGCGGCGGCTCGAATGCGATCGGTCTCTTCCATCCCTTCCTGGGTGACGAATCAGTGGCCATGTACGGGGTGGAAGCCGGCGGGTACGGCATCGAATCCGGTCAGCATGCGGCGCCGCTGAGCGCTGGCAGGCCCGGAGTGCTGCATGGTAACCGGACCTACCTGATGGAAGACGAGTACGGCCAGATCTCCGGAACCCATTCTGTGTCCGCGGGGCTGGACTATCCTGGCGTAGGGCCCGAACACTCCTGGCTCAAGGACATCGGGCGTGTGAACTATGTATCGGTGACGGATGACGAAGCGATGGATGGGTTCCGGCGATTGACGGCGGTGGAGGGCATCATGCCCGCGCTCGAAACCGCTCATGCCATTGCCTGGGCCATCAAGCTGGCGCCCCAGATGCGCCCGGACCAGTCCATTGTCATCAACCTTTCGGGTCGTGGCGACAAGGATATGGATACCGTCGCCCGCATGGACAACATCGAAGTGGAGGGGCGCTGACCCATGAGCCGAATCGAACAGAGACTCACGGCCCTGGGCGAGCAGGGTCGCAAGGGCTTGATTCCCTATATCACTGCCGGGGATCCGAATACCGGTGAAACCCTCCGCATCATGCACAGCCTGGTGGCATCCGGTGCGGATCTCATCGAACTCGGGGTGCCGTTCTCCGATCCCATGGCGGACGGCCCGGTCATCCAGCGGGCCTGTGAACGGGCCCTGGCAAACGGCTGTACCAGCCGTGATGTGCTGGAGGTCGTGCGCCGGTTCCGCGAGACGGATACGGAAACCCCTGTGGTGCTCATGGGCTACCTGAATCCGGTGGAAGCCATGGGTTACGAGGCGTTTGCGGAAAACGCCGCACAGGCCGGTGTGGATGGTGTCCTGATGGTGGACCTGCCGCCCGAAGAGGCCGGGGAGGTTGTGCCGTGGTTCCGTGCCCAGGGTCTGGATCTGATCTTCCTGATCTCGCCCACTACTTCGGATGAACGCATCCGGCGCATGGGAGAACACAGCAGCGGCTACGTCTATTACGTCTCGCTCAAGGGCGTCACCGGCTCAGCCAGTATTGATGCCGGGGCAGTGGAGGAACGGGTTGCCCACATCCGGGAACTCACGGAGCTGCCAGTGGGCGTCGGTTTCGGAATCCGGGATGCGGAAACAGCGGGCGCCATAGGACGGGTTTCGGATGCTATTATCGTGGGTAGTGTTATTGTTGACTGCATTGGCCGGCATCCCGAGGGCGGTGATTCACTGCACCAGGCGTTGAAATCCCTGGTGAAGCCCCTGCGGGACAGCCTTGATACACCCTGAGCCGGAGGACAGTTCATGAGCAGCTGGCTCGATAAGATCATGCCTGGGATGATCCGTTCGGACGCACAACAGCGTTCCACGGTTCCCGAAGGGCTCTGGAAGAAGTGCCCCAAGTGCAACGGGTTTCTGTACCGCCCGGAACTGGATCGCAACCTTAACGTCTGCCCGAAGTGCGAGCACCACATCCGGATCAATGCCCGTCGCCGTCTCGAGATCTTTTTTGACGGCACAGACAGCCGGGAGCTCGCGGCGGATCTGGAACCGGTGGATCGCCTCAAGTTCAAGGACACCAAGCGCTACAAGGATCGTCTGAGCCAGGCTCAGAAGAGTACTGGCGAAAAGGATGCCCTGGTGGCCATGGCTGGCACCGTTCAGTACGTGCCGGTGGTGGCTGTAGCCTTCGAATTCCAGTTTCTGGGTGGCTCCATGGGGCAGGTGGTGGGCGAGAAATTCGTCCGCGCGGTGAACTTCTGTATTGAGGAGAACGTGCCCCTGGTGTGCTTCGCGGCCAGTGGTGGGGCGCGCATGCAGGAGGCGATCCTGTCCCTGATGCAGATGGCCAAGACCGCGGCAGCGCTGCAGCGCATGCGCGAGAAGGGTATCCCCTTCATCTCGGTACTGACCGACCCGGTCTTTGGCGGCGTTTCCGCGAGCCTCGGGATGCTGGGGGATCTCAACATCGCCGAACCCTATGCCCTGGTGGGCTTTGCGGGGCCGCGGGTGATTGAACAGACGGTTCGGGAGAAGCTCCCCGAAGGGTTCCAGCGCAGTGAGTTCCTGATCGAGCACGGGGCGATCGACATGATCGTTTCCCGGCACGATATGCGTGATCGCATCGCCCATGTTCTGGCCAAGCTGCAGCGTCGCGAGCAGCCGCCGGAGGATGAACACGAGCCGCTTGCTGAGCAGCTGCCCGAAGAGGAGGGCAGCGGGGACGCCAATGCTGCGGAGTGATGCCAGCCTGGATGACTGGCTGGCGTACCTCGAATCATTGCATGCCAGCGAGATGGAGCTTGGCCTTGACCGGGTAATGATCGTCTACCGGCGTCTCATGCCGGAAGGCCTGCCCGGTCAGGTGGTGATCATCGGGGGCACCAATGGCAAGGGCAGCACCCTTGCAGCCCTGGAATCCCTGCTCCGCGCCGGGGGAGACAGCACCGGCGCTTACACTTCACCCCATATCCGTTGCTTCAACGAGCGCATCCGCATCGACGGTGAGGAAGCCACGGATGAGGCCATCTGCAGGGCCATGGCGGCCGTGGAGCGGGCGCGCCGCAATGTGCCACTGACCTATTTCGAGTTCACGACCCTGGCGGCGTTCTGGCTCTTCCAGGAGGCGGGAGTGGCGTATCCGCTCCTGGAGGTGGGCCTGGGCGGACGCCTGGACGCGGTGAATGTGGCGGACCCCGTACTGTCCATCATTACGGGCGTGGACCTGGATCATACCCAGTGGCTGGGTAATGACCGGGAACAGATCGGCTATGAAAAAGCCGGTATCCTGCGGGCGGGGCGGCCAGCGCTGTTCGGTGATCCGGATCCGCCTTCCTCCGTGACGGATCAGGCGGCCGCCCAGGGGATCCCGCTGCGCATACGCGGTCGGGATTTCGGTGGCGAGGATGGCGAGGGAGGGCTCGCGGCCTCCCAGCAGACGGCTCTGGAGGCCTATGGCATTCTCGGATTCGAGGCGGATTCCGGCTTGTTGGCAACCCTCCGCGAAGCTCCCGCACCGCCCGGGCGATTCCAGAGGCTGGAAGGTGCGCCGCCGGTGATCCTGGACGTCGGGCACAATCCCCAGGCGGCACGCTGGCTGGCCCAGCGCCTGAGCGATATTCCGGAGAAACCGGTGCAGGCCGTCTATGGCGCAATGGGCGACAAGGACATTCAGGGCGTTTCGGGTACCCTTGCCGGCGTGATTGACGGTTGGCACCTGGCCCCGCTTCCGGGACCGCGCGGGCTGACCGCGGAGCAGGTCAGTGACCGGATTTCCGGAGTCATACCGGATGACCGGATCCGGACATTCCCGTCGGTCCGGGAAGCCCTGGCTTCGGCCCGGGAGGCGGCCGGAAAGGAGGGATGCGTTCTGGTGTTCGGATCCTTCCTGACGGTCTCGGAAGCACTGGCCTTGCTGGGGTCGTAACTGGCCCCGGGCTCATCAAAGCGGTTACACTCGCGCAGAACCAAAGACAACCGAGGCGCAGGGATTTGGACGGATTCAAACAGCGGATTATCGGGGCACTGATCATTGTCAGTCTGGCTGTGATCTTCCTGCCGATGCTTTTCGACGAACCGCATCAGGCTCGCCGGGAACAGACTCTGGAGGTTCCGCCGGAACCTGAAATGGAACCGGTTGAGGTTGAGCAGCCCCGGGAACCGGCAATGCCGGAATCCGAAGAGGCGCCTGAGATCCCGACAGCCGATGAAGGCGAGGTCGAGCGTGACGGGGCGCGTGATGAGAAGATAACGGCAACCAGGGATGAGCCGGAGCCCGACCCTGTTTCCGAGGCTGAGCCCACTCCCGAGGTTGAGCAGGAAGAGAGCGGAGCGCTCAGGGGGGCATGGCTGGTACGCCTCGGTAGCTTCAGCAACCGCGACAATGCCCTGAAACTGCGTGATAGCGTACGGGATCAGGGGATGGACGCGCACAGCGAAACGGTGGAAAACGACAAAGGCACCTTTACGCGCGTATTCGCGGGGCCCTTTGTGGATGAACAGAAAGCAGTGTCCGCAATGGAGAAGCTCGAGAGCGAGTTCAATCTGGAAGCAATGGTGGTTGAAGGAGAAGAGTAACGCCGGTTTGGCGGCTTCCCGATTCCTGCTAGAATGCCCGCTTCCTGAAAGCACTGGGGCCTCCGGATGGATGCGCTGATCTGGATTGACTGGGTCATTATTGCCATTGTCGCCATTTCAACCCTGATCAGCCTGAAACGGGGCTTCGTCAGGGAAGCCATGTCGCTTGTGATCTGGGTGGGCGCCTTTGTGATCGCCCGCACCTTTCACCCCAACATGCAGATGCTGCTGGCGGATACCGTCGGCAATCCCACGGTTCGTCTCATCGCGGCTTTCGGCATACTGTTCGTGGGCACACTGGTCGTCGGTGCTGTGGTTAACAACGCACTAGGCCGTCTGGTGGAAGCAACCGGTCTCAGTGCCACCGACAGAACCCTGGGCATGTTCTTCGGGCTGGCGCGCGGTCTGGTGGTGGTGCTGGTTGCGCTGGCACTGCTGCGGATGACACCGGTCACTGGTGACACCTGGTGGCGCGAGTCGGCCACCGTCCAGGAACTCGCAAAGGTCGAGGCCTGGACGCGGGATGTGCTTGGTGACGAGATCGATGCGCTTCTGCCGGATGCAGAAGCTACCAGTGCCGCCTCCGGAGAGGCCATGCAGGAAGGCGCAAAGCGCCTTATCGAAATGCAGGAAGACCGATCCCAATCCCCAGCAACCGCGGAGTAACCCAATCCGATGTGTGGAATCGTTGGCATCGTTGGCACGACCAACGTCAACCAGTCACTCTATGATGCACTGACTGTACTTCAGCACCGGGGCCAGGATGCCGCCGGAATCGTGACCTTCGAGAATGAGCGCTTTTTTCTGCGCAAGGACAACGGCCTGGTCAAGGATGTCTTCCGGACGCGGCATATGCGCCGACTGGTGGGCAATGTGGGCATCGGCCATGTGCGCTACCCCACGGCGGGCACCTCCAGCTCCGCCGAAGCGCAGCCGTTCTACGTCAACAGTCCCTATGGCATAACCCTCGCGCACAACGGCAACCTGACCAATACCGAGGAGCTGGCGAACGACGTATTCCGCTCCGACCTGCGGCATATCAACACCAACTCGGACTCCGAGGTTCTGCTCAACGTCTTTGCCCATGAGCTCCAGAAAAAGGGCAAGCTGAATCCGACCAGTGAGGACGTGTTTGACGCGGTGCGCACCGTTCACCGGCGGTCCAGGGGCGCCTATGCCGCCATTGCCATGATTACCGGCTACGGGATTGTGGGATTCCGTGACCCCAATGGCATCCGGCCGGCCTGTTTCGGCGTACGCGAGACGGCCGAAGGCAGGGAATACATGATCGCCTCTGAAAGCGTGGCGCTGGCCTCCCAGGGTTTTGAGCTGATCCGGGATATCGCTCCGGGCGAAGCGGTCTACATCGAGACGGATGGCAGTCTCTACACCCAGCAGTGCGCGGAATCCCCCAAGCTCAACCCCTGCATCTTCGAGCATGTGTATTTCGCGCGCCCCGACTCCATCATCGACAACATCTCCGTGTACAAGTCCCGGCTGCGCATGGGCGAGGCCCTTGCCGGCAAGATCAAGCGCGATATGCCCGACCATGACATTGATGTGGTGATCCCCATCCCCGACACCAGCCGCACCTCAGCGTTGCCGCTGGCCTACGACCTGGGGGTCAAGTTCCGGGAGGGGCTGATCAAGAACCGCTACATCGGGCGGACCTTCATCATGCCCGGGCAGACCATGCGCAAGCGCTCGGTACGCCAGAAGCTCAACCCCATCGAGCTGGAATTCCAGGGCAAGAACGTGCTGCTGGTGGACGACTCGATCGTGCGCGGCACAACCTGCCAGGAAATCGTGCAGATGGTACGGGATGCCGGGGCAAGGAAAGTCTATTTCGCCTCCGCGGCGCCGCCGGTTCGCTACCCCAATGTGTACGGCATCGACATGCCGGCCGCGAAGGAGCTGATCGCACATGGCCGGACCGAAAAAGAGGTCGAGGAGCTGATCGGAGCGGACTGGCTCATCTACCAGGATCTGGACGATCTGGTGGCGTGTGCCCGGGAAGGCAACGAGGCCATCAGCGAGTTTGACTGTTCGGTGTTCAATGGCCATTACCCCACCGGGGATGTGACCGAGGAATACCTGACGCGCCTGGAAGAAGAGCGTTCGGAAGCGAAGAAGAACGAACGCAACAAGGAGCTGACGGCGGACAGCGACGTTATCGATATCCATAACGACGAGTAGACCCATGAGTGATTCCAGCAAGCAGGTGCCGCATGCCGATCTGACCGGCACACGGGTCGAAACCCGGGCCGTGCGCGCGGGTCAGCGGCGGACGCCGGAACTTGAGCACAGCGAAGCCCTGTATCCGACGTCCAGCTTTGTCTACAACAGCGCGGCCCAGGCAGCGGCACGTTTTGCCGGGGATGAGCCGGGCAATATCTATTCCCGGTTCACCAATCCCACGGTCGCCACCTTTGAGGACCGCATTGCCGCTCTGGAGGGCGGTGAACGCGGGGTAGCCACAGCCTCGGGTATGTCCGCGATACTCGCGACGTTCATGGGCCTGCTCCAGCAGGGGGATCACATCGTGTGCTCCCGCGGCGTCTTTGGCACCACTACGGTTCTGCTGCAGAAGTACATGGCCCGTTTCGGTATCGAGACCACCTTCGTGGACCTGACCAGCCAGGCGGAGTGGGAAGCGGCGATCCGGCCCGAGACCCGGATGCTCTTTCTCGAGACCCCTTCCAACCCCCTGGGGGAAATCGCCGACATGGAGGCCCTGGCGACCCTGGCGCACAGCAATGAGGCGCTGCTGGTGGTGGACAACTGCCTGTGCACGCCCGTTCTGCAGCAGCCGTTCCGCCATGGGGCGGATATTGTCATCCATTCAGCCACCAAGTACCTGGATGGTCAGGGCCGTTGCGTGGGTGGAGCCGTGGTCGGAAGCAATCAGCTGATGGAAGAGGTCCATGGTGTGATCCGGTCGGCTGGCCCGACCATGAGTCCGTTCAATGCCTGGGTGTTCCTCAAGGGGCTGGAAACCCTGTCGCTGCGGATGAAGGCCCATTCCGACAATGCCCTGAAAGTGGCCCAGTGGCTGCGTGAACAGCCGGGCATCGAGACCGTTCTCTATGCCGGCCTGCCGGATCACCCGCAGAACGAGCTGGCACGCCACCAGCAGAGTGGCGGCAGCGGCGTGGTGTCCTTCCGGGTCAGAGGTGGCCGTGAGCAGGCGTGGCATCTGATTGACCGCCTCAACCTGTTCTCGATCACCGCCAACCTGGGGGATGCCAAGAGCACGGTTACCCATCCGGCAACCACCACCCATGGACGGCTGTCTGATGAGGAAAAGGAGCGGGGAGGTATCACGGAAAACCTTGTGCGGCTGTCCGTTGGCCTGGAATCGGTCGAGGACCTGATCGAGGATCTCGAGCGGGCGCTTTCCGGCGGCTGAACGAATGGTTGCCGCTTGGACATGTTCTGGCGAATCAGGCCATTACATGTTTAACTTGGGGCAAAGGATCAAGTGGACGCTATGGCACAGGGTAAATCCGGACAGGCGCAGCAGGAGACAGCTCATCGCGGCCAGACCCGCTTCCGTGAGCTGTTGGCCCAGGGAGGGCGTGAAGGCGCGCTGATTGCCCTGATTGTGCTGTGCGTCTATCTGGTGATGGCGCTGGTCTCCCACAATCCATCCGATCCCGGCTGGGCCAGTATCGGGCATGAACTGGACGCCACCAACTATGCCGGCCGCAGTGGCGCCTGGCTCTCAAGCCTGCTGATGACCTTCTTTGGGGAACTCGCCTGGCTCTTCCCAATGCTGGCCGGCTGGTGCGCCATTGTTCTCTACCGCAATCGCGGTACCTATCCGGATTTCCACTGGCCGTTGTTCTTCCTGCGCACCGGTGGTTTTGTGCTCTTCATTTCCGCCAGCTGCGGCCTTTTCGGGCTGTATTCGTTCTTTGGGTTGGGCCCGGACTCCGGTGGAGTGCTTGGCAGCGAGATGGCCATGACCCTGGTTACCATGCTCAACAGGCCGGCGACCACACTGATCCTGGGGGCGATAGCGCTTTTCGGGCTGACGCTGGTAACAGGCCTGTCCTGGATCGCCATGATAGACCGTATCGGGCATGGTGCTGTAATGCTCGGGCGCGGCGTGACCTGGAGCGGCCGTGCCGTTAGCGGGGGGCTGGGCCGGATGCGCCGGAAAGCGGGCGAAGTGCGCCAGGCCCGCCTGGATGCCCCGAAGAAAACCGAGCCGCCCATCGTGAACCGGCGCGTGGACGAACCGTCGCCGGGCCTTCTGAAGCGTCTGGGTCAGCGGTTCAGGCGTGACCGGGCCGTATCCGGAAAGCCGGAACCGCAGCGGCGTGAACCCGTAATGAGTGACGAGGTGGAATCGGAGCAGCCGTCGCTGCCGCTGGTGGTGGATACCGTTGATGAGGCACCCGACGGGGAAGCCGATCAGCAGGCGGTGACGATCACACGCTTCCAGGGCCAAGGGGCAGGCAAGGCGCAGCCAGAGTCCGAGCAGAAGAAAGACAAAGGAAAACGGGGTCGCCGGGGTAATGGCAAGGTGGTTGATAAAGGGCAAAGTCCCGTGCCCCCAGTCAGCCTTCTGGACGAACCCGGGCCCCATAAGAAACAGGGCTATTCAGCGGATTCGCTGCAGTACATGTCGCGCCTGCTGGAGGAAAAACTGGCGGACTTCGGGGTGGCCGTGGAAGTGGTCGAGGTCAATCCCGGACCGGTGATCACCCGCTTCGAGATCAAGCCGGCGGCTGGCGTGAAGGTCAGTCGGATCTCCAATCTGGCGAAGGATCTGGCGCGGGCCCTGGCGGTTTACAGCGTCCGTGTGGTGGAAGTGATCCCGGGGAAGTCTGTGGTGGGCATCGAGATCCCGAACGAGGAGCGGGAGATGGTGAAGCTGTCCGAGATCCTGTCCTCGGCCAGCTATTCAAAATCCGGTTCCGCTCTCACTCTGGCGCTGGGCAACGACATTGGTGGTGAGCCCGTGGTGGCTGACCTGGGCAAGATGCCACACCTGCTGGTGGCCGGCACCACGGGGTCGGGGAAGTCCGTGGGCGTGAACGCCATGATCCTGAGCATGCTCCTCAAGGCCACGCCCGAGGAAGTGCGCATGATCATGATCGACCCCAAGATGCTGGAGCTGTCGATCTACGAGGGGATTCCGCACCTGCTGGCGCCGGTGGTCACGGACATGAAGGAGGCCGCCAACGCCCTGCGCTGGTGTGTTGCGGAAATGGAACGGCGCTACCAGCTGATGTCCTCCCAGGGTGTCCGCAACCTGGCCGGTTACAACCGCAAGGTGCGGGACGCCCGGGAGCGCGGCGAACCCATAAAGGACCCGCTCTGGAACCCGCAGAACGCGCTGGACCCCAGCGAGGACGCACGCCCGGAACTCGAGCCGTTGCCGTACATCGTTGTGGTTGTGGATGAGTTCGCGGACATGATGATGATCGTGGGCAAGAAGGTGGAAGAGCTTATTGCCCGCATCGCCCAGAAGGCGCGGGCGGCCGGCATCCACCTGATCCTGGCGACCCAGCGGCCCTCGGTGGATGTGATCACTGGCCTGATCAAGGCGAACATTCCCACACGGGCATCGTTCTCCGTTCAGTCCAAGGTGGACTCACGCACGGTGTTGGACCAGGGCGGTGCCGAGCAGCTTCTGGGTAATGGCGACATGCTTTACCTACCTCCGGGTTCCAGCAATCCCGAGCGGGTACACGGGGCTTTTGTGGATGATGATGAGGTTCACCGGATTGTCGAAGCCTGGAAGCAGCGCGGTGAGCCGGACTACGTGGACGATGTGCTCAGCGGCGGAGACAGTGACAGCGTACCTGGAATCGCCGCTATGGGCGGTGAAGACAGCGAGCAGGATGCGCTCTTTGACGAGGCTGTGGCTTTTGTCACCGAGAGTGGCCGGGTTTCGATCTCTTCCGTGCAGCGCAAATTCAAGATTGGATACAACCGGGCGGCCAACCTGGTGGAAGCCATGGAGTCGGCGGGTGTTGTCAGCGCCGCCGGCCAGAATGGTTCCCGCGAGGTGCTTGCTGCCCCGCCACCGAGAGACTAGATGATGACAAGACGGACCGCGATTGCACTGATCATGCTCTGCCTGGCAGCCCTTCCGGCTTTTGGTCAATCGGCTGATACAGAGGATGCCGCAGAGCTGCTCAGTAAACGCCTTTCGGATTACAGGAGCTATCAGGCGGATTTTCAGCAGACGGTGCAGAGCCCTGACGGCGAACGGCTTCAGAAGACCACGGGTGAGCTGAGCGCCCGGCGCGGCGGCGATTTCTTCTGGCATACCGATCCGCCCATGGAACAGAAGATTGTGACTTCCGGGGAGAAGGTGCGTGTCTATGACCCGGATCTGCGCCAGGTAACCATCTATCCCCTTGAAGAACGCATTGCCTCAACACCGGCCCTGCTTCTCTCCGGTGAGGTGAGCAACCTGTCGGAAACCTTCCGGATCCGGCGCGAGACAACCAGAAAGGGCGAGCGGTTCATTCTGGAACCGCTGGATAAGGACACGCTCTTCCTGGAACTGAGTATGCGGTTCGACAGCGAGGGTGTGTTGCAGGGCATGGAGCTGCACGACTCCCTCGACCAGCGCAGCGACCTGCAGTTCCGCAATGTGGTTCTCAATGAATCCATTCCCGATGAGCGTTTCGAGCTGGACGCGCCTGACGACGTGGATGTGATCCGCAGCGGAGGCAATGGGGCCCGCTGATGCAGGAGGGGCTGTTCGGCACTGACAACGGGCGGCATCAGCCCCTGGCGGCGCGTATGCGACCGCGCGGGCTGACCGACTATGTCGGCCAGCCGCACCTGGTAGGCGAGGGCAAGCCGCTGCGTCGTGCCGTGGAGGAGAACCAGCTCCACTCCATGATCCTCTGGGGCCCGCCGGGCGTCGGTAAGACGACCTTTGCACGGCTACTGGCGGAACAGACCTCGGCGTATTTCGAGACGCTGTCAGCTGTGGCCGCTGGGGTGAAGGATATCCGGAATGCGGTGGATGCGGCCCGGGAACGGCTGGAGATGAACGGCCAGGAAACCCTGTTGTTCGTGGACGAGGTCCACCGTTTCAACAAGTCCCAGCAGGACGCCTTCCTCCCGCATATCGAGGAAGGCACCGTCATCTTCGTGGGCGCTACCACCGAGAACCCGTCGTTCGAACTCAACAGCGCGCTGCTGTCACGCACGCGTGTGTACGTGCTGCGGGATCTTGAGGAAGCGGATCTTGTGGCGCTGCTGCGGCGTGCGCTCGAAGCGGAAGATGGGCTCAACCAGGCGGTGTCGGTGTCCGACGAGGTGCTTGGAATGATGGCCCGGGCGGCGGATGGCGATGCGCGGCGGGCACTCAACAGCCTCGAGGTGGGCGCGGATCTTGCTCGGGATGAGGGTGGCGAAAAACCCGTCATTGATGAAGCCGTTCTGGGGGAAGTGCTGCAGACGTCGCTGCGGCGTTTCGACAAGGGCGGCGATGTTTTCTACGATCAGATCTCCGCGCTGCACAAGTCGGTGCGCGGATCTGATCCGGATGCGGCCCTTTATTGGATGTGCCGGATGCTGGATGGCGGCTGCGACCCGTTGTATATTGCGCGCCGGCTGGTGCGCATTGCCAGCGAGGACATCGGTAACGCCGACCCCAGGGCCCTGAGCCTGAGTATGGAAGGATGGCAGGTGCAGGAGCGGCTGGGGAGCCCGGAAGGCGAGCTGACACTGGCGCAGGTGGTGACCTACCTGGCGCTGGCGCCCAAGAGCATCGGCGTCTATCGGGCGTTCAACGAATGCATGGCCCTGGTGCGCAAAGACCAGGACCGCCCGGTGCCGGTGCATCTGCGCAACGCGCCCACGAAACTGATGAAGGAACAGGGCTATGGCGCGGAATACCGCTATGCCCATGATGAACCCGAGGCGTTTGCGGCGGGTGAGAGCTACATGCCGGAAGCGCTCCACGGCACGCGCTTCTATGAGCCGGAACCGCGTGGCCTGGAACAGAAACTGGCGGAAAAGCGCGCCTATCTCGATCGGCTGAATGCCGCGAGCGACCGGCAGCGCTATCCGGAAGGAAACAACAACTGACGACTGGACAAGAGAGCATCATGCTGGATCCCAAATGGGTGCGAACCGATCCTGACACCGTGGCTGCCCAGCTGGCACGGCGCGGTTATGAGCTGGACACCGGGCGGGTGCGTGAACTGGAAACCCGCCGGCGTGACCTCCAGACGCGGACCGAGGAACTCCAGGCGGAGCAGAAACGCCGCTCCAAGGCCATTGGGGAAGCCAAACGCAACGGCGAGGACGCTCAACCGCTGATGGACGAGGTGGAATCCCTCAAGCAGCAGAAGGCGGACGCAGAACACCAGCTCAGGGAGCTCCAGGCGGAGCTCAACGCCTTCCTCGAGGGGATTCCGAATGTGCCGGATGAGACGGTGCCCGAGGGGGATTCCGACGAGGACAACGTTGAGATCCGGCGCTGGGGCGAACCCGCGGAACCGGCCTTTGAACCGGTGGATCATGTGACCCTGGGCGAAGGCCTTGGGGGGATGGACTTTGCTGCAGCCGCCACCATCGCCCGGGCACGGTTTGCGGTGATGCAGGGTGGGGTGGCGCGCCTGCACCGCGCGCTGACCCAGTTCATGCTGGATCTGCACACCGCCGAGCACGGCTATACGGAAACCTATCTGCCGTACCTGGTGAACAGCGACAGCCTCACCGGTACCGGGCAACTGCCCAAGTTTGAGGAAGATCTCTTCCGGATTGACGGTGATCGGGATCTCTACCTGATTCCCACCGCCGAAGTGCCCGCCACCAATCTGGTGCGGGACAGCATCCTGGGAGCAGAGGAACTGCCGAAGCGGATGGTCTGCCACACGCCGTGCTTCCGCAGCGAGGCCGGGGCCTATGGCAAGGATACCCGGGGCATGATCCGCCAGCACCAGTTCGAGAAGGTTGAGCTGATTCACATTGTGCGGCCCGAGGAGTCCGACGCCGCCCTTGAAGCTCTTACCGGTCATGCGGAGACCATACTGCAGCGGCTCGAGCTGCCATACAGGGTGGTTACCCTTTGCGGTGGCGATATGGGCTTCGCGGCTGCCCGGACCTACGACCTGGAAGTCTGGCTTCCCGGGCAGTCCGCCTACCGGGAGATTTCCTCCTGCAGCAACACCCGTGACTTCCAGGCGCGGCGCATGCAGGCGCGCTGGCGCAACCCGGAGACGGGTAAACCAGAGCTGGTCAATACACTGAATGGCTCGGGCCTGGCGGTCGGGCGCGCCCTGGTCGCAGTACTGGAGAACTATCAGGACGCGGACGGCCGGGTCCGTATTCCGGAGGCGCTGAAGCCTTACATGGGCGGCATTACCGAGCTTGTACCTGAAGGAGTCTGAAGCCGATGGTTACTCAGTGGGTGAAGGATCGCCTCAGAAGCCTCCTGCCTCCCGGCAGGACAACCTCCACGGAAAACCAGCGGGGAGGCGAGGTCTATCTGGTGGGGGCGGGACCCGGGGATCCGGACCTGCTTACCATCAAGGCGCTGCGTCTGCTGCGAGAGGCGGATGTGGTGCTTCATGACCGGCTGGTATCCCCGCCTATCATGGATCTTATCAACGAGGATGCGGAGATTATCCATGTGGGCAAGGCACGCTCCAATCACAGTGTGCCCCAGGACCGGATCAACGAGCTGCTGGTGGAATACGCGCAGGCCGGCAAGCGGGTCGTGCGGCTCAAGGGCGGGGATCCGTTCATCTTCGGGCGTGGCGGCGAGGAGATCGAACGCCTGGCGGAACACGGTGTGCCCTTCCAGGTGGTTCCCGGCATCACGGCAGCCCAGGGGTGTTCAGCCTATGCCGGGATACCGCTGACACACCGGGATCACGCCCAGTCGGTGCGTTTCATTACCGGCCACCTTAAGAACGACACCACGGACCTGCCCTGGCAGGACTTCGTCCAGAACCGGCAGACACTGGTTTTCTACATGGGCCTTGTCGGACTTCCTGTGATTACGCGCGAGCTGGTCGCCCACGGAATGGCGGCGGAAACACCCTGTGCACTGGTGTCCAAAGGGACCACGCCGGATCAGCAGGTGGTCTGCGGTACCCTGGAGTCCATTGTGGAGGCGGTCGAGCAGGCGGAGGTTCGGGCACCGACCATTATTATCGTGGGGGATGTGGTGAGCCTGAGAGGCCAGCTTGGCTGGCTGGAGCAGATGCCAGCCGAGCTGGAGGCGTTCAGCCCCGGTGACGGTGGGGAATCTGGTCCCTGAGTTCGGTCTGTATAGCGCCTTGGCAAGTTGGTGATCGACTATCGTTTATATGAGGTGATGGCGTTCCTGGTTTGTCTGGCAGCGGGCCTTGATCCTGTTTCATTGCGGGTGGTAATTTTCCTGTCTAGGTAAGTATTGATAAACAGGGAGGTTTAGCATGAGCACACCCGCCATTGCAGATCGTTACGTTACCAGGGATTTCAGGAACGCCCCGCTCATATCCTTGGCGGACCTTATGGGACTCAAGCGTTATAAAGATGAGATCCTGGGGGCACCAGAGGTCTATTCACCGATTCTTTCCGGAATAGCCGTTCACCGGCATCTTCCTGAGCCTCAACAGCGGCAGGTCAACAGGGCAGTTGTTAAAGGCATTCCTGGCAGCCACCTTCAAACCCAGTTGATGAACAGAATTTCCGCTCAGAGAGTCCAGCCGTACTGGTATATGTGGTCTCTCTCCGATAAGGAGCTGAAGGCGTTTTACAGCTTCAACTCGAACACGGCGGCTGTTACCAATGAATTTAACCCGATTCCCATTCCTGATTTAACCGTCACAACTGTGGCCGGTGGCCTTTACTTTATGGCCAAAGGACGCTTGCGCGAAGCGGCACTGGAAAAATTGTCCTCGTTAAAGACGAGTGAGCTGGTGACGGCTGTTGGTCGGCGTTTTGGGTTGGGGGAAGGGGCTGTAGCGGCTCTTGGTAAGACGGCTCTTCCGGCCCTGATAGTGATTTCAGGCATCAATATCATGGCGAAGAATCAGTCTGAACAAGCCAAGAAGGAATTGGCGGCCCGTGGCCTACTTGCGTACGAGGATCTGTAGAATGCTCATTCTTCTCCTTGCAAGTGGCTTAGCCGGTTCGTTTTTTTATTATGTAGGGCTGTGGACTATCAAAGAGGGAAGGCTTTCAAAGGGCTTACTAAATTGGTCGCGTTGCGTCGCCACGCCTGCCCTACTTTTGGCCGTATGCGCAACGGCAACCACTGAGTATTTTTATGAGGATGCACCCTATCTATTGACGCTGGAATTGTGGCTGCTGTTCATCCTTGCTCTTGAGCCGGCTTACCTCCTGACCGACGAGGTTGATGCGCGGCAGACGAAGGAGGGTGAGGCGTGAATCGTCAGTGTGCTGTCTGGTGATGGGCCCGGGAGTTCATGATATGACAGTTCTCTTGATTACCGGGTTGGGTGCTGTGCTTCTGCTCTACATGGGTTTGAAAGCGATTAAGAGGCGATACGTTTCGAGGGGGCTATTGACGTGGCTTGGGACCGTTGGACTCCCGGGATTGTTATTCGCCCTCTGTGCCAGTGCCATGATCGGCTGTTTTTTTGGTAACCCTCCGTATTATCTGACGCTGGCGATCTGGCCAGTGTTCATGCTTGGCTTGGAACCTGGTTATCGCCTGGTCGGGTATGCGGAAGGGTGAATCACAGGGAACGGGGGATATAGAGCAATGGATGGATGCCTCAATGCGGTTTTTCCTGACTCGCGGTACTTCAGGGCATGGCTATTCGTATTGCTGACGCCATGCTTGTACAGCCCCTCCGGATGGTCGGAAGAGTCAGGGTTCCGCTATGAGGAGCGCCTAGTTCCGGTGGCTCGTACCTATAACGATCTCCAGCTTTGTTCCAATTTTGCGTTTGAATTTGAAGGCAATGAAACACTTGCTGATCGTTACCTGAATGTTTCCCAGAGTCTCTATGAAGCGTCCGAGAGTTCCGGATGGACGCCTGACGAGTTTGCATCCGCACTCGTGGTAGTCCAAAAAGACATGAGTTCGATGAACGTTCGAGAGGGCGAGACACGAGAGAGATTCAGCCGCCGCCATTACTCCGGCGCCCCCTGCGAGGACGCTGTGGAGCGGGCTGAAGCCTATCTTGAGGGTGATCTACCCAAGCCTTGAATGGTTGGGGCGCAGATGCCCATCGATCTCGAGGCGTTCAGCCCCGGTGACGGTGGGGAATCTGGTCCCTGAGTTCGTCCCGCATCTGGCGGATGGCCCTGTCGGTGGTTTCCCAGTCGATGCAGGCGTCGGTCACGGATACGCCATATTCCATTTCGTCCATGGCGGCAAGCTTCTGCTTGCCCCAGTTGATGTTGCTCTCGACCATCAGCCCGATGATGGACCGGTTACCTTCCTTGATCTGATGGGTGACGTCCTGCATGACCAGCGGCTGAACGGCCGGATCCTTGTTGGAGTTGGCGTGGCTACAGTCTACCATGATGGCATTGCGTACATCCGCTGCCTGCAGCTCTTTCTCGCAGAGCGCGACGTTCACTGAATCGTAGTTCGGGCTGCCACCGCCACCGCGCAGTACCACGTGGCTGTAGGGGTTGCCTTTCGTCCGGGTGATGGCCACCTGGCCGTTCTGGTCAATGCCCAGGAAGCTGTGCGGGTTGGCAGTGGAGTTCATGGCGTTGACCGCCACATCCAGACTACCGTCCGTACCGTTCTTGAAGCCCACGGCCATGGACAGACCACTGCTCATCTCGCGGTGGGTCTGGGATTCCGTGGTACGCGCCCCGATGGCGGACCAGGCAATGGTGTCCTGGAGGTACTGGGGAGCCGTGGGGTCCAGGGCTTCGGTGGCCGTTGGCAGGCCCAGCTCGGCTATATCAAGCAGGAGCTTGCGTCCGATGTAGAGGCCACGCTCGATATCGAAGCTGTCATCCAGATGCGGGTCGTTGATCAGACCCTTCCAGCCAGTGGTGGTCCGCGGCTTCTCGAAATAGACGCGCATCACGAGGAATAGGGTGTCGCTGACTTCATCCGCCAGCGCCTTCAGGCGCCGGGCATAGTCCAGGGCGGCATCGGGGTCGTGGATCGAACAGGGCCCCACAACCAGGAACAGGCGCGGATCCTTGCCATCGAGGATGTTGTTGATGGTCTGGCGGCCTTCCAGCACGGTCCGGCGCGCCGCATCGGTCAATGGCAGCTGCTCCTTGAGCGCCGCCGGCGTGGTCAGTACCTGCTGTTCCTCAATGTTGACGTTCTCGATGTCGCTGCTTGCCATGACTGCCTCTTGTCCACCCATGCACGGAAACGGGCCGATATAGTGCGTCAAATCCCACAGTGATGCAATCCGGCGGGCTGCTGAGCTGGCCGGCACCGGTCGCCTGGTTTAAGGTGTATTCCAGACATCCATGACCCTGCGGGGCGACGCGTGAGCCTGATTGAATCCATCATCACCGAGCTGCGGATACCGGATCTGCCGTATCCGGTGGGGCAGTCCGTGCCGGATGAGCACTCCCTCTGGCGCCGGACTCTGTCTGAGGCATGGCAGGCCGGTAGTGACGAGCGGGTTGTGACTCATCTGCAGCGGATGGATGCTGTCTGGAGCATGCGTCAGGTCAACGCCGCCTACCTGGCGGATCGCATCATGAACGTCTTTCTGCGCCGCTCAGGTCTTCATCCCTATCTGGTGCACCGTGCGGCGCGCCTGCGTTTCTGGCTGGCGCTCGACCTTGAGGCACGCGCCGATGGGGCGGTGTCCGAACAGCGCCCGTTGCACCGCTGGCTGGACAGCCTTCAGGCACTGCGGGGCTGGAGCCGAACGGGGGGCCGTTCCGACAGACCGGTGGAAAGCCATCTTGCGGCTATGGAACAGGCGGTGGGCGAGGCGTTCCGGACCGGCGGGGAAGAGCCACTTGAGGCCTGCGTCAGTGACTGGCTGGAACAGATCAGCCACCAGGCTGAACAGGCCGAGCGTGTGGCGCAACGGCTGTGGCAGACCGAGTCCGGCGCGGCCGGCCAGCGCGCCGCGGAGCAGGCAGTGCGGGCGGCGCTTTCGCGCACCTGCCGGGGGCGGCAGCTCCCCGCCAGCCTCTGGGCCTTCATCGAGGATGACTGGCGGGTACTGATGCGTCGGGCGGCTCTGGAACACGGCATTGATTCCGAGCCCTGGCGCCATGCCTTCCGCCTTCTGGAATGGCTGATCTGGGTTGGGGATGGGAATCTGTGTGGCCAGGACCGGAACCGGCTCTATCACGTCGGGGAACAACTCACTGACAAACTGGTGCAGGTGGTCACCCTGGTGGAGGGGCGTGATCCGGATCCACAGCGCTTTGCACCGGTGGATGCGCTTCTTGCCAGGCGCCTGCGGGATGAAGCGGTGGAGCAGGAGGCCGCGAGCATACCGGAAGCGGATCCGCGCTGGCTTGAGAGACCCGATGAGGCTCAGGGGGATGAGGCCCGTAGCTGGGTGGGCAGCTGGTATCTGTACGAGGCGGATGGCCAACAGATCCGACAGTTTCTGACCGGTTTTCTGGAGGAAACCGGCGAGGTGCTCTGGACCAATGCCCGGGGCGCCAAGCTTGATATCGAGCCCTTCCGGTCGGTCAGGGAGCGATTTGAGGCCGGTGAGCTTACCCATCTGCCGGAAGCCTACCCCTTTGCCGGCGTACTCAGTGATACTCTGGACAGCCTCCAGCGAGTGCTGGAGTCCCAGAGAAAGCAGCGCGAAGAGGCGCGGGACAAAGCACGGGAGGAAGCGGAGGCTTTGCGCCGGGCCCAGGAGCAGGCGTTTGAAGAAGAGCGCCAGCGGGAGCAGGAGCGCGAGGAACGGGAGGCCCGTGAGCGGGCGGAAGCGGAAAGGGAAGCCCGGGATGAGGCCGAGACACGGCGCATCAATGACGAAGCGGAAATCCGGGAGAAGGTGTTGGCGGAAGTGGATCGTCTGGAGGCCGGAAGCTGGATCCAGCTTGGCAGCGGGGAGGAAGCGCTGCGGCTGAAGCTGGCTTTGCGTATCAGGGCTTCCGGAAAACTGGTGTTCGTGGACCGGTACGGTCTCAATCGCCGGGAGATCCTGCGCGAAGATCTGGCCACCCGTGCACGGGATGGGGAAGCGCAGCTGCTCAGTGAAGGCGCTGAGTTTGCGGATACGCTTTCCCGCGTTGTGGGACGACTGCGGGTGGGGCGCTGATGACAGGAACCTGGAAGCCGGAAGACGGAGAACAGCGGGACGAATACCGGATTGCCGGGCGTATTGTGGCGGATCTCCAGGTGGCGGACGGTGTGGGTGACGAACCACCCCGCTGGCTGCGCTGCCGCACACGGGACATCTCCGCCAGTGGCCTCAGTGTTACCGCGGACGAGCCGGTTGTGGAGGGGGCTCTGCTGAATCTGAAGGTGACGGTGGATGACAGCGCCGTTCACTCGCTGCTGACCGAGGTACGTTCGTGCCGGGAATGGGCGGATGGCTTCTGGCGGGTTGGTCTTGCGGTGCTGGATACGGGTGACGACAGCCTTCCTGCCTGGAAGGAGACTGTCGCCATCCTGCTGGAGGCCTGAGCCCTTCAGTCCTCTATCGGGTTCATGCCCATGTTGCGGAATCCGGCATCCACATAGATGACCTCGCCCGTTATACCGCTTGCCATATCGGAGGTCAGGAAGGCCGCCGTGTTGCCAACCTCCTTTGTGGTGACATTGCGCTGGAGGGGCGTGCGCTTTTCATTCTCCGCGAGCATGCGCCGGAAACTCTTGATGCCTGAGGCCGCGAGGGTCTTGATGGGGCCGGCTGAAACGGCATTCACGCGGATGCCTTCCGGACCCATGGAGGCGGCCAGGTAGCGGACGCTGGCTTCCAGGCTGGCCTTGGCCAGACCCATGACATTGTAGTTGGGCAGAACCAGCTGCGAGCCCACGTACGTCATGGTCAGGATGGAGCCGTTCCGCCCCTGCATCAGAGGCCGTGCTTCGCGGGCCAGCGCCGTCAGGCTGTAGGAGCTGATGTCATGGGCCATCTTGAAGCCTTCACGGCTGGTTACATCGGTGAAGTCGCCGTCAAGCTCTTCGCCGGGAGCGAAGCCCACCGAGTGCACCAGGATGTCGAGGCCACCCCAGTGTTCGTTGAGGGACTCGAACAGTTCCGCGATCTGCTGATCGTCGGAGACATCGCAGGGGAACACCATGTTGCTGTTCCAGCTCTCGGCAAAGCCTTCCACCCGGGATTTGAGCTTTTCGTTCTGATAGGTGAGCGCAAGCTCGGCACCCTGTTCATGCAGTGCCTGGGCAATGCCAGTGGCGATTGAGTGTTTGCTGGCGACGCCGACGACCAGCGCTTTCTTTCCGTCCAGTATTCCCATGCTGACCTCAGTGTGTGTTGCGTATGTCCACGTACAGCTTAAGCCGCTGTCCGGGCTGAAGATAGTCCTGTGTATTGATGTTGTTCCACTGGGCGATCTGGGAGACGCCCACGTTGAAGCGGTTCGCGATGTGGCGGAGGGAGTCGCCGGAGCGCACCGTATAGCCCACGCGCCGGACCATTTCACGGCGTTCGCTCCGGGGCTGCTGCTTGTCTGTCCAGATGGCGAGCGTATCCCCGGGCCGCAGGGTGTCGCCGGGCGCCAGATTATTCCAGCTGGCCAGTTTGCTGACGGCGACATCATGCGCACTGGCGATATCCCAGAGCGTGTCTCCGGCGTTGACACGGTAGTCAATGCGGTTCTGCCCCTTGTTGCCGGAGGCGGCCTGGCGTGCTGCCCTGCGGTTGGATTCGCTCAGGGTATAGGCATTGCTGGCGTTGCCGGCAGATGGGATCAGCAGGCGCTCGCCCTTGCGGATGGTGTGGCCCCGGATGTCGTTGTGCTGGCGGATCACATCGGGGGTCGTATTGAAGGAACGTGCAATGCTGATCAGGGTATCGCCACTCTGGATGGTGTAATTGCGCCAGCTCACCCGCTGGTCCTCGGGCAGGGTGGTCAGCGCTTCCCGGAACCTGTCCGCTGAATCGGCGGGTACAAGCAGTCGGTGCGGGCCGTCCGGAGCCGTCGCCCAGCGGTTGAAGCCGGGATTGAGCCGATAGATCTCGTTCACTCCGACTCCGGCCATGCTGGCAGCCTGTGCCAGATCCAGCTGGCCGCCGATATCCACCACCTCGAAGTAGGGATCATCCGGAATGGGTTCAAGCTGGATACCGTGGGCTTCCGGGTCCGCCACGATACGGGCCAGGGCTATAAGCTTGGGCACGTAATGACGGGTTTCTCTCGGTAGATGGAGGTTCCAGTAGTCCGTGGGTCTTCCCTGGCGCTCGTTGCGTCGTATGGCACGCAGTACCCGGCCGGCACCGGCATTGTAGGAGGCGAGGGCGAGTTCGTAATCGCCGTCGAATCGCCCCGATAGCCGCTCCAGGTAGCTCAGAGCGCCCTGGGTGGCGCTGATGATGTCACGGCGCCCGTCATACCACCAGTTCTGCTCCATGCCGAAAGCGCGGCCCGTGGCTGGAATGAACTGCCAGATTCCGGATGCCCGGCCATGGGAATAGGCGAACGGATCATAGGCGCTTTCGACCAGCGGCAGGAGTGCCAGTTCGCCGGGCATGTCCCGCTTCTCGATCTCGCGGATGATGTAGGGCAGGTATCGGCGGGCCCTTTCCGCAGTCCGGTCCATGTAGGACTGGTTACGGCTGTACCAGGCGAGCTGGTCGCGCACGCGCTCGTCGTTGACGTCAAGATCAAGCTTGAAGCTGTCCCGCAACCGGTGCCAGACCGTGTCATAGCCGTCATCCGTTTCGTCGGGCCCATCCTCGGCTTTTCTCTGGTGCTCGGGGCGCAGCGCTCCATCGTTGCGCACGTCGGCATCCATCCGCGCGGCCCGGGTAATGGGCGGTGGATTGCTCTCAGTACTGGCCCCCTGGGGCTGGAGACTTTCGCAGCCTGACAGCAGTGGCAGGCTGATGGCTGAAAGCAGGCATAGGAGCGGAACGTAATGCATAGGGACAGCCGGTTGGTTGAAGCCTGTGACAAACCCGGTTCACACAGCGTATCGGGATTCTAGGAAGGGCCCTGAGTACCGTCAATTAAACCGGGTAAGTTTTAATGTGGGTTCTGTTAAAAGCGGTTTTCAGCCGCGGAAACCGTCCTTCCACTCCCGGATGATGCCGAAGATGCGGTCCCCGTCGAGCCCGTGCTCGCCGGCCCTGGTTTCCGCCGAACTTACCACGGCCGGGTCATCCCAGCGCAGGAAGGGGTTAAGGCGGCGTTCCTGCCCGAGGGTGGTGGGGACCGAGGGCTGGCCGGCTTCACGCAACCGTTCAACCTTGGTCTGGTATTCCGCAAGCTCTGTGTCGTCCGGTGTGACGGCGCGCGCAAAGGCGACATTGGCGCGGGTGTATTCGTGGCCGCAGCACACCAGAGTGTTGTCCGGCCATTCGCGGAGTTTTACCAGGGAAGCGCGCATCTGTGCGGGGTTGCCCTCGAACAGCCGACCACATCCGCAGGCGAACAGGGCATCACCACAGAGGGTTATGGGTTGGCTGAGCCCCGGGCTGTCGCTGTTGAAGGCAATGTGATCACGCGTGTGTCCGGGTACGGCCAGGATCTGGAATGACAGCGCCCGCCAGCCCAGGGTGTCACCTTCACGCAGGGGGTTGGTGATGCCGCCAAAGGGTGAATCCGCAGGGCCGTGCACGGGCACGCCGCTGTCGCCGATCAGCTTGCCCACCCCCTGGGTGTGGTCCGGGTGGTGATGGGTCAGGAGAACCGCCTCAAGCGTCAGGCTGTTGCGCTCGAGGAAATCCAGGGCAGGGGCTGCTTCGCCGGGATCCACAATCAGCGCGGCTTTGCTTTCTGTATCATGGATGCACCAGATGTAGTTGTCGCTGAGTGCGGGGATGGCATCGACCTGATAGCTCATAGCGGACTCCGTTACTGGATTCACCCCCATTATAGGAAAACCAGAGCCTGTGACGAGAGCGCACTTGCCAGCTGTGGCGCAGGGCTCGACAATTGCGCTGCGGATAGGGGGAATCAGTATGAACGCAGAGGCATTCGCACACTGGCTCGGAACCGGGCTGGGTTCGGCTCTGCTGAACCAGGAACAGGCCTGTGTGGCGACGGCCATGACCCGTGTCTTCGGTACACGCCATCTTGAGGTTGGTCTGGATTCGGCACTGGCGGTCACACCACGCCTGCCGGAGGGGCAGCAGCCACAGGTGCTGCCCAAAGTGAACTCTGATACGGATCGCGGGCCGGTCATCGCCAGGCCCGAGGAGTTGCCCTTCCATGATGACTGGATGGACTCGGTGGTGCTGCACCACACGCTGGATCTGGCCGAGGACCCACGTCAGGCCCTGAGGGAAGCGGTGAGGGTAGTGCGCTCCGGTGGTCAGGTCATCGTCATCGGGTTCAACCCGGTTGGGCTCTGGGGCCTGCGCCGATTGTTCGGCCTTCGGCGTGAGGCGCCCTGGAACAGCCGCTTCCTATTGGCAAGGCGTGTTCAGGACTGGGCGCAGGTGCTCGGGTGCTGTGTGGCACCGGCACGCTACGGGTTCTTCCGCCCGCCGGTCGGTGGCCGCCGCCTGCAGACGCGGCTGGCCTTTCTCGAACCTTTCTATGAACGGGGGATTCAGGTGCCTTTCGGGGGATTCTATTGTGTTGTAGCGGAAAAACGGGATGCGGCGGGGATTCCGCTGCGGCCGGTGATGCCCGAACCCGGGGTGGCATCCATGCCGGTTGCAAATCGTAACGTGTCACCTGGGATGGGACGGGCCAGACTGAGGGTGGTGAAAACCCGCCCCGGTGACAGCGGAGAGCTTTCATGAGCCAGGTGACGCTGTACACGGATGGCGCGTGCAAGGGCAATCCGGGGCCGGGCGGATGGGGTGTGGTGCTGCGTTACGGTGACCACGAGAAACACCTCTGGGGTGGCGAGCCGGGCACCACTAACAACCGCATGGAGCTGCGGGCCGCGATCGAGGGGTTGGCAGCGCTCAGGCGCCAGTGCGACGTGGACATCTACACGGACTCGCAGTACGTGCGCAACGGCATCAACCAGTGGATGGCCAACTGGAAGCGTAATGGCTGGAAAACATCGGCACGCAAGCCGGTCAAGAACGCGGAACTGTGGCAGAGGCTGGATGAACTGGTTCAGTCACACCGGATCCAGTGGCACTGGGTACGTGGGCACAGCGGTAACGATGGCAACGAACAGGCCGACGCCCTGGCAAACAGGGGAGCGGCGGAAGTGATGGAAGGCAGGGGCTGAAGCATGCGTCAGATTGTGCTGGATACTGAGACCACGGGGCTGGAACCCGAGCAGGGTCATCGGATCATTGAGATCGGCTGCGTGGAAGTTGCCGATCGTGAGCTGACCGGCCGTCACTACCATGTGTACATCAACCCGGAACGGGAGGTGGAGGACAGCGCCATCGAGGTCCACGGGATCACCAATGAGTTCCTGGCCGACAAACCGACATTCCGGGAGATTGCGGATGAGTTCCTGGAGTTCATCCGTGGCGCCGAGCTGATCATCCATAACGCGCCCTTTGACGTGGGTTTCATGGACCATGAGTTCGGGATGCTTGACGGGGGCTACCCGCGCACTACTGATGTGTGCGGCATCCGGGACTCGCTGGTGATGGCGCGCAGCAAGCACCCGGGGCAGAAGAATAACCTGGATGTGCTGTGCCGTCGCTACGGTATCGACAACAGTAACCGGGAACTGCACGGGGCACTGCTGGATGCTGAGATACTGGCCCTGGTCTATCTGGCGATGACCGGCGGTCAGACAGCTCTGTCCCTGGGAGAGGCTGAGGACGGACAGGATGCCGGTACGGAAATCCGGCGGCTGGATCCCGGGCGATCCCCGCTGGCTGTCCCCGAGGCGGATGAAGAGGAACTGAATGCGCATCGGGCCTTCCTCGATGGCATGGCAGCCAAGACCAATGTGCTCTGGGACGAGCAGGGTATTTCTTGAGAAAACTGAAAAACCTGCTACAGGTTATTGAATATCTGACTCTATAGTGGAAGCCCCGTTTATGGTGCAGGCGTCACTGGCAAGCAAGACCCAGTCCTTCGGGCTGGTCCGCGAGGAGATCGAACAGACGATCGGTCAGGCGGAACAGAGTCTTGAGCAGTTCCAGGAGAACCGTGAAAGCGAGGAGGATCTGCAGAACTGTGTGGATTATCTCAATCAGCTGCGCGGGATTTTTTCCCTGGTGGAACTCAAGGGAGGCGCGCTGCTCTGTCAGGAAGCGGTGGTCCTGGCGAACGAGGTGCCAGTGGGGGCCACGGATGACAAGAACAACCTTCTGACCGCGCTCAGTAACGCCCTGTTCACACTGAGGCGTTACATCGAATACTACCAGCGCCAGCAGGTGGATCGGCCCGAGCTGTTGCTGCCGGTGGTCAACGAGATCCGTGAAGCACGGCGGGATACACCCTATCCGGATTCCTGGTTCTTCGGTGCCGGCCTGAGTGTGGCTCCCGATTTCTGTGGCCAGCGTCCGGTGCCGCCACTGGCGACCTCTGACGAGTCGGAATTCGAGGTGCACGCACGCCGCTTCCGCCTGATGTACCAGGTGGGGTTGCTCGGGCTGCTGCGCAATCAGGATCCCAGAACCAGCTGTCGGCTGATCTCGCGTTCGGCCCATGGTCTTGCAAGGCTTTGTGGTGAGGGCGCGATGCAGTCGTTCTGGTGCCTGGTCAGCATGACAGCCGATGTGCTGGATGAGCAGCAGCTGCCGGTTGAGCGCAACCGCAAGCGGCTGTTCATGCGCATCGAGAAGCAGGCGCGGGACCTGGTCTACAGCCGCAGTTCGGTGGCACAGCAGTCGCCGTCGGATGCACTGGTGCGCGAACTCGTCTATATCCTCTACCGCAGCGGCTCCAGCGATCCGGAAGTACGGAGTGTTCTGGATAACAGTGGGTTGGGGCAGCCGGATATCACCGAGGCAGAGCTGATTGAGCATCAGCGCCACCTGTATGGGCCTGGCGCCGACGTTCTGCGCTCCTTTGCGGCCGCGATCAATGAGGAGTTGAGCGAACTCAAGGACCGGCTGGATATTGTCGAACGGGGGATCGATCCGGACACCACGGAGCTCGCGACCATCGCTGATTCCCTGGAACGGGTGGGTAACTCCCTGCTGATTCTGGACCTCCATCAGCTCAGTTCGCTGGCTCGCCAGGAAGCCGGACGCCTCAGGGACTGGGAGCAGAAAGGCGCGCTGCCATCGGAAGGGGAGCTCTATGCAGTCGCGGATGCCGTTCTGAATATTGAGGAGGCGGCCCAGCACCTGGCCAGCCATGGCATTACGGCGGACACCGATCGTCTTGCGCACAAGGTGCGGCGGGATGAGGGGTCGGTCTACGTGCAGGAAGCGCTGATTGTGCTCAGTGACGAGGCCAGTTCAGCGCTTACCCTGGCGAAACAGGCGATTACCGCGTTTCTTGAATCCGATTTCGATAAGCTGCATCTGGCGAACGTGCCGGCCACCCTGCGCAGTATCGAGGGTGGGATGCAGCTTCTCGGAAACGAGAACGCGGCCCGTGTTGTCGCCCGTGTGACGGGGGCGATCGAGAACCAGCTTCTGAACACTCAGCAGCCACCGGAATCACGGATTCTGGAAGCATTGGCGGATGCCATCACCTCACTGGAGTATTACATCGAGGAGCTGGGAATGAATGCCGCGCCGAACCCGGAACTGCTCCGCCTGGCGGAGACATCACTCCAGGATGTGGGTCTCTAGAGGGGCAGGGAAGTACGCATCGAAGGTGGTCGGGAACGCCGGTGGGTTCGGCGTTCCCGGGTAAGGCCTCAGCCGATGTTGAACAGCTCACCCAGCTTGGTGGCCAGCATCATGTCGCCTTCAGCGCGCAGCTGCCCGGCCATGAATGCCTGCATGCCATCTGTCTCGCCGCTGACGATCCCCTGAAGGGTCTCCGAGTTCATGATCAGGGTCACGGACGGGTCGTCATGTGTGCCTTCCTTCAGATCACAGGTGCCGTCCTTGATGATCAGGTGATAGGAGGCATCGTCCTCGATGTCGAACTGGAATACCAGGTCCAGGCCGGCAGCAGCGTCCGCGTTGAAGTTCTTCTCGAGTTTTTCGAATACGGGTTGTACAGACATGCTCGAAGTCCTTGGTTGCCGTTGTTGTTTCGCCATGGGATGGCTTCGGCCGACTGTAGGTGGGGGCGTCAATGCTGTCAAGCTTGATCGAACGCTTGTTTGAATACCCGAATCACCGGGTTCTTATGCTGTGCCGTGGTGATGCGTAGAATAGTCACGGGTTGTGTATGGAACTTTCGGTAAAGGAGTGATTGGTGGAGATTCTTGCGGAATACGGGCTTTTCCTGGCCAAGATCGTGACCTTCGCAGTGGCCGCTCTGATCGTGGCGGCGATGATCATGGCGGCGGCGCAGCGTGGGCGCAACCAGGAGGATGAGGGCGAACTGCAGGTGGTCAGGGTGAACGATCGCCTGCGGGACAACCGCGAGACCCTGGAGGCCCATCTGCATGAGGGGGCCGGCCGCCGAAAGTGGCTCAGGGATCTCAGGCGCAGCCGGAAAAAGGAGAAAAAGGCGGAACGCCAGAATGAGAGTGACGGGGCGCAGCGCCGCGGGCGCCTGTATGTGGTGGATTTCCATGGGGACCTGAAGGCCAGCCAGACCGGTGGGCTGCGCCGCTGTATCACGGCCATACTCGGAGTGGCCGAGCCCGGGCGGGACGAGGTCATGATCCGGCTCGAAAGCTCCGGCGGCATGGTGCATTCCTACGGCTATGCGGCGGCGCAGCTGGACCGGGTCCGCCGCGCCGGACTGCCGCTGACGGCCTGTGTCGACAAGGTCGCCGCCAGCGGAGGCTACATGATGGCCTGTGTCGCGGACCGGATTATCGCCTCTCCGTTCGCGATTCTGGGCTCCATTGGTGTGGTGGCTCAGCTTCCGAACGTGCACCGTCTGCTCAAGCGCAATGACGTGGATTTCGAGGTTCTGACCGCGGGCGAGTACAAGCGGACCCTGACGGTGTTCGGGGAAAACACCGAGAAAGGCCGGCGCAAGTTCACCGAGGACCTGGAGCAGACCCATCAGCTGTTCAAGGACTACGTGAGTGAACACCGGCCGGCGGTGGATATCGACAGCGTCGCCACCGGGGAGATCTGGTTTGGCCGTCAGGCACTGGACGTGAACCTGGCGGACGAGCTCAAGACCTCGGACCAGGTCATGACCGAGGCCTGCGAGGAGCGTGATGTCCTGCTGGTACGCTATGAACGCCGCCGCACCCTGCCCGAGAGGCTTGGCCTCAGTGCCGCGAGTGCCGTGGAGTCGGGTATCATGAAAGGAGTTGAGTGGGTCCGGGCCGGACGTTTCCAGTGAACGGCCGCGGACGCTGGCAAGGGGGCCCAAGGCGGGTTATCATGGTCACCGTCGCCGATTGACCATAAGCATTTGTTGGGAGAAAGCAATGAGCTACGGCAACCAGAACGAAGAAGGCCGGAACGACGCGGCACCGAATGAAAGCGACGAGCGTGTCGATGCATTTGCTGCGGTCGGGCTGATCCTGCTCTTCGTGGCACTTGCGACCACCTTTGTTGCCACGCAGTAACCCTGTGTGAAACGCCGGGGCGCTCAGGCCGCCCCGGTGCTCTCCAGAACGATCTTCACAATAAGCGCGATACCCACCACGAAGACTACACCGAAGATGATCCCGCCGATGATGAATGGCCAGGGCGAAGACGCGCTGAAGTCCTTCTGACGATTGCTCTCTGAATTCACGCCCAGCGCGGCGGCGAGGATGCTGAAAACCACCTGCCAGAGTCCGGGTTTGTTCTGATCACTATGGCTCACAAAACCTCCTGTGGGCTGGTTTGATCCGACCATTATAAAGCAATAAAAAACGGGCATCAGGTGGCCTGACGCCCGTTTGCGTTCTTCTACCCGGAGCCCTCCCGGAGGAGGGCTGTGAGCGGATTACTCGTCCGGGTCGTAGGCGAGGTTGGACATCATCCAGCGCTCCACTTCGGACTTCTTCATGTCCTTGCGCTTGGCGTAGTCCTCGACCTGATCCACGCTGATCTTGCCCACCGCGAAGTATTTGGACTCCGGATGTGCGAAGTACCAGCCGGAGACCGCCGCTGCCGGCAGCATGGCGTTGCTGTCGGTAAGCTCCATGCCGGCGTTGGCTTCGGCCTCAAGCAGGCGGAACAGCTCGGGCTTCTCCGTGTGGTCCGGGCAGGCCGGGTAGCCGGCCGCCGGACGGATGCCCTGGTAGCGCTCCTTGATCAGGTCCTCGGCGCTCAGCTGCTCGTCCGTCTGGTAGCCCCAGAACTCCTTGCGCACGCGCTCGTGCATACGCTCGGCCAGGGCCTCAGCGCAGCGGTCGGCGAGGATCTTCACCATGATCGCGCTGTAGTCGTCGTTCGCCGCCTCGTATTCCTTCGCCAGCTCGTCGGCCTTGTGGCCGGCGGTGACGGCAAAGCCGCCAATGTAATCCGGAATACCGGACTCCTTGGAGGCGATGAAGTCGGACAGGCACATCATGGGCTTGTCCGGCGCCTTGTCATCCTGCTGGCGCAGGTGATGGACGCGGGTCAGAACCTTCTGGCGGGAATCATCGGTGTAGATCTCGATGTCATCGCCCACACGGTTGGCCGGCCAGAAGCCGATCACACCCTTGGCCAGGATCTTCTTCTCGTCGATGAGCCAGTGGAGCATCTTCTGGGCGTCGTCGAAGAGGTTCTTCGCGGTTTCGCCCTTTTCGGGATGTTCCAGAATATCCGGGTATTTGCCCGGCATGTCCCAGCTCTGGAAGAAGGGAGACCAGTCAATGTAGTCCAGCAGTTCCGCCAGGTTGTAGTCCTCGAAGGTCTTCAGACCCAGGAACTCGGGCTTGGTCGGGGTGTAGTTCTCCCAGTCCAGCTCCGGTGCACGGGCACGGGCCTTTTCCAGCGGAATGATCTTGGCCTTGCGGCCCTGGTTCTTGCGCCGCTCGCGGACCTTGTCGTACTCGGCCTTGGTGTTGTCCACCAGTTCCTGCTTGCCGGTCTCGCTCACCAGCTTGGCGGCCACGCCCACACTGCGGGAGGCGTCGTTCACGTAGAGCACCTGGTCGTTCTGGTACTCAGGGTCGATCTTGACCGCGGTGTGCGCCTTCGAGGTGGTAGCGCCGCCGATCAGCAGTGGCACCTGGAAGTCCAGGCGCTGCATTTCCTTGGCCACATGTACCATCTCGTCCAGCGAGGGCGTGATCAGGCCGGAAAGACCGATCATGTCCACGTCCTCTTCCTTGGCCTTCTGCAGGATCTGGTCGCAGGGGACCATGACACCCATGTCGATCACCTCGAAGTTGTTGCACTGCAGTACAACCCCGACGATGTTCTTGCCGATGTCGTGGACGTCGCCCTTGACCGTGGCCATGAGGATCTTGCCCTTGGCCTTCTGGCCTTCGGATTTCAGGGCCTCGATGTAGGGGATCAGGATGGCGACGGCCTTCTTCATCACGCGGGCGCTCTTGACCACCTGGGGGAGGAACATCTTGCCTTCGCCGAAGAGATCGCCGACGACGTTCATGCCGTCCATAAGCGGGCCTTCGATCACCTCGATGGGGTGATCGGCGCGCAGGCGGGCTTCCTCGGTGTCGTCGTCGATGTAGGTGGTGATGCCCTTGACCAGTGCGTGCTCAAGCCGCTTCTCAACCGGCCATTCGCGCCATTCCAGGTCTTCCTGCTTTTCTTCGCCACCCTGGCCCTTGTACTTCTCGGCAATCTCGAGCAGCCGGTCGGTAGCGTCTTCGCGGCGGTTCAGGATCACGTCCTCGACGTGTTCCTTGAGCTCGTCGTTGATGTCCGAATACACCACGAGCTGACCCGGATTCACGATGCCCATGTTCATGCCGGCCTGGACCGCGTGGTACAGGAAGGCCGAGTGCATGGCTTCACGCACGGCATTGTTGCCACGGAAGGAGAACGACAGGTTGCTCACGCCGCCACTGACGGAGGCGTAGGGCAGGTTCTCGCGGATCCAGCGGGTGGCTTCGATAAAGTCCACGCCGTAGTTGTTGTGCTCCTCAATGCCGGTGCCGATCGCCAGGATGTTCGGGTCGAACACAATGTCCTGGGGCGGGAAGCCGTCATTGACCAGCAGGTCGTAGGAGCGCTTACAGATCTCGATCTTGCGCTCGGCGGTGTCCGCCTGGCCCTGCTCGTCGAAGCCCATCACGGTCACGGCCGCGCCGTAACGGCGTACGGTGCGTGCCTTCTTGAGGAAGTCTTCCTCGCCTTCCTTGAGACTGATGGAGTTGACGATGCTCTTGCCCTGGATGCACTTGAGGCTGGCCTCAATGGCTTCCCAGCGCGAGGAGTCGACCATGATCGGAACCTTGGAGATGTCCGGCTCGCCGGCAACCAGGTTCAGGAAGGTGGTCATGCACTCCTTGGCGTCGAGCATGCCCTCGTCCATGTTGATGTCGATGATCTGGGCACCATTCTCAACCTGGTCCTTGGCGACTTCCAGGGCCTCCTCGTACTGCTCCTCCTTGATGAGGCGCAGGAACTTCTTGGAGCCGGTGACGTTGGTGCGCTCGCCCACGTTGATGAAGACCACGTTGTCGTCATCGGTGAACGGCTCCAGGCCGGAGAGACGGAGCCTGGGCTCGCGCTTCGGCACCTTGCGCGGCTCGTACTTGCTGACGCGCTCGGCAATGGCACGGATGTGTTCCGGCGTGGAACCACAGCAGCCGCCGATCACGTTCAGGAAGCCGTCACGCGCAAAGGTTTCGACGATGTCCGCCATCTCTTCCGGCGTCTGGTCGTACTCGCCGAATTCGTTGGGCAGGCCCGCGTTCGGGTGCGTGGTCACGTAGAAGGGGGCCTTGTTGGCAAGCTCTTCCACGTAGGGACGCATGGCGTCCGCGCCCAGGGCGCAGTTGAGGCCGATCAGCAGCGGGTTGCCGTGCTCAACCGAGTTCAGGAACGCCTCGGTGGTCTGGCCGGACAGGGTACGGCCGGAGGCGTCCGTGATGGTGCCGGAGATCATCAACGGCACTTCCTGGCCGGAGTCGATCTCGTACTGCTGGGCGGCGTAGATGGCCGCCTTGGCGTTCAGGGTGTCAAAGATGGTCTCGAGCAGGATGATGTCGACGCCACCGATGATCAGGTTCTCGATGGCCTCGTAGTAGTCCTCGTAGAGGGCATCAAAGCTGGTATTGCGGTAACCGGGGTTGTTCACGTCCGGCGAGATGGACGCCGTCTTGGACGTGGGACCCACGGCACCGGCTACGAAACGCGGCTTGCTCGGATCCTCGGCGGTCTTGGCATCGGCGCATTCACGCGCCAGCTGGGCCGCCTTCTGGTTCAGTTCGGGGACCAGATCCTCCATGTAGTAGTCGGACTGCGACACCCGTGTGGAGTTGAACGTGTTGGTCTCGATGATGTCCGCACCGGCATCCATGTACTGCTTGTGGATGTCCCAGAGCTTTTCGGGTTGGCTCAGGCAGAGCAGGTCGTTGTTGCCCTTGACCTCGTATTCGTAATCCTTGAACCGCTCACCGCGATACTGTGCCTCGCTGAGCTGAAGGTTCTGGATTTCGGTACCCATGCCGCCATCCAGGATGACGATACGTTCCTGCAGCGCCTTTCGGAGCTGCTCGAGTCGAGTTTGTCGATCACTCATTGATTCAACTACCTCATTGTCAGTTATCGAATCTTGAGACAGAAAATGTGCGCCAGGCGGTCACCCTGTGAGGCAGGGAGAGCGTCATCCTGAGCGTTGTCTGAAGGGGGATACTGTCCGTGTCCCTTTCGCGGGTTTTGCTTGAAGTAAATGAATGCTAACACAGAATCCGAAAAAGTCCTGATAGTTCATCAAATTTTTTTGATGTTGTGCAACCGCCGCAATTCCTGACCCCGTTGGTTGGTCTTTTATTCCCGGGAATGCTTCCTTACAATAGGCGCATACTTGACCATCAAGAGGGGGAACGGCATTGGATACCGTCACCGTCACCGAATCAGCCCGGCGCTACCTGGGGCAGCTCGTCCAGAAACAGGACGTTGAGGGGATGGGAGTTCGGCTGTTCGTGACCCAGCCCGGAACCCGTCACGCCGAGACCTGTCTGGCATACTGCCCACCCCATGAGGTTGTGCCGTCCGATGAGCAGCTCGACATGGGCGAATTTCCGCTCTATATCGATCACAACAGCATCACCTTCCTGGAAGAGGCGGTGGTCGATTTCCAAGAGGACCAGACCGGCGGCCAGCTCACCATCAAGGCGCCCAACGCGAAGGTACCGCAGGTGAGCGCGGACGCGCCCCTGTCGGAACGCCTGAACTACGTGCTTCAGTCCGAGGTCAATCCCAGTCTCGCGGCCCATGGCGGCGAGGTGTCACTGGTGGAACTGACCGACGACAACGTGGCCGTGCTGCGTTTCGGCGGCGGCTGCCAGGGCTGTGCCGCAGTGAGCCTTACCCTCAAGCAGGGCGTGGAGCGCACCCTCAAGGAACAGCTGCCGGAGATCAGCGGTATCGAGGATGTGACCGATCACAGCTACCGCGAGAACGCCTACTACTGATGGATTCAGCAGTGCCTCCCCGGCGCTGCTGCATACCGTTACGCGCCGGTTTCCGCTAGAGTGTCGCCCTGAATACGCGTTCAGGGACTGCATACGTGACCGTACCCGATCTACCTCTGACCATCTGGGCTCTGCCCCTGTTCACCGCTGTGGTCGGCTGGGCCACCAACCGCTTGGCCGTGCTGATGCTGTTCCATCCGATTGACCCCGTTGGCAGGCCTCCCTTCCTCGGTTGGCAGGGGGTGATTCCGCGTCGGGCGGAGGAGATGGCCCACGAATGCATTGACCGTACCCTGGCGCGCAGTGGCGACCTTACCGGTGTTTACCAGCGTCTGGATCCGGCACTGATCACTGGAGAGGTGGTGAGCCGGATCATGCCTCATCTTGAGGAGTACGTGGATGATGTGATGTATGAACATCATCCGGTGCTGTGGGATAACCTGCCGCGACGGGTCAAAGGGCGGATCTACCGCTATGTGGAGCACAACCTGCCGGAACGGGTGGATGCCATGGTCGCGGATTTCGGCGAGGAACTCGGCGATCTGGTGGATCTCAGGGCCCTGATGAGCGAGGAGCTCCGCGAGCATCCGGATTTCATGAACCGTATCCTGAAGGACGCCGGCGCTTCCACCTTCCAGTTCGTGATCCGCAGCGGCGCCGTCATCGGGCTGCTTCTGGGCGTTGCGCTTGCGGCGGGATGGACCTTCTGGTCCTCCAGCTGGCTGCTTCTCGGGGGTGGCTTCATTGTTGGCCTTCTGACCAACTGGATTGCGATAACCCTGATCTTCCGGCCACGGGAGCAGAAGCAGTGGGGGCCTTTCCGCATTCAGGGGCTGCTTATGCGCCGTCAGCCGGAGATCAGCCACATCTGGGGCCAGCGTGTCGCGCATGAGCTTCTTACCTGTGAAAAGGTGGCGCACGCCATTGTCCACGGGGAAAAGGCTGGGCGGACGCGCGCCATTATCCAGAAGCACCTGCGGCCGCTTCTGGATCAGTCCACGGTGCTGCGTGTAAGCACGCAAATGGCCGTGGGTGCCTCCGGCTATACAGAGCTCAAGAAAAGCATGAATGACCGGGCCCTGAGCGCGTCAGAGGAGGTGTTCCGGGATGATGCCTTTAACAATGACCGGGCGCGCATCGTGGCCGAGCTGATCGAGGAGCGGATTGCAGGGCTTTCTCCGGACGCGTTCCAGTCCCTTCTCCGGCCGGTATTCGCTGCCGAGGAAGGGCGGCTGATGCTGGCCGGCGGCGTATGTGGTCTGCTGGCAACCCTGGTTCCTGTGGTGTTGATGGGGCTTTGAGCTACCAGAAAACGGGCTGATGGATCGTGAGGATCTGTTCCACAAACGCGGCATGCGTCAGGGCGGTGCATCCAGGTGGCAGGGTCAGGTTTTCGGGGGATTCTGTCAGAGCCATGATCCTGCCCGCCTGGATACCGTCCAGCGGTTCGTTCTGCGACAGGCGCTCCAGGGCGGCCGCTGTGAGCACCAGCGTGTCTTCGGGGCCCAGCATCGCCAGGCACCGATGATGCCTCGGGTGGCCGGGTGTTCTGGCCAGAACGTGTATGCGACCGCTCATGGGTGCAGAATCCTCGGTACCTGTGCGTAAAGATCCCGGATCTGCCGGTCATCCACTGTGATGGCGGATTCAGGCAGCTCTCCGTGCGCGTTTTCCGTAACAGGCCATTCCACCATGAGCTGCTGCAGTCCCATATCCGGAAACCGGGCCAGGGGCATTCCCCGGTGCTCCGAGGCCAGCGCAGTGACACCGGATCCCACCAGCAGAAGCCTGGCACGGATACCAAAGGTGCAGAGGGTGAGCAGCATGTCCAGAAACTCTCCGGTGTCCTCGTCCCGGTCAAGCACGAAGAGCTGGTCAGGCAGGGGGGTGGGGGCCTTCTCCGTCATTACCGTTCCCCCGTGAACTGGAGAATACGGTCCGCCTCGGTGCAGGCCATAACCCAGTCCCCGAGGCCGCCGGTCAACCAGCCGCCCCTCAGATGGGTATCCTCAAGACCGCGCTGCTGCGCCGAACCAATGCATACGGTTGCCGGAAGCGACCATTTTTCAATGAGTTTTTCCCACTGTGCTCCGCTTTCGTTACAGAAGGGGGAATGGGAGGCCGCGGTTGCAGCAAGAAAAACCGCATCCCCCTGAAGAAAGATACGGTTGATGCCGTGGTTGGCATTGAGGAGGGCATTGGCAAAACACCAGGCGGAATGGATCGCCTGGTGTTCGTTGGGAGCCGCCGTTATGTGAAAGGCCGCTTTCAACGCCGGATCAGTTGTCGCCGGCAAACGCCATCAGCAGGTGCAGCAGGCTGATGAAGAGGTTGTAGAGCGATACATAGAGGCCGATGGCGGCCATGATGTAGTTACGCTCGCCGCCGTTGATGATGGCGCTGGTCTGATAGAGGATGCAGGCCGAGGCAAAAAGGGTGAAGCCGGCTGAGATCGCCAGGTGCAGGTTCGGCAGGTTGAACAGGAAGGCGATCAGCATGCCGCCCATCAGAACCAGGGCACCCGCGAAGATGAAACCACCCAGGAAGCTGAAGTCCTTGCGGGTGATCAGTGTGTAGGCGGACAGAGCCAGGAAGATCGTGGCCGTCAGCCCAAGCGCGGTGGTCACCAGGTGCCCGGCGCCGTTGGCGACAAAGGTGTTCAGGATTGGGCCCAGGGTCATGCCCATGAAGCCCGTGAGGGCGAAGGTGGTCACCAGGCCCCAGACGCTGTTCTGCAGCTTATGCGTAGCAAACAGGAGCCCGTAGAAACCGACAAGGGTCAGGATCAGGCCCGGATGAGGCAGGTTCAGCGCCATGCTGGTTCCGGCTGTGACGGCGGAAAACGCCAGGGTCAGACCCAGCAGCATGTAGGTATTGCGCAATACCGTCGTGACCTCGGTGCTCAGCCCTTCGCGGACCCCGCCCTGGGCCCGGCTCTGGGCGGCATTGGGGAAACGGTTGTCGGCCATGTGCGGAATCTCCTTGATGGACTCTTGACTGTGTACCCAATCATAAAGCGTCCAGGGGCCAGTGCAAAGCCTTTCCGTGTGCTTTTGGGAAGCTCAACACTTTGACATGACGCCGATTTAAGGTAATATTCCGGCTGCTGTCGGTTCCGGCAGCACCTACCCGGTGGGCTGGCAGAGTGGTCGAATGCAGCGGTCTTGAAAACCGCCGAGGGTTAACGCCCTCCCGGGGTTCGAATCCCTGGCCCACCGCCACTTTTATTTCCCTTTCCTGCGTAACGTCTCGCCTGTGTTGACGGAATCGTCTCGCTCCTGTCTACCAGTTCCGATAGCTCAAAAATCAGCAAGGGAATAAGCCGCATCCCCGCAGAAGCTTGAGTTCAAGAGGAGAGGATCAGGTTCTGCTGCCTGTATATGGACTGAAAAAGGGGGAGGTTAGCTGAAGAGGGGGAGAACAGGGACCGGAATGACCGGCCCCTGTGGTCACGTTTACTCGCGACCGTAGACAGCCATCTGCGTATCAACAACGTTCAGGTTGCTGATACCGACGGAGCCGATGCTGGCATTGCCGTCGTCACCGCCACTACCAACGTTGATGGTGGGCAGCCACATGTCGGCCGAGAGCTCAGCAATGTTCACGCGGAGCGTCTCTTCCGGTGCCGATGTGCTCTGCTTGCCAGCTGAAATTGCCGGCCCTTGCCCAACTTCCAGTACGACGTTGACCGGATTAAGCAGGCCCACCTGTGTTGCAAAGTCCTCCTCGTTTGCAGTCTTCAGAAGCTCCATGCTGCCTGCCCCGCCCATGCGGGCGTCGACCAGGGAGACGGCTGCAACGTCGAAGTCGGCGCTCAACTCAGCTGCAAAGTCATTCTCGATTCTCAGTGAACCAATGGAGTTGTCGGCGCCTACGATGTTATCCGTCTTGGCAGTGATATTGAGCTTGGACACGTACATGTCCAGGTCCAGATTGGAGATCAGCGTTGCAGAACTGTCGGCGCTGCCCGGATCGGTGATGGTGCCATCACTGGACATCAGACCGAGAGAGTCCATGTCTACGCCGACTTCCACTGGTGCAAGCTCGTTACCGAGATTGCGCACGTTGATGACCGCATCCCCGTCTTCCAGGTTTGCATCATCGGGAGCTCCTCCCACAGCATTGCTGATTGTGCCGGCATCGTTGACCAGGTCAACATAGACATCAACTTCCAGCTTTTCGCCATCTTCGTGGCCACCAACGCGAATACCCTCCATGAGTACGGAGCCAGTGCTTGAGTCAGCAGTGTCCTGATTGTACTCAATGGCACCAATGGTGGCTGCCGTTGACAGCTCGATAGTCACCCCGGCCTGACCGGTAACGCCGCCCATTTCATTGTCGTTCATGGGCTGCAGGTCAGCGGAAGCGGCCATCGGCATGGCTGCGACGGAGAGGGCCAACAGGCTTTTCTTCATTGTCATCATTGTGATTTCTCCTCTTTGGTTATTCGGGCGACCCGCCATGGCGGGCCGCCCCTTCTGTTCCCCCGTTACTCCTCGAAACGGGGCGACAGCTCAAGCTCAATGGTGTTACCCGGACCTTCGAAGAACTCGTTGAGCACGCCGGTCAGCAGACCGCAGTTCTCAAGTTCCGGTGCAACATAGGTACCGGTAACGGTGCCGCCCTGGAGCGGATCAAACTCTTCGCCTTCCGGGCTCGAGAGGTTGATGGTGGCTGGTTCCTTGGTCTGGCAGGACGTTCCGCCGCCGATCCGGATGCCATCGGAACCGAAGCCGAAGCCAATGACGGAGACCCGCGCTTCGGGAATCTTGATCGTCAGTTCGCTTTCCGCAGTCAGCTGGCCGGACTCGAGGTCGAGGGAACCAGTTGTTTCACCCACCGGCTCGAACTCGATGTCTGCACGGCCCTGGATCTTGTGGAACAGCTTGGAGATCTGGAACTGGGCCTGGGTCGGATCGAGCTGCAGGTCTGCAGTGAAATCACCGGTAGTCAGGTTGATCGAGCTGTCGATCTGACCATTCAGCGGTACATCCGAGTCGTTGGCTGCAACATTGGTGATCCCTTCAAGGTCAAAGGTGACATCCACGTTGTTGTCACCATTGCCGTTATCGCCGTCCCCGTTGTCACCGTCGCCGTTGTCGCCGTCATCACCATTGCTGGTGTCTTCGGCTGAGCCGGACAGCGTTACAGTCTCCGGGGAACCATCAAGGTTGGTCGCAATCTCAAGGTTTGCGCTGTAGGAATCCACCTGCGACGGCTGGAATGTAGCGGTAACCGTGCAGGACTGCTCCGGTGAAAGGGCGCTCGGGCAATCGTTGGTCTGGGTAAAGACACCGTCCGGGTTGTTGACGAGGTTCAGACCATTGATCTCAAGGTCCGCCTCACCCGTGTTGGTCAGATCCAGTGTCTGTTCAGCACTGGTGGTATTGGCGAGGTCAATGGTGCCGAAATCAATTTCCGGGGAGCTGAGTTCAAGCGCAGGCTTGGGCTGCTCTGTCGCCTCGGCACTGAGGTCAACCACCTTGGGCGAATCCTCGGCATCCGGATCAGTGGAGTCGATCTGGACGCTGGCACTGTAGGTGCCCGGTTCGCTTGCCTGGAAGTTCACACCCACGGAGCAGCTCTGACCCGGCTCAAGCGTGGTGCAGTCGTTGCTCTGTGTGAACAGGTCGGCATTGGCACCAGCGATAGTCACGCTGTTGATGTTCAGTGTCTGGCCGCCGTTGTTGCCCACCGTGATGCTGCCTTCAAGCGGGCTGCCGGCCATTGAACTGCCGAGGTCCAGCTCATCTTCAGGATCAACGGTGATATTGGCGGGTGTGTCCGCCGGAACGACATCAAAGGTGTGCAGGACCATGTCCTCCTGGTTGCCCACGAGGGTGCAGTCGGAGGTGAACTCGCCCACCGGATCCGGAGCGATATTGCCGTTGCCATCACGCACGACCTGATTCAGCTGCAGGTCGCCAACGGTGATGGTGCCCTGTCCGGGGTTCTCAAAAGTGAGCGGATCAACGGTTGCGCTGGAATCCACTGTGAAGGAACCGCTTTCCGTGGGGATAGGTTGCTGCGGAATCTCCAGGGTCACCGAAAGCGGCTGGTCACCTTCCGGAAGCGCGATGTTGTTCTCCGCCGTGGCGGTGCCCTCGAGGCTAGCGCCACCGGCGAGGGACAGTCCCTGACGAGCCCTGTCGGTGATTGTGGTCACCGCGTTGATGTTCAGCTCGCCGGTTGACTCACCTGCGGTTATCTCGGCGGGCAGGTCAGCACTGATCTCGGACACCAGCGGGTCCTCGCCGATGATCGGCAGCGGGCAACTGTGTTCGACGGTCAGTGAGACCTGTTCGGCGTTGACTGTGGTTGCGCCCGTTGCAAGCAGCGCCGCAACGGCACTGCTGAGCAGCAGGCGCCCGGGCTTACTTGTAGGCTTTTCGGTTATGGCGTTCATCAACGTCATCCTCATTGTTTGTTGTATTCATGGCGCCGGGACCAAAGACGCATCCTGGAACGGTCCCGGCACCTCCAACACTCGCGCGCCCCGTGGGTTCTGGTCATTGCTCAAAAAGGAAACAGGCTTGTTAAAAGCGGTTATCCGGGCGGTTGTTTGTTGAATTCGTGATGAACGTCAATCGGGGCTTGTGAACGCAGAATGAGCGGCTGTTCATTTCCGCTCATGGTCAGGGGAGAGTTGAGTCGCGCGGATCGACCCCTCATAAGCCGAAACAAGGGGCCGGAGAATGACCGGGGAGGAAGGGCTGTGATCAGATGCGGCGGCGGGTCTGCCCCGGTGTGCGGCCTGTCCAGGAACGGTAGGCGCGGGTGAAGCTGGCCTGGTCACTGAAGCCGAGCTTGTAGGCGATGGTGCTCAGTGGCATCCGGGTATCGGCCAGGTAGCGGTCGGCATAGTGGCAGCGGATCTCATTGCGCAGATCACGGAAGGAGCAGTCCTCGGCCTGCAGATGACGGCGCAGTGAACGGGGCGTCATCTGGAGGTTCTGGGCTACGCGCTCCAGTGTGCAGCTCAGACCCGGGTCATCGAGGATCTGGCGACGGACCCGCTCGGTGACGCTGCTGTTGTCATCGGACGCCTTCAGGTCCTGGCGTGAACGGTGTCGTGCCAGGAACGAGGACAGCTCCTGTCCGAGATTGGCGCCTGCATGCTGGGCTGGGTGCAGTGTCGCGCAGGCCGCCCCCGCATTGAATCGGATGATCGCCTCGGGGGCCGCCTGCTGCCATTGCTCGGCGGTCAGGTTCGTGGGGGTATCGAACTCGAGCAGCATGTCCCTGCAGATGTGGCGCGACAGTTCGTAGATGCTGCCCATATAGATCCGGATCATGAACGAGCGCAGGTCGCCAAGATCCCAGATGTCATGGAGCTGGATCTGTACGGTTTCGTCCTTGAGCGTCAGGCGCAGGTCGTGGATCGGCAGGCAGACCCGCTCGTATTCGATGATCATCTCCACGAGGCGGAAATAGTCGTTCTGCCAGAGCACAGCCGCGCCTACCAGGCCGTGCGCATTGATGTCGAGCTGCTTGCCGAATTCGAAGGGCAGGCGTTCATCTTCCGACAGTTCACTGGCATGCCGGAGCAGTATGAGCAGCTCATTCATGGTCATGCCTTCCTCGCTGCTTTCCAGCTCGGCGGCATCAAGACCGGTTCCTTCGAGAAGCGCTGGAGGACGGATACCGTACTGTTCCATGAAGCGCAGAAAATGGGTTACATACCGCGTAGGCAGTATGGGGACATCGTAGGCCTGAGTATCCTGAACTGAGCGGGTCGGCACATCCATGCTGGGAGCCCTCCGGATTCCGTCTTTCCCGATAATGTAATTGTTCGGCAATCCTATGGAATTGGCCGGTTATTCGTTAATTAATGTCAAATTGACGAATCGAATTCCGGCGTACAGCTGTGGGCACTATACAGAGGCAGTCTTGCGTGCCAAGCCGGTTGGCCGCAAATGAGAAAGAATGGCCGTTTTGATAATAACGGCCATTCAGGAATGTGAACTGTGCAACTCAGGTTCCACAGAAGGTTCTTGCAACCTGTTCTTCCGGTGCAGGCGGGTGCCGGTATGCGGAGGCGTCAGCGTTAGCTGAGAAGGGTGATTCCAGTGCTGCCATTAGATCATGGAAATGCCGCAGATCCCCCTGGCGGGCAGCGCTGATGGCCGCCTCCACCTGATGGTTGCGGGGGATGATGGCGGGATTTGCCTGCCACATCGCTTCGGGGGTGTCGAGCAGCGCGATCCAGCGTGCACTCCAGTCTCGCGCCTGCTGTGTGTCGCCCAAAAGCGCGGCTGCGGCCTCCTGCGCGTCGTCCTGATGGGCAAGCCGGGTCAGCTCTCGGAAAGTAGCGGTGAAGTCACTGCCGGTCTGCTGCATGAGCTCCAGCAGTTCGTGCACCACTGTTTCATCTTCCTGGGCAAGGCTCCTGATGCCGAGCTTGCGGCCGAAACGTTCACGCCAGGCGCTGTTGTAGTGTTCCCGGTATTCACCAAGGATGGCTTTTGCGGTTTCGACAACCTCTTCCTTGTTCCCATCGAACAGTGGGAGCAGGCATTCAGCAAAGCGGGCAAGGTTCCAGTATCCGATCTCGGGCTGGTTGTTGTAGGCGTAGCGCCCCATGGCATCTATGGAGCTGAATACCGTGTTGGCGTGGTACTGGTCCATGAAAGCACAGGGGCCGTAGTCGATGGTTTCACCACTGATGGCCACGTTGTCCGTATTCATGACGCCGTGGATGAAGCCAATGCTCATCCAGTCCGCAATCAGCTCGGCCTGGCGTTGCGCCACGGCCCTGAACAGTGCCTGGTAGGGCTGATCCTCGAACATCAGGGACGGATAGTGCCGGGAAATGGCGTAGTCGGCCAGGGTGCGGATGGCATCGGTATCCTGCCGGTAGGCGAAGTATTCAAAGGTGCCCACCCGGATATGGCTGGCAGCCACCCGGGTCAGTACCGCGGCGGGTTCGGGGCGCTCACGCATGACCGCATTGCCCGTAGTGACAGCCGCGAGCGCACGCGTCGTGGGAATGCCCAGTGCGTGCATGGCTTCGCTGATGATGTATTCGCGGATCACCGGGCCTATGGGAGCCTGCCCGTCACCGCCACGGGAGAATTCGGTACGCCCTGCGCCCTTGAGCTGGATGTCGCGACGTTTCTGGTACTGGTCGATGACCTCACCGATCAGAATGGCGCGGCCGTCGCCCAGCTGGGGCACGAAGTTGCCGAACTGATGACCGGCATAGGCAAGGGCAGTGGGCTCGGCGTTCTCAGGCAGGCTGTTACCGGAGAAAACCGCGGCAAGCTCGTGTTCATCGGACTCGTTGACGTCAATGCCCAGCTCCTCGGCGAGCTGACTATTGAAACGGATCAGCTCCGGGTCAGGAGCCTGGGCCGGCTGAGCAGGCCGGTGGAAGTGTTCGGGAAGCCGTACATAGCTGTTGTCAAAAGGGAAGGGGGGTAGGGGCATGCAATCCTCTGGCGGTTGAACACATAATCCATTCTAGATGCGGAACACTACGTTTTGCATTCGGGATCGGACTTATTGGCCAGTCCAGCTTGACAGAAGTACGTCACAATCCTGATAATTCGCCCCCGTTGCGGCGAGTCCGCATCCCAGCCCTGATAACGGCGTGTGGCGCAGTTTGGTAGCGCACTTCCTTCGGGAGGAAGGGGTCGCAGGTTCGAATCCTGCCACGCCGACCATAATCTCCCTAGAATCAGCATCTTGCAGACCTCCCGGTCTAGTCGGAATTACCCCTCGTCACACTTTCGGCCTTTCTGTCACCAATCTGTAACCAGTCCACGCGAACAACGGCGGGCCATTTTGCCCACTTTTTAGCCTAGCTGTCGTGGATGGTCTGCCGACTTGTGGGCACAAAAAACCCCGCTCGGTGGCGGGGCTCGGTGCAGTATCGTGACCGGCTAGAATTGAAGCCGGAAACCGCCTGCATAGGTCGTTTCGTCATCTACGGTCGATACTCCCAACGATAGACGCGCCTCATCAGGGCTGAACCACCAGCCGATATTAAAGCCCACTGACGTATCAGCGTCGTCCAATGTGGTACGGGCGATTCGTGCCCCGATCTCTAGCCGGTCGCGGGTCAGCCAGGCGCGGGTTTTGAGGGCCGCAAGCCCGCCGCTGTCGGAGGTGTCGGCACACGTTCCCCGGAAACAAACTTCAGCCGACGATCGCAAAAAGCCAATTTGTGGGTAAATATCAATGCTGTCTGTTACGGCGAACGGGTAGCCGCCCGCTACGCTGACTTCGGTGGCGTTGATCTCGCTATCATCCCCCTCATTGATGCCCCGGTTAACAGACGCTTCTAGAGTGACGTTTTCCTTAGATTGGTAGGAGCCGGTGCCACTGAAGTACAGCAGGCCGTCATAGGTTTCATTTCCAATCGTTATAGAGTCGTCGAACTCGGTTGATCCAATGTTCCCCTCTAGGAAGGTGTAGGAAAAGTTGCTGGCCTGGGCGCTGGAGCCCAGAAGCGTAAACGCGAGGGCCAAGGCGGCTTTGCGTGCATCCATGAGAACTCATCCTTCAATGATGTATTTATGCCGTATGGGCAAGGTAGTTCATGAGAGCGGCCACGGAAAGGAAGGCGACTGCGCTGCGGCTTATCGTCTGCCATACTTCACGCCAATACGGTGATTGGGGGCTATATGGCAAACCGCATTCTTTTAGGCGTTGCGTTCTTGGTTATGCTAGCTGGCTGTGCCGCCACGGGGCCTAACGGGGTACCGAAACCTACCGTAGCCACAAATCCTGTTTCCTACCTCAAAGGGTTTCCTCTGGATTCCGTGACAAAAGATGAACTAATGCAGGACTTGGGTATGCCCGACAAGTCGATGACTTCTGACGGTCGAACTTATTTATCCTATGAGCTAGGGCAAGGGTGGGGTGAACGTGAATACACCTATGTTTTAGAAGATGGGGTGGTAACTAACGTCAGGTACAACGATCAGGGGCCATACAACGGAAGCAGCGCTAAGGGTGTAAGAAACAAATAGCAGTTAATCAAACGGGTCTGCTAAAGCTCTTCACAGTGCCGGATGAACTGGCGTGAAACCTCCTCCGGTTCAACATCCAGGGCAGAGCACACCCGCTGTGTCATCGGCCCGGCTCTGCAAATGTCATCGAATGCGGCTTCCAGCTCCACGGGGGTAGGGTTCCCCGGTTGTCCGCGCCCGCGCCAGTAGGCAGAGGCGTCCCGGATCAGTTGACCCAGTGCCTCCGCCCACAATCGGCGTTCCGGGCTTTCGGAGTCAGCCTGGTAGGCGGTTGAAGTCTCCAGCCTTGCGGGGCCAGGATCAGGCGCTGTCATCTTCTGCCGTCGCGCTCAGGAGCTGGGCCTCTGCGTTATTGGCACGATCCCTGGCCGCAATGGCGCTGTCCACGTCCTCGATACTGAGCGCCGCCTCCGCAATCTGTGAGGCCATATCAATCGCGCTCTGTGCGGCCTCTACGTCTGCGTTGAAAGTCTGGCGTTTGGCGGCAATGTCGGGTGTGTGCTTTTCCTCCATCACGCCTCTAAACTCCGCCAGGGTGTCACGGTCAAGGCCGGTGACAAATTCGGGCGCTTCATAGAGCGCAGCCAGCGAACGTCCGTCGCAATCCTCGGCAATCCTCGAAAGCCACTGGATACGCTGCCCTTGGTCAGCGCGTCCGAAAGTCTGGGCTATTTCGTTGGCATATCGGTCGGCCTGGAGCCCTACGCGCTGCGAGAACTCCTCAGACAATGCCGCCTTGCCACCAACCTCGCGGGTCTGCAAATCGCCCTTGGTGCGCTTGATGGCATCCAGGTAACGCTTTGACGCATCCGAAAGGCGGCGGGCGCGTTCCGCTGATCCATCGTTAGAGGTTGCGATGGTGTGCAGGGCCTCAGCGGCGCTGTGCAGCTTGCGCACCTGATTCCGAGCGAAGGACTGTTCCGAAAGCCGCTCTTTTAGGGCTCCGAGTCCAGCAATTTGATTTTGAAGTGTGCGTTCGTCTGCCATTGGTTTCACCTTGGTAGGTTATTGGGTGTTCAGTAGCCCACTACCAGCCGTGGGGCTTTATAGGGGCGTTTCGTCAGATCCACCACCAGCCCGGCTACCGCGTTGGCGCGGTCGTCGTGGCCGTTGGGCGGGTGGTCGATGGAGTCTTTACCGGCGCGGCTTGTCCGCCGCTCCAGTTCAATAAACTGCTTGGTTAGCCGCTCATCCGGGGGGAGCTGAACGCGGCCACTGTTAAACGCCGCCAGCGCCTCTTGGTACAGCTCGCTTTTAGGTTTCGCTGACGCCTCCACGGTGACGCCGTGGCGGGCGAACTCATCACGCGGCCAGCTTCCGCCGTATCGGTCGGATTGGGCTTTGCTGACGCCGTATTCACGCATCAGCGCGGCATACTCGGCGGCGATCTCTGCCGGTGTGCCCTTGCGCGCCCTCAGTACGTCAACAACGGCGGTATCATCCTCGGTGTGACCAATCGCCAGACAGAACTCATCCGCACCACCGCCAGCGGGGTCGATGAACGCCTGATAGTTCACGGTGTCCAGGTGGGGCATTTCCAGCGGGGCGGCGCGGGTGGCGTCCTCCACCGTCTCGCGAGTGAGGAAGGCTTCAACGTCGCTGCGGAACTCCGCCCCGTACTCGGCCTTAGCTGTAGCGGGGTCGCGTTCATACGCTTCACTGACCACGCGTTCAGGTAGTGCAGGGTTCATCGTGCGGCTTGCGGCCTGAGCCACCAGAATGGGCGACTCTTGCCCATAGTGGCGGCGGTAGTTCTCCCAAAGCTCGCCACGGCGGCTGTAAGGCGAGGAAAGGGCAATCAGCGGCCCCTGTAGGGTTGCCAGTCCAGGGCGCACCGCGTTGATGATCTCGGAATCGGGGTTCGCGCTGTCCTCTGAACGCCAGAAGGCAAGCTCATCTGCCAGAACGGCGGCAAAGGTGTAGCCGCGTGTGCTGCGGTAACTGGCCGTGGTGATCTCGATTGCCGTGCGGTTCACCAGCTCCAGGGTTTCGCGATCCTCTTTCACGATGAGCTGTTCGGTCATGGGATTGGAGCGCAGTAGGCCGGAAACGTAACGGAACACTGTCCGGGCCTGCTTCCTGTCAGCGGCCAGAACTGCCACGGTCGCAACCTCACCAGGGGATAGCCGGTCTGTGTGGTCACGGAATGCGGCTTCATATACGGCCAGCAGGGCTGCGCACTGGCTCTTTCCGCCACGCCTGCCAACGACCAGCCACAGCTCATCATGCGGCTGTGTGGGCTCTGTGCGGCCAGTGAGTGCCTGCCAGTGATCCTGTTCCGCCTCGTTCAGAGGAAGGCCGTAGAAGCCTGCCAGTAGGGCGCGCCATGCGCTCCAGGATTCCCCGGAGAATTGACCACCGAATAGGGCTTCATCGGTCATTGTGTCCCGAATCGTGACGCTCATGCCGTGGCCTCGCGCTTGCGTAGGTAGGTGGCAAGGTCGGGGACATCACGGGCGGCGCGTTCCAGCCCTAGGGTTTTCCAGAGCCCGGAAAGGGTGTTCACGGCCTGGGTTAGCTTCCCCTGGTCAACTTCCTCGCCACGGGCTAGGGCGGCTTCCTGCTGTTCGATAATGGCCTCCATCCATATTGCCCGCTTACAGATAGACCGCTTCTGGTAACTAAGGGCATCGATCCCGCCTAGATCCGCCGCCAGGGTTTCGTACCGCTCATTAACGGCACGGGCCAGGGTGGTGCGACCATCCAGCTTTTCTAGCCAATCGTGGCTGTAGCGGTTGGGGATCTCGTTCTGTTTCGCCATTATCGAGGCCGTTTCTGTCGTGTAGTTTTGCCGCTAATCAGCGGCTTATGACTCCATTATAAGGCCGAAAGGGTCACAGATTGATGACACGAAACGGAGTAAGGCGAACGAATACGGAACAAAAACAATCGGGTAGTGTGTTAAATTGACGCCTAACAAGGGCAGGGGTCTAATGTTCTGGCGGGATTCAGAGGGGTACGGGGGCTAACAGGGCCGGGATTCGTGGCTAGGTATTTAGCCTGTCTGGTTCCTCAAATGTAGAGGATGTAGTACGCGCGCCCGTGCTAAAAAAGAAAATCCCTTTTCCCCTTCTTTACTCCATCCGTGGACTCATTACCGTTACGCGCGCGCATACTACATTTACTACATTCACCCGCTTTCTTTCAGATCCGCCATGATCCGGGCGACTTCCTGCCGTCTCTCGCGTTCCTGCTCTGCGTGGTCCTGGTACATGGTGTGAATCTGCGGGTTTACCAGATAGGCGCTTGGGCGGCCTCGTTCATTCAGCCGACAGCCGGGCTCCGGGCCTATCCAGTTGTACGCCTCCAGCCGGTCTAGCATTTCCTCGCGCTCCCATTCCTTCATCTTGCGATACGCGAGCATGTAGTTATGAAGGTCACGCTTAACGGTGAACCTGCCCCACTGGCGAGCCAGCACCAGCCCGGCTAATTGCCTGGCCTGATCCTCGGTTGGGTCCATGCCGTCATAGAACTGAATCGCGTGCGGAAGCATGGCGTTCCATAGGAAGCGGTCCACCTTCTGAGCGGTTTCCCTGCTGACCTGGTGGGCGGTCGGGTGCTCCATCCAATGCGCGCATTCAGCCGCGTGAAACGCCAGACAGACGCGGGAAAACAGCCCTTCCCACTTGCCCAGCATTGCCGTTAGGTGGCGGTTGGGCATGGTCGTGACAGCTCTGTGAAGGCGGTCGTTGAACGCCTCGCGCACCTCGTGGGCTTCTGGTGACAGAGTGACGGGTTCATTGCCCGCCTGAGTGCCCACCAGTTGCCGCAACAGGGCTTCATAGCTTTCCTTCGCCTCCATGTTGGGGCGGCGGTCTACGCCTTGTTGTGCGGATGCTGCGTGGATCAGCATAAACCGCTGAAGCATGCCGTCGTGATTGTTGGCGTTGGCGTATTCGTTGATAACCTGGGGCTGAATGCCGCCGATAACGCACGCGCTCCAGTTGGCTACCCATGTGGAGCCACGTCCGATCCGGTCAATCTCCAGCCCTCCGCCGTTGTAGGCTTCCAGCCATGCGGCCTTATCCTTGCCGCCTGATCCGCCTTTATAGGCGTCCATGCTGGCCAGCCAGCCGGTTAGCTCGTCCTTGTCCACGATGATCCCGCGCGGTTCGCACTTGGCGAGAATGTCGCCCAGCTTTTCTACGGTCACGTCACTGGTGGTCAGGCGGCGCAGTTCTGGGGCGGGCGGATCTTCCTCGCCTTTTTCCTTTTGCTTGCAGGCTTCCTCCCATGCCTTCATCTTCTTCGCGTATTCCTCGCGCCATTCGGCGGCGATCTTGCGAACAGGGGAAAGGGCCTTCTTAATGCCGGGGCTTTTCTTCGCGGAAGGGTCGCCAATAATGCCGATCCATAGCCGGGCTGATTCCGTCCAGGTGGGGTCGTACCGCTTCGGCTGGATCTCCACGCGGTCATCCAGACAGCCCGCCACGGCTCCGAGTGCCGCCATGCTGATTATGGCCGGGTCTACGCCAATCAGCTCCGCCTGATCTTCCGCGTAATCACGGATCGGCGCTGGCATCAGCTCCACGGGGAACGCGGGGGTGGTGAACTTGCCGAACAGGTCAGCCGGTGGCGGGCAGTTGGCGCTATCACTGAGCAGCGATTCTGCTTCTACCTTGGCGTTTTTCTGTGCCCATTCGCGTTGTCTTTCCTTCTGGCCTTCCGGGTCTACACGATCAGCCAGATCCGCCACGGCCTTACTCACGTCGCCCCCATAGTCGAGAATGCAGATCACGTCGAACACGTCCAGCGCGTGCCCGTCATTGTTGAGGTTCGACAGGGGATCGCTTGCACCGTGGTGTGAATAAGCACGTTCCTTCCCGTCCTCGCTGGTCAGAATATTGACTCCAGGCGATCCGGTGCTGCTGTAGGGTGACAGCAGACGTTTCCCGACTTCCTGGTATCCCCGCACCTGTAGTTCACCCTCCAGAAGGTGACTGTTCACCACCTTGTCGATGATGCGCCCATCGGCTTCTGACACTTGCGGGCGGGGCTTCGGTGGTGCTTTTCTAGCCTCCGCATCCTGGCGTTCCTGTTCCTTCTGGTACGCCTCCAGGCATGCCGCTATAAACGGGTGAGAATCGTCCAGCGGGTCCAGAAAGGGCACTTCCGGTTCATGCGGGATGAAATCATAGGGCGCGTTATTGGTAAGGACGTTGGGCGCGTAGATGACCTGTTGGGCTCGGGCCTGAACCTTGTCAGTGCCGACCAGCAGGGACGCGCCTTCCGCCAGCATCATGTAACGCTCATAACCGACAGGGCGGCTGAACGGAACAGTGACTTTCCAGCGGTTGGCAGTGACGCCATGCTTGTCCTGTTGGTGACTCGCTGACGTGAACGCATCCCACGCCATGCCCCACGGCTCATACAGCCCGGCTAAAGAATCGCGGTCCCGGTCGTCGTCGTCATGGTCCAGCGCGAGGGCATAGAAGTCAGCTTTTAGGGCGTGATCCTTCGTTTTCCCTTTCGCCTGGAATGGCGTGAACGCGTTGGCTTGATCCTTCGGGCCTTCGGATGGGCTCATCATCATCACGGCCAACTCATCCAGGCTGATTAGCCTTTCCGGGGCTTTTGCCTTCACTGACGTATAGAGCGGGAAAACCGGGGTTCCGCTGGTTACTTCCTGAGCAGTTGGGTTATACTGTTGTTGAGCTTGCCCGCTCTCTTTTGCGCCGCTGCCTGCCTTCCCGGCGGTGGCGGCGCTCTCGTTTACTGGTCGCATTCGTCACACCCCCGTTCCGCCAGGATTCGCGCTTTATACTTTTCCACGTCAGACCGCATAACCACGGCTTGGCCGTCATACTTCCACGCGGGAATATCGCCCTCACGGATAGCGGCCTCGATTAGAAGGCGGGAAACGCCGGTTTCTTCGGATGCAACGGGTACGGTGATATAGGCGCTCATGCCGACACCTCCGCTGTTTTCTTCTCCAGCCACTGATCCAGTTGGCCGCGAGTCCATCCGACACAACGGGCGGAAATGCGGATCTTCCGGGGAAAATCGGGGTCGGTTTCGGTTAAGTCGTGGAGCTTGGTTCTACCAATACCAAGGTAGCGGCAAGCGTCGGCGGGTCTAAAAAATGCTTGGTCTGGTTGGTGTTGCGGCTTCATCGTGGTGTACCTCTACTGTTTTTTAAGGTACACCCCATGATCCGCATATTTTTTCAGCGCTCACCGAACCATTATTCGTTAATTCTGCGAGCGCTCAGAATCTGCTCCAGTTTTCGCACTGACAGGCCGCTTGCCTCGGCCACGTAATCTTTAGCGGCTTCCGTTGCCGTGCGGCTTCCTCGGTTGCCGGACTCAACTTCTTCTTTCAATTCTTCTAACTGGGGGTCTGGATTTTCTGGCAGTGGCTCATTACCAGCCAGCCATTCATAGACGATGCCTGTAAAAGCTTCCATCCATACATCCGCTGTTAGCGAATCCCAATCGGGCTTCTTGCCTCGCGGAAACTTGTAATCACCAGCAACAATGGACTTCACCATAGGCGCGGCTTCTGGTGGCATATCCGGGTCGTTTTCGAGGGCGTCCAGAACTTCGGATTTTTCGATTCTCCGCTCTTGGCGATACTTCCAAAGCAGATCACCCCATTTCCCCCATTTTGTAATATCAGTCATACCGCCGCCCCTTTAGCCGCTCTGGTGATTGTCGCCCCTACAACGTCCACGGCTTCATCCGTCTGCTGTTCGCATATATGGCCGTAGTGTTCCTGGATCATGCTCACGTCCTTATGGCCTGCCATGCGGGCCACGGTGAACATGGGGACGCCTGCCGCTAGTTGAGCGGATATGAAATGGTGGCGGAATGCGTAATAGTCCATCCCTTCCGGTAATCCGCCCAATACCTTTACGCGCTTCCAAGGCTTGCGGGTGGCGTGTTTGTCCAGTTCCCGGCCAGTGCGAGGGGAGGGGAACACAAGGCCGGTATCCGGTCGCCCCTGATCCTGCCACCATTCGGCCATGATCTTCTGAATAGTGCTGTTCAGCTTCATATCCACTATGGCGGGTTGGCGTTCGCGGCGCTGTGCCACCTTGCTTTTCTCGGTCACTTTGCGCAGCCGCCCAAACCGGATTTTCAATTCTTCCCACGTTAGGGTTCTGAGGTCGCCGGGGCGCAGTCCGGTATGAAGGGCCAGATGCGTCATTGGGATGAACCAGTGGGGGTGGTGTACCGCGTCCAGATCGGTAAGGTAGCTTTTCCCGTGGGCTCGGCTACTGCGCCGCTCCGCTCGGATTTCCTCTGCAAAGGACTCCAGACCGGCTAGAACGCTGCGGATCTCGTCATCGGTCAGCATACGGCGCTCGGCCTTTTTAGCCTTTTCTACTTGTTCCGCTCGCTGCTGTTCCGTCATTTTAGGGGAGCGCAGTTTTACGCCTGCCAGCGGGTTCGCCTCCAGTACCTCATCCTCTACGGCCTGATTCAGTAGCGTTTTCAGGTCGCCATAGGTGCGCCGGATGGTGGAGTATGCCCGCCCTAGTTCCTCGGTGCGCGTCTGCCAGTCGCGTATATCCTGCTTGTTCAGGGTCGCCATATCGCGCTCTAGGAACTCGCTGAAATGGTTGCGGATACGCTGCTCGGTATTGCGGGAGTTTTCGGGCTTCCAGGCTTCCATGTGGCGGCGGTAGTCGGATTCGAGGTAACGGCGCAGTGTGCGGCGCTCGGCCTGCTCTTGGGCGCTGAGGGCGTTCTGGCGCTTCTGTTCGCGTTCCTCTAGCGGGTCTGCCTCGTTATCAGACCATTCCAGAACCTTTCGGGCGGCATCCTCTGGCTTTTTCTCGGTCAGCTTGCCGATGGTGGCAGTGCGGCGCTTGCCGGTTGCGTCCCGGTAGCGGTAACGCCAGGTGGAGCCCTTCTTTAGCTTGATGAGGTGAAGGCCGGGGAGGCGGTCACACCAGCGGGTGTCCCGTTCGCTGGCCTTGCGGTCGAACTCTGCGGCCTTGCTCTCGGTTATCGAGGTAAGTCTAGCCTGTCCCATTTTGCCCCCTGGTGGTCACAGAACGGCAAAACCCAATAATCGACTAGGCATGGGTCGCCCGTTCCGAAATCTGTGACCAATATGTTATCAAAATGGTCACACAAACGCGAACAACCAAAAACATTAAAATATAACCGGGCAATAAAAACAGGTATCTACAAAGGTAAGTATCCGGTTTTAGGGGGTCAATTTTGCTTTCGGGAGGAAGGGGTCGCAGGTTCGAATCCTGCCACGCCGACCATTTTTATCCTCCAGAACCAGCCAGTCGCACTGGCATAGTCCAGCCTTTTTAGCCTGCAAAGCTGCTCGCCCTGCGGGACGGTTGTTGCGTTCCCCTGTTCGCGCTACGCTCTCTTAACGGTTGTAGAATGCAATCGGTTGTTCCCATGGGTGTCCCCTTGAGTACGGGGTAGTCCCGGCTGTGGTTGGAAGTGCCGGTATCGGTGAAGGGAGTCGCGGAACTGACTCATTCATGTTCCACATCAGGGAAGGAACGCCATGACCCATCATCACGGCCTGCAGCCTCTGAAGGGGCTGTCAGAGCATTGCCAATCCCCCAATCACCCCATCAGTGAGGATCGTTTCGGGCGACTGTTTCCCGACCTTCCCGGTGCCTATACGGACCCCGGCGTTCTGGAGGGTCTCGGCGCTGCGGGTGGTCCGATGGACTCGGGTGGCAATGCCGCACGTACCCATTCCGTCCCCGCAGGGATGGTGATTTTTGGCCAGTTCATTGACCACGACATCACGCTGGACACGGAATCCAGTTTCGACAGAGTGAATCAGGCTGCGTCGACCGAGAACACGCGCTCGCCCACGCTTGACCTGGACTCCGTTTACGGCGCCGGACCTGAAGTTCAGCCCTACCTGTACCACCAGGGAGCCCAGTCCGATCCATTCCTCAATGCGAAGCTGGTTACCGGTGCCGACAGTGCGGGAGGTGATCCGTTCAGTGCCGATGACCTGGCGCGTGTAGCGTCCGGCGCGGCGACCATCGGGGATCCGAGGAACGACGAAAACCGGATCATCAGCCAGATGCAGCTGGCCTTCATCCGGTTCCATAACCAGCAGTGTGAGGCGTTGCACGCTGAGAACCCGGAGCTTGTTCATGAATCGCTGCTCGAGGCGGCCCGGCAATCTGTCGTCTGGCACTACCAGTGGGCGGTGGTGAATGAGTTTCTTCCGCTTATGTGCGGTGACACCGTGGTGGCGGATATCCTCGCCCACGGTCGCCGGTTCTATCGTTGCGGGATTCCCTATATCCCGGTCGAGTTCGCCGTTGCGGCGTACCGCTTCGGGCATTCCATGGTGCCCATGACGATCCAGACCCAGAAGGGCGGTACGGCGTTCGAGTTCTTCGGCACTGTGCTGGGTGGCGGTTTTTCACCTCTGGCGGATCAGCGGGCCATTGTGGACTGGCATGAACTCTTCGACACGCCCGAAGGCCGCCAGGTCCAGCGCGCCGACCGACTCAACACCAGCATGGCCCCGGAACTGCTGGAACTTCCGTTTGTTCCCGCAGACGGTGTGCGCTCGCTGGCGACCCGTAACCTGCTCCGGGGCAACAGCTTCCGGCTACCCGCGGGCGAGGCCGTCGCACAGGCCATGGAGCGTCCTGAGTCGGAGATCGAGCATGTGATGGACAGGGTCCGCGAGCGCTCGAACGATGCCATAACCGCTGGTGTACCGCTCTGGTTCTACGTGCTGATGGAAGCGGAGGTGATTGGTCGCGGTCGTTACGGTGGGCAGGCCGACGCCGGAGAGGGACTCGGGCCAGTGGGTGCACGGATCGTCGCGGAAGTGCTGATCGGTCTCATTGAACTGGATCCCCGGAGCTATCTTGGCTCGAACCGGAACTGGCGGCCGGACCCTGCCCATGACGCCGTCGGGAAGATGCTTGCCTCGGTCAATTCCAGCGCACTCTGAGTGGTTCAGGGGCAGGTCAGGGCCTGCCCCTGTTCTCAGCTTTCCAGTTCAACGCCAAGGTTTTTGCCCACACGCTGAATGAAGTTGCCGGAGGCCACCACGAAGGTGATTTCCGCAATCGCTGCGTCTGAGAAGTGCGTTTTAAGCTCCTCCACGGCTTCATCGGAAGCTTTCACGTCCCGGGTGGTCTCATAGGCGAAGCGGATCACCGCCCGCTCCGGCTCCGAGAATTCACCGCTGTCGAAACCGTCTTCACCCAGATCCTCAATCTGCATGTCCAGAAGCCCGGCCTGGCGTGCTGCCGGCACGTGATGCCCCTGGCAGTAGTCACACCCATTCAGGCGCGCCACGGTCAGGTAGGCGATCTCGCGCACGCGGTCGGTGATCGAGAGCTGGCCGAAGTAGATGTCGAGCAGGGTGCCGATGCCCTGGGTTGCCGGGCCGGAGTGGCCAAGCAGCTTGACCACATTGGGAACCAGGCCCATACCCTGTTCCAACTGCTGATAGACGTGCGTGGCGCCTTGCGCTTCCTGGCCTTTTTCGGCGTAGGGGATTCGAGCCATTGGTTTTTCCTTCTCGTGAAGTTGATTTTCCTCAAAAGGTGAAGTTGGATTATGGTGGTAGCGTCTCGCTTTGCCCGCCGGGCCCGCCGGAGTCGATGACCTCTCATGCCAACAGGATCCTGCCCACTCTCTCCACTTCGGATATCGCTGATCTACCTGACGGTCAGTGTGCTCTGGGTGCTCTTCTCGGACTGGGTAATCATTCTGCTCATGCCGGAGGCAACGGGCGAGACACTTACCCTTGCCCAGACCCTGAAAGGCTGGTTCTTCATTGCCGGCTCGGCTGTGCTGATAGGTTATCTGATCCGGCAGCTTGTTCGCGACCTGAGCCAGGCGCAGTCTGAGCTGCGGCTGCGCGATGCGATCATCTCGAAGACCCACAACGGTGTCATCATTGCGGACGAGGACCAGACCATTCTCTATGTGAACGAGGCATTCACACGGATTACCGGCTTCAGCGCGGACTATGCGGTGGGGCGGACTCCCCGCATACTCAGTTCGGGATTCCACGACTCGGATTTCTATCGGAAACTCTGGACTGAACTCGAGAATGAAGGGGTCTGGCAGGGTGAAATCGTGAATCGCAAAGCGGACGGCAGTCTGTTTACGGAATGGATCACGATTACCCGGGTGGCGGATTCATCGGTGGATAAGGCGCGTTACCTCAGCATTCTCAGCGACATCAGTGAGCAGAAAGCGGGGCAGGAAAGGCTCCGCTACATGGCCTATTACGACCCGCTTACTGAGCTTCCCAATCGGGCCTTCTCGCATGAGGAGGTGCGGCGTCTTCTGACAAGGTCCTCGGGGACGGATTACCGCCTGTGCCTCATGTTCGTGGATCTGGACAACTTCAAGGTTATTAATGAAAGTCTGGGTCATGAAGCCGGTGACCAGCTGCTGCGTGAGGTTGCGACCAGGCTTCGTGAGGCGCTCGGGGCGGACGGGTTCATAGGGCGCTTTGCCGGTGATGTTTTTGTGGTCTGTTCCTGGGTGAAGCCGGTTGAGCGTGCAGGCGTCCTCGCCCGGACCGTGCTCGCTTGTTTTGATCAGAGTTTTCACCTCGAACCTCATCGGCAACTGTCGGTGCGGGCCAGTATTGGCATTGCACTCACTCACGGGACCGAAACCGGTTCGGATGACGAGATCAGCTTCCTGTTCAGCTGTGCGGATTCGGCTCTCAACGAAGCCAAGCGGCGGGGCAGATACACCTACGCCTTCTACACCCAGGCCCAGACCGAGGGATCCACCCGCAGGCTGGAGCTGGAACAGGCGCTCAAAGAAGGAATTGATCGCGATGAGCTGGTGCTTTTCTACCAACCGGTATTCGATGTGGAGACCGGTCAGTGCGTCGGCGCCGAGGCGTTGGTGCGGTGGGAGCATCCCGACAGGGGTATGATCAGTCCGGGCACCTTTATACCTCTGGCCGAGGATACCGGGCTGATACTGCCTGTTGGTTGCTGGGTGATGACAGAGGTCGCCCGGCAGGTCCGCGCCTGGCTCGATCAGGGACTGGATCCTGGCAGGGTGTCATTCAACGTATCCAGCCAGCAGCTGCATAATGCGCCCTTCGTTGATCTGCTCGAGGAGACGCTGCGGTCATCGGGGGTGCCTGCCGGGTCTTTGGAGGTGGAGCTGACCGAGAGTGGTCTGATGGCAGAGGAGACCATCGGACTTCTTAACCGGATCAGGGGCACGGGTGTTGATATCGCCATTGATGACTTCGGTACGGGGTACTCGTCATTGGCCTACCTTCGCCGGTTTCCCGTGGAGAAGCTCAAAATCGATCGGGGCTTTGTGGAAGGCGTGGAGACCAGGGAACAGCTTACTGTGCTCAGTGCATTGGGCGCGGACCTTTACCAGGGATTCCTGCGGGGTCGTCCGGTGCCCGCGCCAGTCTATGAGCAGCAATGGTTGATCACGGACACCGGGCATTCTGTTTCAGACGGCGTCTGACTGCCGTCCTCGTACTGAGGTGGTTCCGGTTTTCCGGGACTCCCGGAAAAGGGCCCTGCCAAGACTCAGGAAATAGGTTCCGAAAGCCTGGTTGATGGCCTTTCTCTGTGGTTCCTGTGGGTAGAGTCCGGCATGTGCCTCGTCCGACTGGCGGGTGCCCCGGACCAGAAAGGGGCTTTTGACCGGGGCGTCCTGCACGAAGGCCTCAAAGGCCCGCGCGCTCATTTCCTCAGGGCGGCTGTAGTAATAGGTGCCGAGCCTCTCATCCATGCGTGCGGATGCCCGGAACAGGGCACTGGGCTCGCCGCCATCGTCGCTTACCATTATGGCCCTGAAGCACTGGAAGAGCAGCGCGTTCAATGGGTGATCCACAGGGGGGACCTCCTTCAGCCAGGCGGCGCTGGCGAAACAGTCCGGGGGCGCGCTCCTGAAGGCGTGGGTCGCAAGGTAATGGTCGAGGGCATGAAACCATTCGTGAGCCAGACTGCCCGCGCCGGCATTCTTGGCCAGCGAAAGACTGCGTTTGGCGGGGGTGTAGTGCGCGGAGACACCTCTCTGGCCACCAATACCGTACTCCAGCGTCAGGCTGCCACGCAGCGAAACGAGTGATTCCGGCCCGCCCAGAATGGTCTTGAGGTCTTCGAGGGCGGCGGCAAATCGGTGGGCCGCGCGCTGCTGCTCCTCCGCGGTCACCCAGTTGCCAATGCCGATACTGCGGAAATCATACTGGCGCCGGATTGCTGCAAAGCCATTGTTACCCATGCCGGTACTCTAAAGGCGGTGGGCGGGTAACTGAAGAGGTGGTGTGAACCTGCGTCAGTCCTCCAGGCACATCAGGATGGGAAGGCCCATGAGCAGCCAGTTATAAACAGTGCCAGGGCGGTTGGCGAGTAGGCGAAGCGTTCTGTGTTGATGCTCATCCCTGAAAATCATTGATTTGTTGTATCGAGATTAGCAGGATGAAGGCCGCCGGCAAGGCGGATGGCCACGACATCGCGTGTCGCCGGTCACATTCAAGGTGAATGAATCAGAGGACCAGCCCGGAGCCGCCACTGCATGACTTTCTCCCTTCTCGCCGTTGGCGATCTTCACCTCGGTGCCCGCCCGAGCCGCCTGCCGGACGAGCTCACCGGGCGCTCCGCCGAGCTTGGCACCACCGGCGTCTGGCGACGGATCGTGGACCAGGCCCTTGAGCAGGGGGTTAACGCCGTGGTCCTGGCGGGGGACGTGGTCGAGGACGAGGACGATTTCTTCGAAGCCTACCGGGAGCTGGCAACCGGTCTGGAGCGCCTGATTGCGGCGGATATCCGGGTTCTTGGCGTGGTGGGTAACCATGACGTGCGGGTGCTGCCGAGACTGGCGGACCAGCTTGCGGGTTTTGAACTGCTGGGCCGAGGGGGCACCTGGGAATCGGTGACCCTGGAAGCCGCCGGGACGCAACTGACCCTGCACGGCTGGTCCTTCCCCTCACCGCATTTCCGGGAAAGCCCATTGCAGGGTGCAAATCTGGAACGGGGCCCGGGTATCAATCTTGGCGTCCTGCACGCGGACCGGGACCAGCCTGCCAGCCCCTATGCGCCGGTGAGCAGCTCTGAGCTGAGGGATGCCGGCCCGGATGGCTGGCTTCTGGGCCACATCCATAAGCCCGACGCGCTCAGTGTGGCATCACCCAATGGCTACCTGGGGTCCGCAACGGGCCTGGACCCGGGCGAGTCCGGGCCGCGTGGGCCCTGGCTGTTTGATCTGGACACAGGCGGCATACGGAGTGTGACCCAGTGGCGGATTGCCCCAATGCACTGGGCTCGTTTGCCGGTGGATCTTACCGGGATCACCACCCCCGAGGATGCTCGCGAACGCCTTCAGGTCGCCGTTCAGGAACTGGACGAATCCCTTGCCGCTCATCTGGTGCCGCCCGAAGCGGCCGCGCTGCGGGTTGGGTTCACGGGATCCACGGATCTGGGAGCTGAGGTTGCCCGGTTAATGGATCGCGAATCCCTGGGCGCACTTCACGCCGGCAGTGGCCGTATTCACTACTTCGTGGAGACACTGCGCTATGCCACCCGGCCGGTTATTGATCTCGCGGAGCTGGCCCGCCGGGCGGACCCGGCAGGGCTGCTCGCCCAGCGACTCCAGCTGCTTGAAAGAGGGGACGACGATCCCGAACGCCAGGCATTGATCCGGGAGGCCCGTCAGCAACTCAGGGAGCAGGCCGGTCGCTCGCACTGGCAGGCATTGCCCGGCCAGGGCATCTCGGAGGCCGAGGTAGTGGATTGGCTCCAGCGCAGTGGCATGGCCGTTCTGGAACGCCTCCTGGCTCAGGGGAGGGCGGCGTCATGAAACTGCAGGAACTGATCATCACCCAGCTTCCGGGCTTTGGGGAAGGGTTGAGGGTTGAAGGGCTGGCCCCGGGCTTCACCCTGGTTACCGGGCCCAACGCATCCGGCAAGAGCAGCCTGGTGCGCGCCCTGCGTCATCTTGTATCCCCCGGTTCTGAAAGTGCGAACGGGGCGATCACGCTCGAGGCCCGTTTCAGCAGTGGCGATGATGGCCTCACGGTGAGCCGCAGCGGGGAGCAGGTGGTCTGGCAGCGCAACGGCCAGCCCACGGATGCGCCCGAGCTCCCTGCCGGGGACTTCCTGCGTTGCTACTGGCTTTCCATGAACGACCTGCTTCAGGCCGGCGATACCGAAGCCTCGATAGTGGCACGCCTGCAGCGGGAACTGGCTGGCGGGTTTGATCTGGACTCACTGCGCCAGGATCCGCTGTTCCGGGTGAAGCCCCAGCAGGGGCAGCGGGAGGCCAGGGCTCTCCGCGAGAAGGAACAGGTACTGGCGAAATGCCAGCGTGATTACGCGCATCTGGATCAACAGCGGCACAGGCTGGCGGAACTTGATGAGCGCATTGAGGCGGCGCGGGCGGCGCGTACCGGTGTCACGCGTACCGAACAGGCCCTTGAATGGCTGGCGGCCCGGCAGCGGCGACGCGGTGCCGACGAAGAGCTGGCGGCCTTCCCGGCAGCCGTAGCGCGCCTGAACGGTCAGGAGCGGGAACGCCTGGATGAGCTGGAGGCGCAGCGCGACCGACTGGTCCAGCAGATCCGCGACAACGAACGCCAACAGGACGACGAACGCCAGAAGCGGCGCGATTCAGGGCTTGAAGAGACGGCTCCAGAGGCGGCTGATCTGGCAGGCTGCGAACAGCACCTTGCGGAAGCGGATCGCCGGATAGCGGACCGCGCCAGCCTGCGGGAGCGGCTGGATGAGGCCCGGGCGCGCGAAGCGAATGCGGCCGCCGCCCTGCAGCCGCCGGAAGGGCGGACGCCTGAACCAACCCCGGAAGCCGTCAATCAGGCCGGCGAAATGGCCGAGTCACTGCGGCGGGTCCGGCTCCGAATGCAGGAACTGGAAGCCCGGCTGGAGAACACGGAGGGTGACCAGGAGGACCCGGAGTCGATCCGCACCCGCATCAACGCGTTGCGGCGCTGGCTCCGGCAGCTAGAACCGGCCCGCCGTTACGGTCTTCTGGCGGGCAGTGCCGTGGCGCTTGGTGCCTCAATCGCCGGCGTCTACATGGGCCTTTTCTATGGCCTGCAGCTGCACTGGGCACCGGCGCTGGTCGCCGTGGTGGCCGCCGGCTGGTCCACGGTGCAGAGCCTGCAACTGGTCCTGAGAGCCCGTCAGGCGCGGGAGCGTGCCGAAGAGGCGGGTGTCACGCTGTCCGAATGGCAACTGGAAAGCGTGACCAACCACCTGGAGGAGCTGGAAGCTGAGCTGGGTGCGGCGGTGTACCAGCAGGAGCAGGCCCAGCAGGCGCGGGCCCATGCCTCGGAAATCGAATCACTCGAGAAACAGCAGTCCCAGCTGGAAGGTAACCGCCAGGCCCTGGCGGAAGCGGTTGGCTTTGACCCTGCGTTGAGCGGCGAGGGGGCGGCGCGCTTCCTTAAGCTGGCGGCGGACCTGGATCAGGCGCGATCGGATCGCCGCCAGTTGGAAGCGCGGCTGGCGAGCCTGGACTCGCAGATCGAGGGCGAGCTGGAACCGGTGCGCAGCCTGCTTGCGCGTCAGCATCTGGCCCCCGTTGATGACACCGCGACCGGCCTGCGCGCTGCGTTTGAGGACCTGAAGCAACGCTCCGAGACCGTCACCGAAGCGGAGCAGGCGCTTTCCCGACTTCAGGCCCGGCGCGAGGAACTGGAAGCGGATCATCACCAGCAGCAGGAAGCCATCAAGGCGCTCTATCACAGTCTCGACCTGCCGGAGGACGATCGCGTTGCGCTGGCGTCGCTTTGCGATCAGCTGCCGCGCTATCGCGAGCTGGTCACAACCCGGGAGGCGGAACGCCGCGCTGAGAAGGCCAGGGCCGAAGGGCTAGAGGAGGATCCGGACCTGGTCGCCCTGGTTGAGGCCAGTGACCAGGCCGGTCTGGAGGAACGTCTCGCCACGCTTCGGGAAGAAGCGGCGTATTACGACCAATGGCTCGAAGAGCGCAGCCAGCTCGCAACAAAGCTGGATCAGGCGGGTCGTGACCGGGCGCTGGAACAGGCCCGCTTCGAGAGGGACCGTGCCCGTGAAGCGCTGCAGAACGTCTTTGACGACACCATGGTGGCCGAGGCCGGCCAGTTCCTGCTCGGGCAGGTCGACGCTGCCCATCGGACCGAGCGCGAACCGGCCGTCCTGGCTGATGCCCGTGACCGCTTCGCCCGGTTCACCCATCACCGCTATGACCTGTGGATGGATGAGCGCGGCCAGATTCGCGTCCGGGACAGGCTCCAGGAGCGGGACCAGGACCTGATTGAACTGTCCACCGGCACGCACATGCAGCTGCTGATGGCCCTGCGGCTGGCCTGGGTCCGTGCGCTGGAGCAGGGCAGTGAGCCCCTGCCCATTTTTCTGGATGAGGTTCTGACCACCTCCGACCCGGAACGGTTCCGCGCCATTGCGGCCAGCCTGCGCACCCTTGTGCAGGATGAGGGGCGGCAGGTGATCTATCTCTCCGCTGAGCCCTTGGACCGGGCACGCTGGGAAGAAGCGTTCGGCGCTCCCGTCACGCACATCGATCTCGAGGTGCTCCGGCGGGGCGCGGAGGTTCCGGAAACGGGGGATTACAGGCTGCCGGAGCAGGCGGCGCTTCCCTTTCCATCGAACGAGGCGCCTGACGAATGGGCGGCACGGATCGGTGTGCCCCCGGTTCAACCGGGCCGGGGCGCTGGCGCCATCCATCTCTTCCACCTGCTCAGGGATGACCTGTCCCTGGCGCACCATCTGATCCAGGACTGGCGTGTGGACCGGCTCGGCCGCCTGGAAACCCTGCTGCAGCAGCCGGCGGGCGCCAGTGCCGTTCCCGCTCCGGCGTACGCGCAGACACTCAACGCCCGAATTCGCGTTGCCCGCGTCTGGGTGGATGTCTGGCAAAGAGGCCGGGGGCGGCCGGTCGATCGTAATGTTCTGGAAGCGTCAGGGGCGGTGACGCCCAAGTTCATCGATCCGGTTGCGGAACTCGCGGAGCGCCTGGACGGCGATCCCGGTGCCCTCCTGGCATCCCTTGAGAACGGCGGTGTGGCCCGCTTCCAGACGAACAAGCTGCGGGAGCTGGAAGCCTATCTCGAGAATGAGGGCTACCTGGACACCCGCGACCCCCTGGACGCGGCGCAACGGGAGCGAACCGTCCTTCTGGAAGCCGGGCACGAGGCGGATGCCGCCGCCATCCGCCAATGGGTGGCCTGGCTTGAGGCAGGGCTTGCCTGAACTGGCAATCCCCTTGCATTCCGCACGCGTACCGCCCTAGGTTTAATGTCTTTCCAACGTTTGAGCTGTGTCGTCCATGAGTCGAAACCAGAACGTCATCCGCGTCCGCGGTGCCCGCCAGAACAACCTGCGCAACTTTGACGTCGACCTGCGCGTGGGCGAGCTGACCGTTGTCACCGGGCCCAGCGGTTCCGGCAAGTCCTCGCTAGCCTTCGACACCGTCTACGCCGAGGGCCAGCGCCGCTACGTCGAGACCTTCTCCCCCTACGCGCGGCAGTTCCTGGACCGGATGGACAAGCCGGCGGTGGATTCGATTGAGGGCATCCCGCCATCCATCGCCATCGACCAGACCAACCCGGTGCGCAATTCGCGTTCCACGGTTGGCACCATGACCGAGCTCAACGATCACCTGAAGCTGCTGTTCGCCCGGGCCGCGCTGCTCTACTGCGGCGGCTGCGGACGCGAGGTCCGGCGGGACAGCGAGGACAGCATCGTCGCCGACGTGCTGGAACGCGGCGCGGGGCGTCGTGCGGTGATCGCCTTCGATATGGCGCTTTCGGGGGATGTTGGCGAGGACCGGGTGCGCACGGAACTGGAACGCCAGGGTTACACCCGCGTGGAAACGCTCGACGACGGCACACTGCGCGTCACACAGGATCGAGTGCGGCTCTCCGAGGACCGGCGGGATCGCCTCACCGAGGCTATTGAGGGCGCCCTCAGGGCCGGCCAGGGCAGGCTCATCGTGCAGCCGCTGGACGATAATCGTGAAGCCGAGGCGGAATGGCTCTATTCCCGGGGGCTCCACTGCCCGGACTGCGACCGGGACTACACCGATCCCATCCCCAACAGCTTCTCCTTCAACTCGCCCATGGGGGCCTGCGAGGAATGCCGGGGCTTCGGGCGCGTCATGGGTATCGACTACCGCCTGGTGATTCCGGATGATTCGAAATCAATTGAAGAAGGCGCTGTAAAGCCCTGGCAGACGGAGAGTTATTCCGAGTGTCAACAGGATCTGATGACGAAGTGCCGCATGGAAGGCGTGGCCACGGACATTCCCTGGCGGGACCTGCCCGAAGCTGACCGGAAGTGGGTGATCGACGGCGATAAGAACTGGCGCTGGAACGTCAGCCGTGGCGGCTGGTACGGCGTGCGGCGCTTCTTCGACTACCTGGAGAGCAAGTCCTACAAGATGCACATCCGGGTGTTGCTCTCGCGTTACCGCTCCTACGACCGCTGCCCCACCTGTGATGGCGCCCGTCTGAAGACGGAATCGCTGCTCTGGCGCCTGGGCTCGAAAGCGGATGCGGACACGGTTGTCGATCCGGCTGAGCGCTTCCGGCCCGTTGGCGTCACCCTGCCGGAATCCACGCTGGAACAGCAGCCGGGCCTGAACCTGGCGGATCTGATGAACCTGCCGCTGGGGCGGGTCGCGGCGCTGTTTGAGCGTATTCAACTGCCCGCGCCCCTGGACGAGGCCGCGGACCTGCTTCTGGATGCGATCCGGGCGCGCATCGGGTACCTCGTAGCCGTGGGGCTGGATTACCTGACCCTGGACCGCCAGTCGCGCACGCTTTCCGGCGGCGAAGTCCAGCGCATCAACCTGACCACGGCGCTGGGCACCTCGCTGGTGAATACCCTGTTCGTGCTGGACGAGCCCAGCATCGGTCTGCACCCACGGGACATGGATCGGATCATCGGCGTCATGCACCGCTTGCGTGATGCTGGCAACTCCCTGCTGGTGGTCGAGCACGACCCGCAGGTGATGCACGCCGCCGACCGCATCATCGACATGGGGCCGGGGCCGGGCGAGCAGGGCGGGCGGATCGTGTTCGAAGGCTCGCCGGATGCGCTCATGGCGGACAGCCAGTCACTCACGGCGGATTACCTGACCGGTCGCCGCCGGGTGAACGCAGGCGAACAGGCCGCTGGCGCCCACCCTGTCGATCCGGGGAATGCCATCGGCATCCGCGGCGCTCGCGAACACAACCTCAAGAACCTGGACGTTGATCTTCCCCTGAACGCCCTGGTCGTGCTCACGGGCGTCAGCGGCTCCGGTAAGTCCACCCTGACGGAAAGCGTACTCTACCGCGCCGTTGCTGAACTGAAGGGCCGTCCCGGCGAGGTACCCGGCGTTCATGACGCCATTGTGGGGCATGAGCGCATCGATGATGCTGTGCTCATCGACCAGTCGCCCATCGGGCGGACCACGCGCTCGACACCGGCCAGTTACGTGGGCGCCTTCGATGCCATCCGCAAGGTCTTCGTGGGCCTGCCGGAGGCGAAGGAGCGCGGTTACACCCTGGGCACCTTCAGCTTCAATGCCGGTAACGGGCGTTGCCCCACCTGTGGCGGCAACGGTTTCGAGCACGTGGAGATGCAGTTCCTGAGCGACGTCTACCTGCGCTGCCCGGACTGCGATGGCCGGCGCTTCCGCCCCGAAATTCTGGAGATAACGCTGCCGCCGTCCACGGAAAGCCCTGTGCCGCCGCAGTCCATCGCGGATGTTCTGGAGATGTCCGTGAACCAGGCGGTCAGCTTCTTTGCGGACTACCCGAAAGTGCTTCAGGGCCTGGAGCCGTTGCAGGCGGTGGGCCTGGGGTACATGAGCCTGGGGCAGCCGGTGCCGACCCTTTCTGGCGGCGAAGCCCAGCGCCTCAAGCTGGCCGGGCACCTGGCGAAGGCAGCCGGGCGCAAGGGCGCCAGTGATCACCTCCTGTTCCTGTTCGACGAGCCCACCACTGGCCTGCACATGGACGACGTGGCCACGCTTCTCGGAGCTTTCCGCCGGCTGCTGGCCGAAGGGCATTCTCTGGCCGTGATCGAGCACAACCAGGACCTGATGGCGGCGGCGGACTGGCTGATTGATCTTGGGCCCGAGGGTGGTGACCGGGGCGGGGCACTGATCGCCAGCGGCACACCGGAGCAGGTCATGGCGGTGCCCGGCAGTCACACCGGGAAAGCACTCTGGGACTATCTGGGGCAGGGCACGGAAGCCGAACCCCAGCCCGCGGTGGCCGAGGCACCGGCGCCGTACAGCGGTGATCCGGATGCGATCACCATTCACCATGCCCGCGAGCACAACCTCAAGAACGTGGACATCCGCATCCCGCGTAACCAGATGACGGTGCTCACAGGGCTCTCCGGCTCCGGCAAGAGCACCGTGGCCTTCGACATCGTCTTCAACGAGGGCCAGCGGCGTTACCTGGAATCCCTGAACGCGTATGCGCGCCAGTTCGTCCAGCCCGCCTCGCGGCCGGACGTGGATGCAGTCTTCGGCATTCCGCCCACCGTCGCCATTGAACAGCGCACCAGCCGGGGTGGGCGCAAGAGCACGGTGGCCACCATGACCGAGCTCTATCACTTCCTGCGCCTGCTGTTCGTCAAGCTGGGCACCCAGTACTGCCCGGACTGTATGATTCCCATTGACGAACAGACGCCGGAGGCGATCCGGGCCCGCATCCTGCGCGATGCGCGAGGCCAGGAGGCGACGCTGCTGGCGCCCATGGTGGTGGCGCGCAAGGGCTACTACACGGACCTGGCCACCTGGGCCGGCAAGAAAGGCTTCGAGCACCTGCGGGTGGACGGCGAGTACCAGCCCACGGGCAACTGGCCGCGCCTGGCACGCCACCAGGAGCACGACATTGACCTGCCCATGGGCACGGTCACCGTCACGCCGGGCAACGAGGCGACGCTGGACCGGCTTATTGGCGAGGCACTGGCCTACGGCCACGGCACCATGAAGCTCCTGAGCGACGCCGGTGAGACCATCTTCTCCACCGAGCGTGCCTGCCCCGGCTGCGGGCAGAGTTTTCCGGAGCTGGATCCGCGCCTGTTCTCCTACAATTCCAAGCACGGCTGGTGCCCGTCCTGCTACGGCACGGGGCTCGCGCTGAGCGGATTCGACGAGGAGCAGACCGGCGAGGAATCCGTCTGGCTGGAAGCGGACGACGACCATGAGCCTGGCGTCTGCCGCGCCTGTTCCGGGCGCCGGCTCAAGCCGGAGGCGCTGTCGGTCTACTTCCGTGATCGCAACATCGCCGAATACACAGCGCTCTCGGTGGCCGAGGCAGCCGGGCGCTTCGAGGCCCTGGCGCTGACGGGCAGGGATGCGGAGGTAGCCCAGGACATCATGCCCGAGATCCGGGCCCGACTGGACTTTCTCCAGCAGGTGGGGCTGGCCTATCTGAACCTGGATCGGGCCGCGCCCACGCTCTCCGGCGGTGAAGCCCAGCGCATCCGCATTGCCGCCCAGCTGGGCTCCAACCTCCAGGGCGTGTGCTACATCCTGGACGAGCCCACCATCGGCCTGCACCCGCGCGATAACCGCATGCTGCTGGACACCCTTGGCCGGCTGGAAGGCAAGGGCAACACCATCCTGGTGGTCGAGCACGACGAGGACACCATCCGCCGGGCGGAACACGTGATCGACCTGGGCCCAGGGGCTGGGGTTAATGGCGGGCGCGTGGTGGCGGAAGGCACCGTCGCGGAGCTGGAGGCCAACCCGGAATCCACCACGGGCCGCTGCCTGGCCGATCCCATCCGCCACCCGCTGATCGCCGAGGAACGGCGGCCGGCCGAGGCGGAACACTGGCTCTATGTCAGCGAGGCAAGCCTGCACAACCTGCGCGGGGTGGACGTGCGCCTGCCGCTGGAGCGGCTGGTGTGTGTCACCGGCGTTTCCGGCTCCGGCAAGAGCTCACTGGTGCGGGGCATCCTGCACGATAACCTGCGTGTTCTGAACGGGGCAGGACGGGATAGGAAGCCCACAACCCGGGGGTGTCGGCGAATCGAAGGGTGGCAGAACCTGGACCGGGTGTTCGAGGTGGATCAGACACCCATCGGTAAGACCCCGCGTTCCTGCCCGGCCACCTATGTGGGCATCTGGGACAACATCCGCAAGCTGTTCGCCGGCACCGAGGAAGCCCGCCTGCGTGGCTACAACGCGGGTCGTTTCTCGTTCAACACGAAGGAGGGGCGCTGCCCGGGGTGTGACGGCCAGGGCCTGAAGCGGGTGGAGATGAACTTCCTGCCGGACGTGTCCGTGCCCTGCGAGGTCTGCGGGGGCGACCGTTTCACCCCGGAGACCCTCGCGGTCACCTACGGCGGCAAGCATATCGGCGAAGTGCTGCGCATGAGCGTGGACGAAGGCGTCGAGTTCTTCCGGGCGCACTCAAAGATCCACCATGCGCTGGAGCTGATGCAGGCCGTGGGCCTGGGCTACCTGAGCCTGGGGCAGCCCAGCCCGACGCTCTCCGGCGGCGAGGCCCAGCGCCTGAAGCTGGTCACCGAACTGGCCCGCGCAAGACCGGACGTGCGCCGCCAGAACCAGCCCCATACCCTGTACATCCTGGATGAGCCCACGGTTGGGCTGCACATGGCGGATGTCGAGCGGCTGATCCATGTGCTGCACCGGTTGGTGGACGCCGGCAACAGCGTGGTGCTGATTGAGCACAACCTGGATCTTATTGCTGAGGCCGACTGGGTACTGGACATGGGCCCGGACGGCGGTGACGGGGGCGGCCGGGTGGTTGCTGAAGGCCCGCCGGAAGCCCTTGCGGGAGCGGGCAGTGAGAGCGAGACAGGGCGGGTATTGAAGGCGTTTCTGGACCAGCGGCGCCGTCATGGCAGCTGACCTGTACCGGGAGCGTCCAGCGGCGGGGAAGGAACGGAAATTTCGTTGCCCGTGAGCGTTTTACGGCCTCTGGCTCCATGCTGGTTCTGCTATACTCGCAGCGTTCCCCATCGCATTATACGCGACAGCCGCTCCGCCCGAGCCAGGGTCGTCATTTGCCAGTGAGGCATGCTCTATGAAGGTTGTTGATTCGTTCCCCCGCACCGTCCGTGAAATCGAGAACACCTGGATCACCATGCCCGACGGTTGCCGTCTGGCCGCCCGCATCTGGTTGCCGGAAGACGCCGAGGAGCATCCGGTGCCGGCCATCCTGGAATGCATGCCGTATCGCAAGCGCGATTTCACCCGGTTAAGGGATGAGCCCCTGCACCATTATCTGGCCGGGCATGGCTACGCCTCGATTCGACTGGACCTGCGGGGCTCAGGGGATTCGGACGGGCTTATCCTGGATGAGTACCTGCAGCAGGAGCAGGACGACTGCCTCGCGGTTCTGGACTGGATCACCAGCCAACCCTGGTGCTCCGGGCCGGTAGGCATGTTCGGCATCTCCTGGGGTGGCTTCAACGCGCTGCAGGTGGCTGCGCACCAGCCGGAATGCCTGAAGGCGATCATCACGATGTGCTCCACGGACGATCGCTATGCGGATGATGCCCACTACATGGGGGGCTGTCTGCTGAACGAGAACCTCAACTGGGGCTCGGTGTTTTTCGCCACGGCGGCCTTTCCGCCGGATCCGGCGCTCTACGGGGACGACTGGCGCGAACAGTGGCGTTACCGGCTGGAGAACCAGGTCCTGTATCCGGCGGTCTGGATGCGCCACCAGCAGCGTGATGACTACTGGAAACATGGCTCGGTCTGCGAGAACTTCGACGACATCCAGTGTGCCGTCTATGCCGTGGGCGGCTGGGCGGACGGCTATCCCAATGCCATTCCCCGCATGATGGAAGGCCTGAGTGCGCCGCGTAAGGCGCTGATCGGGCCCTGGTCCCACGCATTTCCGCACAACGCGCTGCCGGGACCGGCCATCGGCTTCTTCCAGGAGATGCTGCGCTGGTGGGACTACTGGCTGAAGGATATCGACAACGGCATTATGGACGAACCGCCGATGCGCGTCTGGATGGAAGAGCACGTGCCGCCGGCACCGCTCTACGAATACCGTCCAGGGCGCTGGGTGGCGGAACCGGCCTGGCCCTCTGAGCGCATCCAGAACGAGACCCTGTATCTCAATGTGCTGTCAATGGGGCGCAGGGCGGAGCCGGAGGACCGGATGCGGATTACCTCCCCCGAGACCACGGGGCTGGCCGGTGGTGACTGGTACGGCTTCGGTGGTGAAGGGGAAATGGCCATCGACCAGCGGGAAGATGACGGCAAATCCCTGGTCTTTGACGCCGATACGGTTTTGGAACGCATCGAGATCCTGGGCGCACCCGTGGCGGAACTGGAGGTAACGGTGGACCGGCCGGTTGCGTACGTGATCGTGCGCCTCAATGACGTGGCACCGGACGGGGCGTCGACGCGGGTCACCTGGGGCGTGCTCAACCTCACCCAGCGTGAAAGCCGCGAACACCCGGAGCCGCTGGAGGCCGGCAAGCGCTACCGCGTGCGTGTGCAGATGAAGGATGTTGCCTACGCCTTCGCCCCGGGACACACCATGCGCCTGGCGGTATCCACCAGTTACTGGCCCATGATCTGGCCGTCACCGGAGCCCGTTCGCCTGACGCTCCATACCGGGGTCAGTTCGCTGCAGCTGCCCGTGCGCCCTCCGCGCGAGGAGGATGAGCAGCTGCGCCCCTTCGAACCTCCGGAGCGCGGCCCACAGGCCGAGCCGGAAGCGCTCAGCTCCGGGGATTTCCGTCGCACCGTGGAGCGTAACCTGATCAATAACGAAACCACCTACCGCATCTACAACGAGGGTGGTGATTTCGGCGGTGCCTCCCTGGCCTATATTGAGGATATTGATCTCACTGCCGGGTACAGCCTGGGCAAGTGGTTCCGCATTCATGAATACGACGCCAGCGGGGCCGAGGCCCGGATTGACCAGAGCTGCGTTCTTCAGCGCGATGACTGGTCAGCACGGGTGGAGTGTGTGACCCGGCTGACGGCCGATCCGCAGCATTTCCGGTTACGCGCCACGCTCCATGCCTACGATGGCGATGCGCTGTTTTTCGAGCGCGAGTGGGACGAGCGGATTCCCCGCCATCTGATCTAGCAGGGGGCGGGGCTTCCCCCGCCCGCCTATCGATGGGCGCCGCTGCGCGCGAGGGCGGCTTCCAGGATCATGCGCAGCATGTCCGCATAACTGTGGCCCGCCCAGGAGGCCATCATCGCCATCTTGCCGTCCCAGTACCAGGTGGGGTTGGTATTGGCGTCAATCAGCCGTGGCACGCCGTCGGCGCCGCAGCGGAAGTCAATGCGCGAGTAGTCCCGGAAACCCAGTCGCTTGAACAGCTTGGCGCAGGCGTCGACCATCTGCCCCCGTGTGACGTCGTCCAGCTCCGCCTGTTGGAAACTGAGTTTGTCCCAGTAGGGCGAGTCCGGATCCGCCTTGGAGCCGTGGGTGAGGATGGGCGGAAGGTCGGAGTCCAGCTTGCTGTAGTCGATCACCAGCGGAGGCAGCACGGTAAAGCCGCTGGCCGGGTTGCCGATCATGCCCACGGTGTACTCATCGCCAGTGAGGAAATCCTGGCAGATGGCTTCCGGTGGATACAGGTCCTGCCTCGCGAGCCACTGCAGATAGGCGTGCGCCTCGGCGGCGTCGTGCACAACGCAGTTTTCGGTGATGCCGAAACTGCCGCCGCCGCCATTGGGCTTGATCAGCGACGGAAAGGAGGTGGGCAGGGTCAGCGGGTCGGCGGTGAGATCCACAAAGGTCTCGTTGGGCACGGGGATGTCCAGGCTCACCGCCAGCGCCCGTACGATGGCCTTGTCGGTGCCCAGGCTGATGCCCATGGGGTCAGCGCCGGTGTAGGGAATGCCCAGCATTTCCAGAAATGCGGGAATGTTGCGCTCCAGGTCCCAGTCGTTGCGGAAGCCGGTGTCACAGAGGTTGAATACCAGGTCCGGCCTGTCGCTGCGCAGGTCGTCGATCAGGCGTTCGTGGTCGTCGTAGTAGGTGAAGTGATAGCCCTTCAGCTCTCCCAGTGAGGTCTTCAGCTGGCGAACCGCCTCGATTTCCTCGTAACCGAACCTGTTTTCCACGGCGTAGGGGTAGGGCAGTCGGGGATCACCCAGGACGACACCGATTTCAGGGGGTTTGCTCGATTGGGCCATTGCGGTCTCCGTCCTCTGGTCGGGGGAAAGTGCTTATACAGACCTCTTGATCCAGCGTATCAAAACCCTTGCGTGGCGTCGTGCTTTAACCGATGCTCCTCCTGTACCGCTCTGTCGAAGGTTGAAACCGAGATGAGTTCCGAATCCCCAAGAGATAACGCCGTCAAGCAGGTGTATGTGCTCGGCATGAACGAGTTCAACCGGGCCAAGCTGGAGTCCCTGCCGGGCGCGGACCACTACCGTTTCCATGGTGTCCTGACGCCCGAAGAGATTCTTTACGCGGATGACTTCCCGATTGAATCGATGCTCAGTCGGGCCGAGAAACAGCTCCAGGAGGCGGATCCCGCCCCGGATGCCATCGTTGGCTACATGGACTTTCCGGTGAGCACCATCCTGCCCATTCTGACCGGGCGCCTGGGGCTTCCCGGGCTGGATCTGCGGGCCATGCTCAAGTGTGAGCACAAGTACTGGAGCCGGTTGGAACAGCAAGCGGTTGTGCCGGATTTCATTCCCCGCTTCCAGCTGGTGGATCCCTTTCTCGACTCGCCCGAGACCCAGCTCGAACTTGAGTATCCGTTCTGGTTGAAGCCGGTGAAATCGGCAGGCTCCTATCTCGGGTTCCGTATTGACGACGAAGCCGCCTTCCACCGGGCGGTGGCTGAGATCCGGGAGCACATCAACCGTATTGCAGAGCCTTTCGACAGGATCCTTGAATACATTGAGCTGCCCGACAATATCGCGGCGGTCGGTGGTCATTACTGTCTGGCGGAAGCGTTGCTCACGGGCGATATGTGCACCCTTGAGGGCTATGTCCATCAGGGCGAAGTCCATGTGCACGGGGTGGTGGACTCGGTGCGGGAAGCCAACAGCTCTTCCTTCGCCCGCTACCAGTACCCGTCCCAGATGCCGCAGTCGGTCACCGAGCGGATGGAGGAGGTGGCGCGCAAAACACTGCAGCGCATTGGCTTCGATGGCTCCGCGTTCAACATCGAGTTCTTCTGGGACAGCAGCACGGATAAAGTCAGCCTGCTGGAGATCAACACCCGGATCGCCCAGCACCACAGCGACCTGTTCGACAAGGTGCACGGGGTCTCCAATCATCAGGTCGCGGTCGAGCTGGCGCTCGGTCACAACCCCAAATTCCCTGCTGCCCGGGGCAGGTTCAATTGTGCCGCCGCCTTCTGGCTGCGCCGGCATGAGGACGCCTGGGTGGCCGATGTGCCCTCCGGGCAGACACTGGCGGCGATTGCCGAGGAGTACCCCGGTACCTACGTGGAGCTGGATGTGCATCCGGGCATGTGGCTGTCCGAGTTGCACGATCAGGACAGCTACAGCTACGTGCTGGCGCTGATCTATGTGGGCGCTGATACCCATGAGCAGTTGATGGCCAACCATAGTGCCATTGTTGAGCGGCTCAGCTTTGACCTCAGAGACGGTCCTGACCGCTGATGCCGCCGTGTTCGCTGACCCGGGCGGTTGCCCGGTTCGGCTCTACTATTGCCTTGTCGTTCGAGGAGATGTGAATGCACACAAGGAGCGATTGGCCCAGGGCGGTTCGGGAACTGGAAAACGTATGGATTCCCATGCCGGACGGCTGCCATCTTGCCGCGCGGATATGGCTGCCCGAGGATGCCGAGGCGCATCCGGTGCCGGCCATCCTGGAATACATTCCCTACCGCAAGGCCGACCTGCGCACCAAGGAAGATTCCATCAATCACCCTTATTACGCGGGCCATGGCTATGCCGGTGTGCGGGTGGACATCCGTGGCAGCGGCGAGTCCGAGGGTGTGCTCACGGATGAATACACGCAACAGGAGCTCGACGACGGACTGGCGATTCTGAGCTGGATCGCCGCGCAGCCCTGGTGTACCGGCCGTGTCGGCATCATGGGGATCTCCTGGGGTGGTTTTAACGGCCTCCAGATCGCCGCGCTCCAGCCACCCGAGCTGTATGCGGTGCTGACAGTGTGCTCCACGGATGATCGCTATGCCGACGATGTGCATTACATGGGCGGCTGCATGCTGATCGACAATGTCTCCTGGGCCGGAGTTATGTTCGCCCACAACAGCTGCCCACCGGATCCGCGCCTCTTCGGGGATGGCTGGCGCGACGACTGGTTCCAGCGCCTGCGGGGCAGCGGGCTCTGGCTGGAGACCTGGAGCAGTCACCAGGCGCGCGATGAATTCTGGCGCCACGGGTCCGTGTGTGAGGATTTCAGTGCCATCCGTTGCCCGGTCTATGCGGTGAGCGGCTGGGCCGACGGCTATTCCAACAGCGTCTTCCGCCTGATGCAGCATCTGGATGTCCCCCGCAAGGGCCTTGTGGGTCCCTGGAGCCATAAGTACCCGCACCTGGGTCAGCCCGGTCCCGCCATTGGCTTCCTTCAGGACACGCTGCGCTGGTGGGATCACTGGCTCAAGGATGAGGCGACCGGCATCATGGATGAGCCCCAGGTCAGAGTGTGGTTGCAGGACAGTATCCGGCCCGCGACCCGTTATGCGGAGCGTCCCGGGCGCTGGATCGGGGAGAATGAGTGGCCCAGCCCGCGCATTGAGGACCGGCAGCTTCGGCTGACCCGCAACGGTCTGGAGGACGGCGGCACGGCAGGCACCAGTGAGCCACTTCTGTGCCAGTCGCCGCTGCGCACCGGCCTGAGTGCTGGCAAGTGGTGTTCCTATTCCGCCGGGCCGGACATGCCGGGGGACCAGCGCGAGGCGGATGGGGATTCCCTGTGCTTTGATACGGAGCCGCTGTCGGAAGCGGTTGAGATCTTCGGCCCGCCCGTGGTGGAGCTGGTTCTGGCCAGCGACCAGCCTGAGGCCCAGGTCGCGGTTCGGCTGTGTGACGTGGCCCCGGACGGTGCCTCAACCCGGGTAACCTACGGGGTTCTGAACCTCAGCCACCGGGACAGCCACGCCGAGCCGGCGTCCCTGGTGCCCGGTGAGGCCTATCGCGTGCGCGTCCAGCTCAATGAAATCGCCCAGAATTTCCCGGCCGGCCATCGTATTCGCGTCAGTGTAAGCTCAAATTACTGGCCCCTGATCTGGCCTTCCCCGGACGCCACAGCACTGACCCTCTGGTCGGAGGTCAGCACCCTGGCACTGCCGGTACGCCCGCCCAGTGAGGTTGATCGGCAACTCCCCGGGTTTGCGCCGCCCGAGGGCGCACCCCACGTGTCGATGACCGAAATCGAGGCCGAGGCAACCAACTGGTCACTGCATTACGATTTTGATGCCAACGCCCATACGCTGGAAGTCGATGATTCCGAGGGGATATTCCACATCGATGCCACCGGTACGGATGTCCAGAAGAGTGGTTACGAGCGCTACCGGATCGAGGGTGACGATGTTAACTCGGCCCAGGCTGAAACGTTCTGGCGCATGGGCTTTTTCCGCGATGACTGGCGAGTGAACACTGAAACCTGGACGCGGATGAGTTGCACCTCCGAGGCGTTCCGGATTGAGGCCACGCTCAGGGCGTATGAGCACGGAGAACTGGTCTATGAGCATGACTGGGATCGGTTGATTCCACGCCGGAACCTCTAGGAGCGGGCGTCCGGGACGCCCCCTGTAAGCAGCAGGAGATGACCTATTATGACGGACCATTGCGGCTACATTGATGCCACCCGGGTTCGGCGGCGGCTGGTGGACCTGATCCGGATCCCGTCGGTGACCGGGCAGGAGGATGCGGTGATCGCCCGGCTTGCCGAGTGGCTCAATGAGCTGGGTGTGGAGGTTGACCACTGGAACGAGGGTATTGCGGATGTCCTTACGGATCCCAATTACCCGGGCCATGAGGTGGAGCGTGCCTGGCTGCCGGTTGTGGTCGGCGTGGTGCGGGGGCGCAAGCCGGGCCCCACGGTGGTGCTGACCGGGCACCTGGACGTTGTTCCACCGGGCGATATCAACCAGTGGACGATGGATCCGTATTCCGGGTATATGGACGGCGATACCGTCTATGGGCGTGGCGCCAGTGATATGAAATCCGGCGTAGTGTCGGCTCTGGAAGCCTTCGAGGCCTTTGCCCTGGGCCCACGGGACTTTGCCGGCCGGGTTGTATTCGTGGGCGTGCCGGCGGAAGAGGACAGCGGCCTCGGCACGCTCGCAGCCATCCGCAGGGGCTGGCAACCGGATGCCGTGGTGGTGCCGGAACCCACTCTGGACGACGAGGGTTCGCCCAAGCTGGTGGTTGCCCATGCGGGCGCCATGTCGTTCTTCCTGGAAGTGATGGGACTGGCGGCCCACGCCAGCCGTCGGCACCTGGGGGAGAGCGCTCTGGATCATTACCTGGCGATCCACAAGGCCCTGCGCGAGGACGAAAAGCGCATCAATGACGCGGAGGACCACCCGCTGATGCGGGCCCTGCACCTGCCGTACGCCACCAACGTGGGTCTGATCAATGGGGGTAACTGGTCGTCCAGCGTGATGGACCGGCTCACGGCGGAGATCCGCGTCGGGGTGACGCTCGACGAAACCGTGGAGCAGGCGAAGGCGCGGATTCAGCGGGTGATCGCTGAGGCCTGCGCGGGCGATCCCTGGCTGGAACAGAACCCGCCCCAGGCGCGGCTCATGGCGTCTGGCTTCGGGTCGGCGCATACTCCCATGGAGCATCCACTGGTCACCACAATGGCGGATGCGGCGGCCTCGGTTTTCGGGCGTCCGGCGCGCATCACGGGAGCGCCCTATGGTTGCGACATGTCGGCCTGGGTACGGCTCACCGGGGCTTCCACCGTCGTCTATGGTCCCGGCGATATCGACTGGGCCCATTCCGCGGACGAACGGGTGTCCCTGGAGGCCACGGAGAAGGTGGCGCACGTGCTCGTCCAGGCGACGGAGAAGCTGCTGACCTTCAGGCCCGAGGAACTGCGCCTGCAGGATTATGGAGAAGGCGTGACTGGAGGAGGGTGATGGCTTTACCCCTTATCGATGGCGCTGGCGCGAGCCACGCCCTATTATGCAGATAGTTGCAACAATCATGTGCAACATGACCCCGAAACCCGGGCTATAAGGAAAACAACCTAATTGAAAACCGTTACGTCCTTTCCCCACGCGACCAAGCACCTTGAACATGTATGGATCCCGATCTCCGATGGTACCCGTCTGGCGGCGCGCATCTGGATGCCGGAGGATGCCGAGAACAATCCGGTGCCGGCAATCCTCGAATACATCCCCTATCGCAAGCGGGACAATACCCGTTCCAGGGACGCGCTGAACCATCCCTATTTTGCCGGGCACGGCTATGCCAGCATCCGGGTGGATATACGCGGCAGCGGCGATTCCGAAGGTGTCCTGCAGGATGAATACCTGCAGCGGGAACTGGATGACGGGGTGGAAATCATCCGCTGGATCGCGCAGCAGGACTGGTGCAGCGGTTCAGTAGGCATGATCGGCATTTCCTGGGGTGGTTTCAACGGCCTGCAGATCGCCGCCCTTAGACCGCCCGAACTCAAGGCCGTCATCAGTGTCTGCTCCACCGATGACCGTTACGCGGACGACGTCCACTACATGGGCGGCTGCATGCTGACGGATAACCTTTCCTGGGCGTCAACAATGTTCGCCTACACCAGCCTTCCGCCGGATCCCGAACTGGTGGGGGAGAAGTGGCGCGATATGTGGCTGGACCGGCTGGAGCACAGTGGCCTCTGGCTGGAAAACTGGCTCGAGCACCAGCGCCGGGACGACTTCTGGCGTCACGGCTCCATCTGCGAGGACTTCTCGGCGGTGCAGTGCCCGGTGATGGCGGTCAGCGGCTGGGCCGATGGTTACTCCAACAGCGTATTCCGACTGCTGAGCAATCTCGATGTGCCCACCAAAGGGCTGATCGGACCCTGGAGCCACATGTACCCGCACATGGGTAAGCCAGGGCCCGCCATCGGGTTCCTGCAGGAATCCGTGCGCTGGTGGGATCACTGGCTCAAGGGAAAGGACACGGGCATCATGGATGAGCCGGATTTCCGCGTCTGGATGCAGGACAGCGTGCCCCCTGCGACGGAGTACACGCGGCGGCCGGGGCGCTGGATTGCCGAGCCGGGCTGGCCATCGTCCAATGTCCATGAAACCGTCTATGGTCTGAGTGAGGGCCACCTCGTCGATCCCGGTACGCCGGTCAGTGACACGCCCTTATGGATCCAGTCGCCGCTGAGCCTAGGCCTGTTCGCCGGCAAGTGGTGCTCCTACAGCGCGACACCGGACCTGCCCCATGACCAGCGCGAGGAAGATGGCGGTGCGCTGGTGTTCGACACCGAGCCCCTGAGTGAACCCCTGGAGATCATGGGCGCGCCGGTCATCGAGCTGGAGCTGGAGGCGAACAAGCCCCAGGCAATGATCTGTGTCCGCCTCTCGGATCTGGCCCCGGACAACAAGGCCACCCGCAGCACCTATGGCATGCTCAATCTCAGCCATCGGGACAGCCACGCCGAGCCCAGCCCGATGGTGCCCGGCGAACGCTACCGGGTGGCGGTGCAACTGAACGACATCGCCCAGCGTTTCCCTGCGGGTCATCGCCTGCGGATCTCGATCTCCACGTCTTACTGGCCGCTTGCCTGGCCGGCCCCGGAGCTCGCCTGCCTGACCGTCCATCCCACGGGGAGTCGGCTGCGTCTTCCGGTGCGGCCATCACGTGATTCGGACGCGGCGTTGCCCGAGTTTGGCGAGCCGGAATCAGCGGCCGCCATTGCTACGCCCTACACGCAGGCACCCGAGCAGAACTGGCGGGTGATCCGCGATCTGTCCAGGGACGAGTCCATACTGGAAGTGATCAAGAACGACGGAACATTCACCATCGAGGAGATCGGTCTCACCATGTGGAGCGATACCCGTGAGTGGTATACCCATGTGGGCGAGGATTTTGAATCCATGCGTGGGGAAACCCATTGCGTCAGTGGAATGGCCCGTGGCGACTGGTCCATAGAAGTAACAACGCGCACGGTGCTTACCGCCAGCCGGAGCCATTTCCACGTCTATGCGGAACTCGATGCCTACGAGGGCGACGAACGCGTCGTTGCCAGGAACTGGAACACCCATGTGCCACGGGATCATCTTTGAGCCACGAGGCCTGCATCTGAAGGAAGGAACCCATGATCTATCGTCACGTTAATGAGCTTGCTGATACCAACCGGGTTGTATCAGGACCCAACTATTCAAGCCGGCGCCTGATCCGCCGCGATGACCGTATGGGTTATTCGTTGCATGACACCATCATGCAGGCCGGAACCGAGAACCGTTTCTGGCACAGGCATCACATGGAAACCGTCTACTGCATCCGCGGTGAGGGGGAGGTGGAAACCATCCGGGATGGTACCCGCCACTCCCTCAACCCCGGAGCGGTTTACGCACTCAGTCAGAACGAGGAGTACGTTGTAAGGGCGCATACCGAGCTACAGCTCCTTTGCGTCTATTATCCGGCACTGGCCGGTGATGAGGTTGAGGACGAGAATGGCTCATTCAGCCAGTTCGGCGAGGAGACGGTTTTCGTTATCGGGCTGAACGACTTCAACCGGGAAATGCTGGCCACCATCGACATGGCGGACCACTACAACTTCGTGCCACTGCTCAACTCGCGGCAGATTCTGGAGCAGCAGAAATACGAGATCCAGGACATCATCCAGCAGGCCAAGAAACAGATCCGGGAGCACAAAGGGGCGGTGGACGGCGTTATCCACTACATTGATTTCCCCGTCAGCACCATTGTACCCATCATCTGTGACGCCTTTGATCTGGCTTCCGCAAGCCTGGAGTCCGTGCTGAAATGCGAGCACAAATACTGGAGCCGGATTGAACAGCGCGCCGTTGTTCCGGATAACATCCCGACGTTCACCGCCTTCAATCCGTTTGACGAGCAGGCACTGGACAGGGTGCTTGAAGTCATGGACTTCCCTTTCTGGATCAAGCCGGTGAAATCCTTCTCCTCGTACCTCGGGTTCCGGATTGACGAGGCCAGCCAGTTCCACGAGGCCATGAAGGAAGTGCGGGACAACATCGGCCGTTTCTCGGGCCCCTTCAACTACCTGCTCGACATGGTCACCATGCCGCCGGAATTCGATGAGATCGGCGGTGAGTACTGCATCGCCGAGAGCATCATCGGCGGCATGCAGTGCACCCAGGAAGGCTTCTCCTGCAAGGGCGAAGTGGAGGTGTACGGCACCGTGGATTCCTTCCGTGAGGCCAACCTCACCACGTTCTCCAGTTACCAGTACCCGACCATTCTCCCGGACGAGGTGCAGGACCGGATGACAGAGATCACCCAGAAGGTGGTCAGGCGTATCGGTTACGACAACGCGCCGTTCAACATCGAATATTTCTGGGACCGGGAAAAGGACCAGATCTGGCTGCTGGAAATCAATACCCGCATCTCAGAGTCCCACTGTCGGCTTTTCCAGAAGGTGGATGGCCGTTCCCACCATCAGGTGGCCGTGGAGCTGGCGGCCGGGCGTCGACCGACCTTCCCGCATCGTCAGGGCAAGTTCGAGGTCTCGGGTAAATTCTTCCTGCGTGAGTGGGAGGATGCCTATGTGGCGCAGGTTCCCAGCGAGGAAACAGTCCGCCGGATCGAACAGGAAATCATCCCCGACTCCACCATCCAGATCGTTGCCGAGCCCGGCCAACGCCTGTCAGACCTGATGGACCAGGACAGTTACAGTTACCGGGTGGCGTTATTGTTCCTTGGGGGCTCCTCCAAGCAGGACCTTGAGAAGAAGCGTCGCCAGTGCGAGGAATTGCTGTACCAGGAGTTCGTGTTCGAGCGCTAGCCCCTCCAGGGCTTCCCGTGGAGGTTCATGGGCGCCGGGCAACTCACTCATTCTTTCCGGGGCGGACGGTTTCCCCATGGCTGAGGACACGGAACTCCGCTTCCGGGATGCCAGCCCGTTCCCGCGCTTCGACGAGCTTCTTCGGGGGCTCGTCGAGGGGTTCATCGGTCAGCCCCTCAAAGGTGCCCCAGTGGATGGCGATGGCCCGGCGGGCGCCAACGTCCTGCATGGCCTGTACGGATTCCTCCGGGTTCACGTGGTTGCTCTTCATGAACCAGCGTGGCTCGTAGGCGCCGATGGGCAGGGCGGCCAGGTCATACCCGTTCGTGCGCTCGCCAATGTCTCGCAGGTCCTTCGAATAGCCGAAGTCCCCGCCGAACAGGAAATCGAAATCCGGGTGTTCCACCGCCCAGGCCCCCCACAGCATCTCGTTCTCGTCCCAGGGCGTGCGCGAGCTCCAGTGCTGGACCGGCAGGAAGCGCAGGGTGACACCCCGGAAGTCGTGGGTCTGCCACCAATCCATAGGGGTCAGGTGGGACTCGTCACCGTCCGTGACGTTGTCGAGGAACCATTGGTCCATGCCCAGCGGGAGAAAGAACCGCGGCGGTCCGCCCTCCTGCTGATAGAGCGCCGTTACGGAGGCCAGGTCCAGATGGTCGTAATGGGCGTGGGAGATCACCACAGCGTCAATGTGCGGCAGGTTTTCAAGTGCCACCCCGGGTGGTTGGTGCCGGGGTGGGCCGGCGAAGGAAAGCGGGGATGCACGGTCGGAGAACTGGGGATCGGTGAGAATGTTCAACCCACCCACCTGCAGAAGGACGGTCGCGTGGCCGATCCAGGTGACGGCCACCTCATCGTCGTTGTTCTGGATGAATGACAGATCCGGATCAATGCCCCTGATGGGCTCGGTCGGCGGTTTGGGGAGGTCGTTCCACCAGCGATTCCACTGCCAGCGCAGGAAATCGCCACCCCCGGGTTTGTCCGGGTTGTAGTTGTTGGTGAAGCCCGACTGGGTGTGGTGCGGTTTGTCCGGGTCGTAGTATGGGTTCACGTTGCTGCATCCCATGCTCAGGGCCATCAGCCCAACCAGTGCCAGCGTGAGTTGTCGCAGCATGGCGCCAGCGTCCTTTGGATTCAATGGCTGCCCGGTATGATCGCACACCCGTAACGCTGGCAATAGCGCCGCTCCGCCCAGCGGTTGTAGGCGGCTTCGGCGAGTGGCCGGAGGCCAGGGATCAGCATCAGCCGGAAAAGGAATCCGAAAGGCGTATGACGCCAGGTCTGGACCGTTGCGCGGAGTCCCGTCCAGTAGATGCCTTCATCATCGAGCAGGTGCAGCCGCTGGAGCAGATGTTCACGGGGGATACCGGGCCAGACCTCCGAATCCTCGAGGCCGTGAACATCAATAAGTCTCAGGTGATCATCGCCAATGCGGCGCAGCAGACGGATTTCCTTCATGCAGAGCGGGCACTGGCCATCGTAGAACAGTGTATCCATGCGGTTTCCCCATGCAGACAGTGGACGTGCGGTGTTATACGGTCAGGGGCACCGTACGGACCAGCAGGGGTCCACAAAGAGGTTTCAAGCGTAATCAGGACAGATTCGCTAAAGCGTAGATGGGCTGGCCGGGATTTTTATGCAGAGCATTGAAACAGTCTGGGGCAAGATTCTGGAGGCGAGAGCCAGGGGGCAGAGTCTGCCCGAGCTCTCAACCGATTCGGAACCATCGCCGGGAGAGCAGCTGCTGCGCGTGTTCCGGCCCCTGTGTCCCGGAGAAAACGGCTGGGTTATCGGGCAGCTGGGGCAGAGCCTGGATGGCCGCATTGCCACGGCTTCGGGCGCATCCCGTTACATTAATGGAGATGATGGGCTGACCCATCTGCACCGGCTGCGGGCGGTCGCCGATGCCGTGGTGGTGGGTGCTGGCACTGCACTTGAGGATAATCCCCGTCTTACTGTGAGGCGTGTGGCCGGATACCAGCCAGTGCGCGTGGTGGTGGACCGCAGGGACCGCCTGCCCGGGGACCACCACCTGCTCACGGATGGAGATGCACCCACCCTCCACCTGGTGGCCGGGGATGCCATTCCGGAGTGTGATCGGCCCTGCCCGGAAGCCGGCGTCACCCGCGTGCCCTGCCTGGATCCGGAACGCGAGACCATTGATCCGGACCGGGTTCTGGCAGTGCTCGCGTGTTTCGGTCTTGGGCGTGTCTTCGTGGAAGGCGGTGGTCGTACGGTTTCAGCGTTCCTGGCCGCCGGCCGGCTTGACCGGCTTCATGTGATGGTCGCCCCCATGATTATAGGCAGCGGCTATCCAGCCTTTACGCTGCCTGAAGTAGACCGTCTGTCTGATGCCATCTGGCCTGAGGCTCAGGTGGTGAATCTGGGCAGTGACGTGCTCTTTGACCTGGATCTCAGGCGCTCCGGGGCTTCCCACCGGGCACAGGAATAAGGCCCGGCAGGCCGCCCAGAAGGATGACCACCCCGTAGGCAATGCTGAGTGCCACCCCCTCGTTGGCGGGCAAGCCGGCCAGAGGCCACAGGGCTGCGGCAACGCCCTCGCGAACCCCCCATCCGGCGATGCTCACAGGCAGTACCATACTGAGCAACAGGCAGGCGTGAAGAGCGAGTTTTTCCGGTGTGAGCGGTTGCGTGGCGATACTGGCATCCAGCAGTGCCAGGGTCGCGAAATAGGTGGCCACTACCGCCAGCGAGAGAGCCAGCTGGATGACCGGTGCTGGCCAGCGAAAGAGGGCGGTATGAACATCCGCACGGAGCAGGGCGCTGTAATCCCGGACCCTGGGCAGACGACCTGCGGCGATCGCCAGCAACAGCACCAGGGCAGCGCCCCAGAGCCATTGCCCGCTGAGTTGCGGGCCAGGGAGGGCGAAAGGTGGGGCAATGACCAGGAGCGCTGTAATGGTGAGCACAAGGGCCAGCTGACCGGAGAGGCGCTCAATCATCACACTGTGGGCAGCCGCGCTGGTACGTGCTTCCGGATGCCGGGCACGCCAGGCGCGTTCCACATCCCCGACCACTCCGCCCGGCATGATCTGGTTGACCAGCGTTGCCCGGTAATAGGCGGCAACGCTCTCTCCGGCGCCCAGCGGAAGGTCCAGGCGATAGGCTGTGTAACGCCAGCGCAGGGCGGAAAGCACCACCTGGGGTATGGAAAGGGCAAGGGCGGCAACCAGGCTCCAGGGGGGCAGGCGCTGCAGAACCGTAACCACCTCCGCGGGTTTGATGGTCATCGCCACCACCCCCAGCAATGCCAGGCTTACCACCAGTCGACCGTAACGCTTCACGGTTGCCGCGCTTCTGAGGGTGGAAGCGCAAGGAGGTCCAGGTGATCCACCCGAATCCGCAGCTGTCCGCTCCGCGCCTGGGCATTGCGCTGGCCCTGCCATCGGTCAATGGCGGATTGGTCCCCGGGCGCCTGTTCACGGGCAGCCTGGCACCATCCCGCCATGAGAACCTGCTGGAGGTGGGGGTCACGGTGATCCAGCTCCCAGGGGCTGGGATCGGTTAGGACCTCAAAGCCATGTGCTGTCAGGGCTTGGGACAGGATCCTGGTGGCGTCAGGGCCGGCAGCGCTGCCGGTGCCCTTGTCACGGTGCTGGTGCTCATTGACGGTCTTTCGAAGCAATTGATCGTATGAATCAGAAGGTTGAAGCTCAAAGTTGCCGCAGTAGTTGAGGGCCATTAGGAGGGGCGCATGGCGGTGGGCGGCAGTCGCCGCCAGGGCCTCAAGCCACTCGCGGCTCATCAGGTCGAGCAGGGCTGAGGCGGTGATCAGGTCCACTTCCCCCGGAATGACCTCATTCAGGTTCGTCGCAGTGATCTGCTTCTGCCACCAATGGGTGGTTGTGCCTTTGCCCACTTGGGGCTGGTGGATCGTGGGGGCCAGCGCGGGATCCGGTTCCACCATCAACCACTGCTGGGGATCAGGGAGTCGGGGAGCCAGGTAGCGCTGGTTGGATCCGGTACCCGCGCCGAGATCGCAGATTGCGAGGGGCGTATGGCGTGTCGCGATCCGATCCCGGAGTCTGGTGGTTAACCGCTCACTGCGGGCTTTGTGGTCGGCCTGCTCACGCAGCCCAAGCCAGTCGGCCTCGAAGACGGCGTTGCCTTGTTCCGGACGGCTGGTTTTCAGGGCGCCCTCGAATTCCCGGGCAGTCATGGACCAGCTCCGGAGACTGCGGGCTGACCCACAGGCTGCACGGGCCTGGCTGTGAAGCTGGTCAGGGTGGTTAAGCCACGCGTGGATATGGTCCCTTAGTGCCATATGATCGCCGGCTGGATGCAGGCGTATGCCGGGGCGATTGGCGGTTTCGGCAAGGGCGCCGCCATCAGAACTCAACACTGGAAGCCCGGCCGCGAGCGCTTCATCGATCACCATGCCATAACCTTCGTAACGCGCGGGCAGTATGAAACCGTGGGCGTGTTGCCATAGGCGGGTCAGGGGCTCGCCCTCCAGCTCCCCGGTGAGTGTGACCTGATCCGTGAGCCCGTACTGGGCCAGCATCCCATGAAGGCGGGCAGTGAAGTCGGGGTTCCGTGTGGTGCTTCCCGCCAGGGTCAGGTGCCAGTTTTCGCCTGCAAATGGGGCAAGGGCGGCAGCAAGAATGTCCTGCCCCTTGCGCGGTGCCAGGTGGGCAACGCAGAGCAGTTCAAGCGTGGTCCCCCGGTTGCGGGGCTTGCAGGGCTCCGGCAACTGCGCCATGGCAACGCCTGGGGGCGCGACCGTCACGCTGGTTTCCTGGACACCGTAGGCTGCCAGTTCGCGGGCCGTGCTCTGGCTCGTGGTGACGACGGAGGCCATGCTTGCAAGTGCGCGCCGCTCGCTGTCGAACAGGTGGGCCCGGCTCTCATCCGGCAGCCCTGTCTCCAGGGCCAGGGGGTGATGGATGAGCGCCGTAAGGCGGAGCCGCTGCGCGTGGCGGGCTATCGTTTCCGGCAGACCACCGAGCGCGAGTCCGTCAATCACCACGCTACCCCCTTCGGGCAGGCGCTGAAGGCACTGCTCCATGGCCTTGCGGGCTCTGTCGTCGGCTATCGGGAACCGGCCGGAGAGGCCCTCGATCCGCACGGACCAGCCGCGGGCCTCCAGTGCACCCGCTAGTTCCCGCACATAGCCGTAGCCGCCGGTACGCAGGCCGGGATCCCCCGGCACGATGAAAGTCAGTGCGTGCTCAGAGTTCGCCACGGTAGCTGGCCCAGGCGATGTGGGATTCGCTGAGGGTGATCGCCAGGCCACTGATGCCGTGGGCGGACTCACCCAGGCGGCCGGCCTTTATGGCGTCGGCCATTCGCTGGAACACCATGCCCGCCATGAATTCGGTGGTGGTGTTGCGGCCCTTGAGATCCGGGTGGTCGTCCAGATTGCACATATTGAACTCACCCAGCACCTCGCCGAGCACCTGGGTTGCCAGGCCAATGTCCACAACCAGATCATTGTCATCGAGCCGCGGCCGCTCAAAGGTGGCATCCACCACGTAGGTTGCCCCGTGCAGGGCCTGGGCAGGGCCGAAGGCTTCACCAGTGAAACTGTGGGCGATCATCATGTGCTGTCGGACGGTCAGTCGGTACATGGCATCCTCGGGGTCAGTGGTTTTCCGGGTAGCGCACCCGGTGGCACAGGGCGGTGCTGTCGTCGCGGCAGAGCGCCGTCATGGTCTCGGGCAGCGCCTCGAAGTCGCTTTCACCATCAATGAGTACGTCCAGCTCCGGACTTGCGAGCAGCGACAGCGCCAGTTCCAGGCGGTCCCGGTGGGTCCACACGGGGCGGCGTTCCGGGCTGACGCGGCCAACCTGGCTGGCCCTGAGAGTCAGGCGGCGGGAATGGAAGGCGCCCCCCAGCGGGACACTGACCGGCTGGTCGCCGTACCAGCTCATCTCGACGATCCGGCCCTCGGTGCCCGCAAGGGCGATGGCGTGGTCGAGGCCTGCCGGATTGCCGCTGGCATGGATCACCAGGTCATGGTCATCACTCTGGAGATCCGGATCAAAGCGTACGCCCAGTTCCGAGAGGATGCCGTGGCGGGCAGGTTCTGTATCCACGGCTGTTACCCGTGCACCCGGCAGGCGCTGGCAGAGCCAGGCCATGAGGGCCCCCACAACACCACAGCCAACCACCGCGATGCGCTCCCCAACCGCGGCCTGTGCGTCCCAGACACCGTTGATGGCTGTTTCCATGTTGGCAGCAAGGATGGCGCGCTCTGCCGGCACATTGTCGGGTACCGGTACAACCGCGGAAGCGGGTACCCGGAACCGCGTCTGGTGGGGGAACAGGCTGAAGACAGTACGGCCCTGCAGTTCGGCGGGCCCCTGAACCACACGGCCAACGTTGCTGTAGCCATGGCGTACGGGCCAAGGGAAATCACCCGCCTGGAAGGGGGCCCGCATGCGTCCATGCTCGGAGCGGGGAATGCGGCCATTGAATACCAGCGACTCCGTGCCACGGCTGATGCCGGTGTACAGAGTGGCGATCTCCACCGTTGGTTCGCTGTCAGGGGCGTCCAGGTCCGGGTTGGTGGGCTGGATCTCCCCATGGGCTGGGCCAGTGATCCAGAATGCGCGTACTCTTGGGGTGTAATCAGCGGTCATGATGGGCGCCTTGGGATTGGTTCGGGACCATTATTGACCCTGCCGGGGGTCACGACAAAGGGGAAGAAATGGTCAGTGAGAAAATTCCGGATCGAACCGGTGCCAGTCGGGAACTGCTGTTGACGGCGTTGCCATTCACTGTGGTTACGGGCGGGATCTGGTGGTGGATAGGCATTTCGCTGGTTTCTCTCGCCCTGCCATTGTCGGGGTATGCCCTGCTTGCCTGGGTGGTCGTGACGGGCGTCCCAGGGCAGCAGGGGATCGGTCCCGCCAACAGGGTGACTTTCTACCGTGCGCTGGGTGTGGTCATTCTCGCCGGCATTCTGCTTGAACCGCAGCTGCCGGCCCACGCCCAGTGGGCCTGGGTTATGCTGGCGCTGGCAGTCCTCATTCTGGATGGCCTCGACGGCTACCTGGCGCGCCGTTTCAAGGTGAGTACGGATTTCGGGGCACGTTTTGACATGGAAGTGGACGCAGCGCTGATACTGACGCTCAGCCTGGCGGTCTGGGGGGGCGGCATCACCGGGCCCTGGGTTCTGCTGCTGGGGCTGATGCGCTACCTCTTTGTGGCCGCCGGCTGGATCTGGCCCTGGGTCAATTGCCCCTTGCCCGAAAGCTTCCGGCGTAAGACCATCTGTGTATGGCAGATTGCCAGCCTGGTGATCGTCCTGGTGCCGATCACGCCGTCCTGGCTTGCGGTCTGGATACTGGCGCCAGCACTGATGCTGCTGGCGTACTCATTCACCGTGGATCTGGCCTGGCTCTACCGGGCGGGAGGACAGCATGAAACGCAAAGGCATGGCGCTGAAACGTAACGCACTTGTTGCGGGCATCCTTACAGTGGGACTTGTGACCGGTGGCAATGCGGTTGCGGAACCTCAACAATACACCATCGATGATGAACACTTCACCATGACCTTCAAGGTCATGCACATCGGCTATGCCCGGGTGATCGGGATGTTCCGCGATGTGGAGGGGCAGTTTGTCTATGACCCGGAGACACAGACTGTCAGCGATGGCGAAGTCGTCTTCCAGGCGAACAGCGTGTTTACCAATCATGAGGAACGGGACGAGCACCTGCGGGGCGAAGACTTCCTGAATGTTTCCGAGTACCCGGAGATCCGCTTTGAGGTTACGGATTTTGAGATGACCGGGGAATCCACCGGGAAACTGACCGGGGATCTGTCGATGCTGGGCGAGACCAACCCGGTCACGCTGGATGTGGTGCTGAACAAGGCCGCAGAGTACCCCATCGGACACGGTGACTATACGCTGGGGCTGTCAGCACACGCTGTGATTGAGCGCAGTGACTGGGGGATGACCTATGGGGTTGCGGATGACCTGGTAGGGGATGAAGTTCGGCTGCAGTTTGAGTTCGAGGCCAACCGCGACGATGGCGGCTGGTTCTGAGGGCCGCGCCGGGCGGCCCGCAGATCCTTTCAGGCAACTCTCACCAGACGCTCACCCCCGGAAGACTGGGCGACCTGTTCCGCGACACGGTTGAACACGTGGTAGGCCTCAGGGGCATGGGTGTCCAGTGCGGTGCCGACGTATCCGAAGTCATCCCCGATGGGGTGCCCCGAGGCGATGACCCGGAAGTCCACCCTCGTCTCGGGTGTTCCCGCCTTCAATGGGACCTCCACCCACAGGTGAACCCGCTTCTCGGCGGGGATGTACTCGGTACGCACAACCCGGAAGCCATCGGTCAGTGTCAGAGAGGTATCGTTGCCTGAGGCGTCGAGGCGGTACTTGAGGATGGTTTTCATGGCCGGTCTCCTCTGTTGATGACAGCCACAGTATCCGTGCCTCAACGAATCGAATAAATAAGGTTTTATGAGTTTCGGAGACGAAAAAATCTGATAGTCAGCTTTCGGAGCAGATTGCCTGTATCCCGGGATGACGCATTCCCTCCACGCCATAGAGGGCGTAGATCTGATCGCGGACTGCTTCAATGCTGGCAATCTCCTCGACCTGGTACTGGCGACAGACTTCCTCACGGATCACCGTTGGTGCCGCGAACACCCCAAGCCCCGCACGGCCGAACACCTTGATCAGCGCGCTGTCATCAATCTCAGCGGCCTCATGGACACGGATTCCCTGGTCCCGGAACCACTGCATCAGCTGCTGGTAATAGGGCGCTTCCAGGGCACTGGCAAGGAAGGGAAAACCCTCCAGGCTGTTGGGGAATCCGGGGGCCAGACTCTGCGCCAGCGCCGGTTCCGCAAACAGGCTGATGGCGGACTGGCTCAGGGGGTTCAGGTACCACCGGAAATCCTCGTCGCCCGCCGGCGGTCTGTCGGTGATCACCACGTCCAACTCGTGGCGTGCGAGAGCGCTGGTGAGGTCCTCCGGGGTTCCGGTGCGGCACCTGAGCGTGACGGGTGTGGTGGTTTCCAGCGCTGGTGCGATAACCCGGTATGCAAACAGCTTGTGGATTGAGGCCACAATGCCAACCCGCAGCTTACGGGCCGGTGCCGCCTGCGCGTCGTCCAGCCATGCCTCCAGTTCCTCCGCAGTGCGGAACATCGGGTCAGCATACTGGAAGACCCTGTGCCCGGTGTCCGTCATGACCAGACGGCGGCCCCGGCGTTCAAACAGGCGGGTTCCAAGGTCCGCCTCGAACGTGCTGATCTGACTGCTGAGTGTCTGGGGTGCGAGATCCAGCGCTTCGGCGGCGCGTGCGACCGAGCCCTCCCGGGCCACGACCCAGAAATGGTGCAGATGCCGGTAATTCAGCCGTCGGCTCACGTCCGATCCTCTTTCAGGTTGGCAGGATACCGGTCCCCTTATACAGTTAGACGGTCCCGATTTGAAAGGTCGTCCTTTGATTCCGATCATCCACCACCCATGCTACAGCTTCCCCTTCCCGGGCTCGCATCGGTTTCCCATGAGCAAGTTCGGCCTGCTCATGGACCACCTCAATGAAGCCGGGATCGCCTGCTCCGGGAACCGTTTCCGGCCGGGGCGGTGCCGGCAGGAGTGGCTGCATGCGGTGCACAGTCCGGATTACATCGAACGGTTCCGTAACAATGGCCTGACTCCCCGGGAACTCAAGCGTGTGAACCTGCCCTGGAGCGAAGGGCTGGTGCGGCGAACCGTTACCTCACCGGCGGGCACGGTCCTGGCAGCGCAGCTGGCACTGCATTACGGCGTCGCCTGCCATCAGGCAGGGGGGACCCATCATGCCCAGTACGACGTCGCAGCTGGGTTCTGCATTATCAATGACCTGGCTGTAACATCCCATGTACTGCTTGAACGGAATCGGCTGGAACGGATCCTGATCTTTGATTGCGATGTGCATCAGGGCGATGGCACTGCCCGCCTGTTGGCGGATGAGCCCCGAGCCATCACCTGTTCCATCCACTGTGGCCGCAACTTCCCCTTCACCAAGGCCCTGAGCGACGTGGATGTAGCTTTGCCGGACGGACTGGAGGACGATGACTACCTGAACGAGGTATCCAACTGCCTTCACGCGCAGCTGGATCGGTGGCAGCCCGACCTGGTGCTGTACGCCGCAGGGGTGGATATCTATGCCGGCGACCCGTTGGGGCGCCTGGGTGTCAGCCTTGAAGGCATCCGCCAGCGGGAGGCGTTGGTACTGGAAACCCTGAAACAGCGCGGGATCCCAGTGGCGACCGTGATCGCTGGCGGCTATGACGACGATCGTCAAGCGCTCGCACGGCGCCACGCCATGGTCACGGAGGAGGCGGCCCGGCTCTACGCTTCCTGAGGTTCCAGAAGCCAGGCCCTGAGGTTGGAGAGGATCCGGTCGGCAATCCGGTGTGCCCGATCCGCATAGGGTCCGTCGAAGCGCTCATTCAGGGTTGCATGGAAGTGAGCGCCCCAGCACTCGAAGTGTTCGGGTTCCAGCGGCTGCTTCGCGTGAACAGCCTCATGTTTGGCAACCATGTTCCGCGTGTACGCCCGGCGCTCGCCCAGCAGCATCTTGCGCCAGTAGGCTTCGATGGTCGGCAGGTGATGATCCAGATCGATGCCCGCGGTTTCCAGGAAGACGGGTGCCATGACGGGGTCCTTAAGCAGGCGCCCATAGAACGCGTGAACAAACTGGTGGATGGCTTCCGGGGTGTCGAGATCCATGTAACCGGGGTTTGTGATGGAATATGCCTGAATCATCCACACCAGCTGGTCTCCCTGCAATGGCGAGAGGCTATCCAGGCAAGAGCCTTCCCGTATCGGGCTCTTTTATATTATTATAATCTAATATAAAAAGTCATAGAAACCGACGGGGTACTCTTGATGGACACAGCAAGTCTTCTCAATGGTGTCGCCGGAGGCGTTCTCATCGGCGCCTCCGCCGTTTTTCTCATGGGGATGATGGGCCGGATCGCCGGGATCAGTGGCATCGTTTCCGGAATGCTCTACGAGCCCGTAAACAGTGAACGCATCTGGAAGGGTGCCTTTGTGCTGGGGCTGGTTCTTGGGCCGTTCATGCTTACCCAGCTCGCTCCCCAGTGGGGCAACGTGGCGGGCGTAGCTGAAGGGGCGATCGGTGCGCCGATGGCCAGCGTGCCCGTTATGGTCGTGGCCGGGCTGCTTGTGGGCCTGGGCACGGGGCTTGGTGCGGGCTGTACCAGTGGTCATGGTGTCTGTGGCATGGCACGCCTTTCCACCCGCTCGATCATGGCGACCCTGGTGTTCCTGGCCTGCGGCATGGCAACAGTGTTCGTTGTAAGGCACCTGCTTGGAGGTGGCGCATGAAGGTACTGGCGGGTCTTGTCGCGGGGCTTCTGTTCGGTCTCGGGCTTGCTGTTGGTGGTATGACCGATCCCCAGCGCGTTCTCGGCTTTCTGGATGTTGCCGGTGCCTGGGATCCGACGCTGATCGGTGTCATGGGGGGTGCCGTGGTGACCAGCTTCATTGGCTATCGCCTGGTCTGGCGGATGGGCGCACCCAGACTGGAACCGCACTTCTTCATTCCGACCCGTCAGGACCTGGACGCGCGGCTGCTGGGCGGCGCTGCCCTCTTTGGTATTGGGTGGGGGCTCTCCGGCTACTGCCCCGGGCCAGCGGTTGCGTCGATCAGCGGCCTGACCGGGCCTTTGGCGGCGTTCGTGGCTGCCATGGCGGCTGGCTGGTGGATGGCACGGCGACTGAGTAATCGTCAGGGGTAGGGCAGAATCTAGATTTCGTGGAGTTCCCTACGGTTCATGCGATGCAGGGTCAGCAGTCCGAGTACCGGCCCGGGCAGCAGCCACCACAGTACATGCAGGGACTGGCTTGCCCAGAGGCTGGTGGTGAGCGCGATGGCGGGGATCGTGACCGCGAAACCAACGGCGTTCATGATCGCCAGCGCTGCGCCGACGTTTTCCCTGGGCGCGGTTGCCGAGGCCAGCGCTGAGAACTGCGGTGAGTCAGCGATCACCGTGGTGCCCCAGACGGCCAGCAGCGCCAGAAGAAGCAGTGGGGGCGCGGCGCCGAGAAGCGGATAGACCAGGCAGAGGGCGCCGGATACCGCTAACGCCCCCCGCGCTACGTTGAAACTTTCCAGCCATCGGCTCATGCGGCCACCCTGGACGCAGCCCGGTAATCCGAGCCCGATGATCAGGAACGCGACCCAGGGCGTGAGCGCCGGGTCGGAACCGAGGCGCTCGAGTTCCCTGCTTACGAGGAACGGCGTCAGGGTCCAGAAGGCGTAGAGTTCCCAGCAGTGACCGAAGTAACCGAAAGCCGAGGCCCGGAAATTGCGCTGGACGAAGGCTTTTACGCCAGCACCAGGGCGGATGCCAGGGGACGCGGCGGGCAGATGCGGGCCATCTCCAAGACTGTGGATCAGGGCTGCGGCCACCATGGCCAGCGCGGAAGCCAGAAGCAGGGGCCATTGCCAGGGGAGTTCAAAGGTCGCACCCCGGAGCAGATGGGGAAGGGCGGTACCCAGTGTCAGCATGCCCACAAGCCACCCCAGGGCCGCACCGGCATAGCGGGGTGTCCAACTGACCACCAGCTTCATGCCCATGGGATAGATACCGGCGAGGCACAGCCCCGTGATGAAACGTGCCGCCGTCGCCAGGTAGAGGTCTGCGGCAACCAGGATAAAGGCGGCGTTGATAAGGGCCCCCGTAACCCCGGCGATGGCAAAGAGCCGGCTGGCCCGGATGCGGTCCGCGAGGCCGCTGATTGCGATGATCAGGGTGCCCGTCACAAAACCGGCCTGAACGGCCATGGTCAGGATTCCGAGTTCGCTTTCACTGAGGCCCACGGCCCCCGCCAGTGCGGGCGCGACGCTGTTGACGCTGAACCAGAGGGAAGTGCCGAACAGTTGGGCGATGACGATGACCGCGAGTGGGGTGCGGGTGAGCAGGGAGTGGAGCATGAGTGTCAGGGCCTTTGGCGGGTAACGGACTACATGCTCCAAAGGGTAGCTGGTGTTGGGGGTTGGTTCACGAAAGGAACCGATAGAACCTGGGGAGCTGGCGTGGTTGGGGCTGACCGAGGGAGGGATTATGGGCCCTGCGGGCCTCACCCCTTCGGGGCCACCTTCGCGGTGCGAAGGTGTTCCTCAGCCTGCCGGGAGGCAGGCTTCGGTCGAACCCATGAGGGGTCTCGTCCGCCCGCTAAGCCATTACCAGAGCCCACCCAAGGTGGGCTCTGGTAATGGCGGAGAGGGAGGGATTCGAACCCTCGGACCGCTTACACGGTCGCCGGTTTTCGAGACCGGTGCAATCGTCCACTCTGCCACCTCTCCGCAGCGGACAGCGCGCATTCTAACGGCTCCGACCCTTTCGTAAAAGCCGGAGTCTGTCCCTGTGGGAGCGGCCATTGGCCGCGATTGGTGGAGGCCGATGCCGGAAGATGTTAGAAATAGGCCCTTTCCAAACTGGACTGAGGAGTGTCTGAACCATGTCAAAGCAGATCCCGATCGTTGATCCCGAAGGGCTTCTGGAATATTCCGTTGTGTTCAACGACCGTTCCCTGAATCATATGAGTAAGGAATTTCAGGGGGTTATGAATGACATTTCAGGTACTCTGAAAAGCGTCTACAACGCCAGTGCCACCATCGTGGTGCCCGGTGGCGGGAGCTACGGCATGGAGGCGGTGGCACGCCAGTTCGCCAACGATGCGCGCTGCCTGGTCGTGCGCAACGGCTGGTTCAGCTACCGTTGGAGCCAGATTCTGGACGCGGGGCGTATTGCCTCGGAAACGACCGTCCACAAGGCCCGTCAGCTGGAGCCGGGCAGTCAGGTTCCGTTCCGTCCGGCGCCCCTGGAGGAAGTGGTTGCCTCCATCCGTGAAAAGAAACCCGAGGTGGTGTTCGCTCCTCACGTGGAGACAGCCGCCGGCATGCGCCTGCCCGAGGATTACCTGAAGCAGGTTGCGGGCGCGGCGCATGAGGTTGGCGCAATCTTCGTGCTGGACTGCGTGGCCTCCGGTGCGCTCTGGGTGGATATGCAGGCCATCGGCGTGGATGTGCTCATCAGTGCGCCCCAGAAGGGGTGGAGTGCCTCGCCCTGTGCGGCCCTGGTCATGCTCAGTGATAAAGGCCTGGAGCGCCTTGAGGCGACCACCAGCAGCAGCTTCGCCTGTGACCTGAAGAAATGGCACCAGATCATGCAGGCGTATGAGGGCGGTGGCCACGCCTATCACGCCACCATGCCCACGGATGCGCTCAAGGATTTCCGGGACGCTATGAACGAAACCGTCAACGACGGTCTGGATGTCACGCGCGAACGCCAGGAAGAACTGGGACGCCGCGTCCGGGCACTTTTCGCCGAGCGCGGGTTCGTGAGTGTTGCCGCCGAGGGGTTCGAGGCGCCGGGTGTTGTGGTGCTCTATACGCAGCGTGATGACCTGCATAAAGGCAGCGGTTTTATCGAGCAGGGCCTGCAGACAGCAGCCGGTGTGCCGCTGGCCTGTGATGAGCCCGAGGATTACAAGACCTTCCGGATCGGCCTGTTCGGGCTGGATAAGCTGCGTAACATCGATCGCACGGTTGACTGGCTCGCCGAAGCACTGGACGGTCTTGGCGCCTGACGGACGGGCATGATCGACGTTTTTCTGCCGGCAGCGCTGGATCCGCTGACCGCGGGTCTGCTGCTGGCCGCCTCCCTGGTGACCTCGATGATCACAGCGGCCCTGGGGGCCGGCGGTGGTGTGCTGCTGCTTGCCCTGATGGCCCTGTGGTTGCCACCGGTGGCAATCATACCGGTGCATGGACTGGTTCAGCTCGGCTCCAATACCGGGCGCTTCGCCATGACATGGCGCCGGGCGGATTGGGGGGCTCTGGCCGCCTTCGCCCCCGGTGTCATCCTCGGCATGCTCGCTGGCGCCCTGGTGCTGGTGCGCCTGCCGGAGCAGCTATGGCAGGTAACCATCGCAGGGTTCATCCTGTTCCTGTGCTGGGGGCCGTCACTGCCCGCTGCCGCCCTCGGGCGCACGGGCATACTGCTGGCATCCACGGTCACCAGTTTCATCACGCTGTTCGTTGGTGCCACAGGTCCGCTTGTGGCTGCGTTCATCAAGCAGCTCCATGAGGACCGTTTCCGCACCATTGCGACCTTCTCCGGCGCCATGACGATGCAGCACCTCCCCAAGGCGCTGGTGTTCGGTTTGGCCGGTTTCCACTTTCCCGAATGGTTACCCTGGGTGGGCGGAATGATCGCCTGCGGCCTCGTGGGTACCCGGCTGGGGCTGCACCTGGTTCACCGCATGGGCGATCATACGTTCCAGCGACTGTTCAGCATCATCCTGACGCTGCTGGCACTGCGCCTGCTGTGGCAGGCGCTGGCCTCCTGATTACTTCCAGATTTCCCCGTCCACACGATCCTGGAGTTCCGGATAGTCACTGAGCTGGAAGTGGGGTATCCGCCCCTGCTTCCGCTGGGCGAGATAGTCCCTGGTCAGCTTCACCACGGTGCCCGAGAGGAAGACGATGGCGATGAGGTTCACCGTGGCCATCAGGCCCATGGAGGCGTCCGCTGTGTTGAATACAGTGATCACCGCCTGGTAGCCACCCCAGATCACCATCGCCAGTGCTGCACCGCGCAGGGCGTAGAGCCAGGCGCGTGACTGGGCGCCCAGGTACACCAGCGCGTTCTCGGCGTAGGAGTAGTTGGCGACAATCGAGGTGAATGCGAAGAACATGATGGCGATGGCGATGAATTCACCGCCCAGATCACCGAGATGACTCTCCATGGCAACCTGGGTGAGCTCCGCCCCGGTGACATCAGCACCGCCTTCCATAACCCCCGAAAGCAGGATCATGACCGCGGTGGCGGTGCAGATCACGATTGTGTCCACAAAGACCGCAAAACCCTGGATCAGCCCCTGGGACGAGGGGTGGTGAGGAACCGGTGTGGCGGTGGCGGCAATGTTCGGCGCTGAGCCCATGCCGGCTTCATTGGAGAACAGGCCACGCTTGATGCCGTTGAGCATGGCGGCGGTGATGGAGCCGGCCGCGCCGCCGGCAGCTTCGCCGAAGCCGAAGGCGTTCTGGACGATGCCCGCCAGGATGCCGGGCACCTCGGAGATGTTCATGATCATGATCCCTATGGCCAGGAGAACGTAGAGGCCGGCCATAATGGGCACGATCAGCTCGGCGAAGCGGGCGATTGAGCGCAGCCCGCCGAAGATCACCAGGCCGGCGACTGCAGCGACAATGATGCCGACCAGACCCTGGTTGATCCCGAAGGCACCCTCAACCGCCGTGGCGATGGCATTGGACTGCACGGCATTGAACACCAGCCCGAAGGACAGGATCAGGCAGAGCGCGAAGATCACTCCGGCCCAGGGGGCGTTCAGACCACGGGCCATGTAGAACGCTGGGCCACCGCGGTACTGGCCCTGCTCATCCCGAACCTTGTAAAGCTGGGCGAGGGTGCTCTCGGCGTAGCCTGTGGCCATGCCGACCAGCGCCACCATCCACATCCAGAAAATAGCGCCGGCACCGCCCAGGTAGAGCGCCACCGCGACACCGGCCAGGTTGCCTGTGCCCACGCGCGAGGCAAGACTCGTACAGACGGCCTGGAAGGGCGATATGCCGGACTTGTCGCTCTGGCGGGAGCCGCGGATGGCGCGGATCATCTCACCGAAGTTGACGAACTGCAGGAAGCCAAGGCGGATCGTGAAAAACACGCCCACGCCCAGCAGCCCGTATACGAGGATGTAGTTCCAGAAGATGGTATTCAGAAAGCCGACAGTGGATTCCAGCAAAACGGGGCCTCTTGCAGGTGGCTGGTCAGGTGGTATTTTGAAGGTTTACCGCGAAACCATACCAGCTGAGCAGCCCTTATATGAATGACAAGAACAAGGAAACGGTCAGTCCGACCCTGGATCGCCAGCGTGAGATCTATCTCAATGGACTCAGTGGTGACCGCCCGACGGTCCCCGTGGATTACGATGAGCTTGAGGTGCGCGCCGAGCGGGCGCTTGCGCCGGAGGCGTTTGCCTACATCGCGGGTGGCGCCGGGCATGAGCACACCATGGACAGCAACCGTGAAGCATTCGGCCAGCGTCGCATCCTGCCGCGCATGCTCAACGATGTCTCCGAGCGTGATACCAGCGTAACGCTCTTTGGAAGGCGCCTGCCCAGTCCCTTCCTCCTGAGCCCCATCGGTGTGATGGAAATGGTTGATCCGAAGGGGGATGAGCTTGTGGGCCGGGCCGCGGCCTCGGAAGGCGTGCCCATGATCTTCTCGAACCAGGCTTCCCAGCCCATGGAGCATGTTGCCGGCGCCATGGGCGACGGCCCGCGCTGGTTCCAGCTCTACTGGAGCAAGTCCGACGACCTTGTGAAAAGTCTGGTGAGCCGGGCCGAGGAAGCAGGGTGTGAGGCCATTGTGGTGACCCTGGACACCACCATGCTGGGCTGGCGCACCCGTGACCTGGACCTGGCCTACCTGCCATTTCTGCGCGGCAAGGGCATTGCCCAGTACACCAGTGACCCGGTCTTCCTGAGGCGCCTCGAACAGGCGATCCAGGAGGGTGGTGACGCTGCGCCCAAGCCCAGAGTGACCATGGAAACGCTGAAAGTCCTCCGGGACGTGGCCCAGTCCTGGCCCGGAAGTACTCTGGAGGGACTTCGCTCCGGCAAGGCGAGGGCGGCGGTCCAGGAGTTCATCAACACCTACTCAAGGCCCTCGCTGACCTGGGAGGATCTCGCCATGCTGCGCGAGCATACCCGTCTTCCCATCCTGCTCAAGGGCATCCTGCACCCTGAAGATGCCCGTATGGCAGTGGATTACGGCATGGATGGGGTCATCGTATCGAACCACGGGGGGCGTCAGGTGGACGGCGCCGTCTCAAGCTTCGAAATGCTGCCGCGCGTGGTGGAGGCGGTGCAGGGCCGTGTGCCGGTCATCCTGGACAGCGGCATCCGTGGCGGGGCGGACGTATTCAAGGCACTGGCGCTGGGCGCTACGGCCGTGGGGCTGGGGCGCCCCTGGGTCTACGGGCTGGCGCTCAATGGCGAAGAGGGTGTGCGTGAGGTCCTGCGCAACCTGAAAACGGATTTTGAGTTGACCATGGGGCTTGCGGGCTGTTCCTCCACAGCGGAGATATCGCCGGAACGGTTGGCCTGACACGCGGCGGCTGCCCGTGATGCGCTATGGCCGGCGGGTGTGACCAACAATCCTGCCAGGTGCTGTTGCCGTCTTCCGGTTTAGGTTTCACAATTCAGCACCACGGATCCTTTTGGGAGAAACGGATGATGATCAGGGCTCTGAACACTTTCTGCGCAGCACTTGTGCTGCTTCTGGTGGCTCTGCCGGCAATGGCGCAGCCACTTTCTGATGATCGGATTGAGCGCTTTCTTGCAAGCCTCGAGGATCTGGAAAGCCTGGGCGAGCAGGTTGAGAACACGGACATGTTCGGGGACATGGGCCAGGAGATCCAGGAACAGGCCATGCGCGAGGGCGAATTCCGGCCCATGCGCATGATGGTGGAGAAGATGCGTGACCATGAGATGCACGATGAGTTCGCGGCCGCGGTCTCCGATCATGGGTTCCAGCGTCCCGAGGACTGGGCGGATACAGGCGACCGCATTATGCGCGCCATGGCGGCAATGGAGCTGAAAAAGCACAATCGTGGCGACATGCAGGCGGAAATGGGCGCCATGATGGAGCAGATGGAGAACAACCCCAATATCTCCGAGCAGCAGCGCAAGCGCATGCGCCAGCAGATGGAGCAGGCCATGGCAGGGATGAAGGCGATGGCCGATGCGCCCGAGGAGGACATTGAGGCCGTCCGGCCCTATCGTGACCGGATCCGTGGCGCGATGAACGACTGAATCCAGTCAGCGGGAGGAAACAGCGTGATCCGGATTCTGGTTGTGGATGATCATGAGCTCGTGCGTACCGGCATAACACGGATGCTGGCGGACGATGAAGAAATCGAGATCATGGGTGAGGCCGACTCCGGTGAAGCAGCCGTGGACCAGGTCCGGCAGGACCCACCGGACGTGGTTCTGATGGACCTTCGGATGCCCGGCATTGGTGGACTGGAAGCCATGCGGCAGATTCACCGGATCAATGACGACGTGCGGGTGATTGCCGTGACCGCCTGTGCCGACGATCCCTACCCGACGCGGGTGATGCAGGGCGGCGCCCATGCCTATATCACCAAGGGCGCGGATCTTCAGGAGATGCTGCAGGCGGTGCGCCGTGCCTCGCTTGGTCAGCGTTACATCAGCCCGGAGATCGCCCAGAAGATGGCGCTGGGCCGGGTCAACGGGGGCTCGGAGGAGTTCAGCGCCTTCGACGAACTCTCGGAGCGTGAGCTCCAGATCGCCACCATGATCGTGCAGGGCCAGAAGGTACAGGTCATCTCGGACAAACTCTGTGTGAGCCCCAAGACTGTGAACACCTACCGCTACCGGATCTTCGAGAAGCTCGGTATCGACAGTGACGTGGAGCTGACCCTGAAGGCGGTGAAATACGGCCTGCTGGATGCCGATGAAGTCTGAAACCGCTGAAGCTTTTGATTCCGCTGCTTTTCTCAAGCAGGTAACCGAAAAGCCCGGCGTCTACCAGATGTACGACGCCAATGGCGACATTCTCTACGTGGGCAAGGCCTCCAACCTGCGCAAGCGCCTGGCCAGCTACTTCCGCAAGCAGGGGCAGGCGATCAAGACCCAGTCACTGGTCAGCCGGATCGCTGACATCCAGGTCACGGTCACCGCCAGTGAAACCGAGGCGCTGCTGCTGGAGCAGAACCTCATCAAATCGCAGCGCCCGCCGTACAATATCCTGCTGCGCGACGACAAGTCCTATCCCTACATCTACCTCTCGAATCACAGCGACTATCCGTCGCTCACCTTCCGGCGTGGCAAGAGCAAGCGGGATAAAGGGACCTTTTTCGGTCCCTTTCCGTCCGGCGGGGCGGTCCGGGAGAGCCTGAACATCCTCCAGAAGGTGTTTCGCATCCGCAACTGCAGCGAAAGCTACTTCCGTAACCGCACACGCCCCTGCCTGCAGTACCAGATCAACCGCTGTACCGCGCCCTGTGTGGGCATGATTTCCCCAGAGGACTACCAGCAGGATGTCCGCCGTGCCCGGCTCTTCCTGCAGGGTAAGAACCCGGAGATCATCCAGGAGCTGATGGACGCCATGGAGCAGGCGTCGACCAGCCTCGATTTTGAAAGGGCGGCCCAGTTCCGGGACCAGATCAATTACCTGCGCCACGTGCAGGAGCAGCAGGCCATCGAGGGCGGCAGCGCGGAGCTGGACGTGATCGGCCTCAGCCAGGAGGCGGGCGTGGTCTGTGTGGTGGTGCTGTCCGTGCGCGGTGGCCGGATCGTTGGCACCCAGCATTTCTTCCCCCGGCTGTCCATGGACCAGGAGGAGAGCGAGCTCATCACCGCTTTCATTGGCCAGTTCTATCTGGGGGAAGACAACCCAAGGGAGATTCCCCGCGAGATCATCGTGGCGGAGGAGATTCCGGACCGGGAAGTGCTGGATCAGGCGCTGTCCAACCAGGCCGGCCGGGATACCCGTGTGCGCCATCGGGTGCGCGATGAGCGCCGGCGATGGCTGCAGATGGCCCGCACCAACGCCGAGGAGACCCTGCGCAGCCATCTATCGAACAAGGAGACCGTCTACCGGCGGCTGCTGGCGCTGCGGGAGCTGCTGGAAATGGACGAGATCCCGGCCCGCATGGAATGCTTCGACATCAGCCACAGCCAGGGCGAGAACACGGTCGCATCCTGCGTGGTTTTTGACGAGAATGGACCCCTGAAGAGTGACTACCGGCTCTATAATATTGAAGGCGAAACGGCCGGGGATGACTATGCGGCCATGGGGCAGGTTCTGCGCCGCCGCTATCGCCGCATCAAGGCGGGCGACGGCAAGCGCCCGGACCTGGTGTTCATCGACGGGGGTCTCGGCCAGCTCAATGTGGCGCGCACGGTCTTTGATGAACTGGGAATTGACGACATTACCCTGATCGGCGTGGCCAAGGGCGAGGCGCGCCGCGCCGGTATGGAAGAGTTGATCGAGGCGTTGACCGAGAACCGTTTCCGGGTACCACCGGACTCGCCGGCGCTGCACCTGATCCAGCACATTCGGGACGAGGCTCACCGGTTCGCGATTACCGGCCACCGGCAGCGACGTGACAAGAAGCGCAGCAGCTCCACCCTGGAGGGAATCCCAGGCGTGGGGCCGCGCCGGCGCCGGGACCTGATAAACTACTTCGGTGGCCTGCAGGAGCTGCGTAAGGCCAGCGTTGGTGAGATTGCCAAGGTTCGGGGGATCAGTGAGACCCTGGCCGAATCCATTCACTCAGCACTGCACAACGAGTAGCGCATGAATCTACCCAACATCCTCACCTTTTCGCGGATCGCCATGATCCCGCTGTTCCTGCTGGTCTTCTTCATGCCGTTCCAGTGGGCCTACATGGCGAGCGCCGTCATTTTCGCGGTGGCGGCGGTAACCGACTGGCTGGATGGTTTCCTGGCCCGGCGCTGGGACCAGTCAACACCGCTGGGTGCCTTTCTGGACCCGGTGGCGGACAAGCTCATGGTGGCCGGGGCGCTGGCGGTGCTGATCCACGATTACGGCTCCCTGTTCCTGACCATCCCCGGCATTGTGATCATAGGCCGTGAGATCGTCATCTCGGCATTGCGCGAATGGATGGCGGAAATGGGCAAGCGCGCCAGTGTGGCCGTCTCGCTCGTCGGCAAGGTCAAGACGGGCTTTCAGATGGTTGCCATTGTGATGCTGCTGGCCTATCCGCCCGGTGAGCCTGTTGCCATGGCCGGGCTTGCGATGCTGGCGATAGCAGCAGCGCTCACGCTCTGGTCAATGTGCGTCTACCTGAAAGCCGCCTGGGAGGAGATCAGCGCTACCTGATTACGGCCGGAGTGTTTGGCGCGGTACAACAGCCCGTCCGCATGCTGGATAAAGGCTCTGAGAGTCTGGCTGTGGTCGTACTGGGTAACGCCGATGCTCACTGTTACCGGGGTATCACCGGCATGGATGCTGGTCTCGGTGGTCTGGCGCAGGGTTTCCGCCACCTGTTGTGCACCCTCCAGATCGGTATCCGGCAGGATCACAAAGAATTCCTCACCGCCCCAGCGGCCCAGGGTGTCGGTTGAACGCAGGCGTTCGTCCAGGATGACACCCAACTGAACCAGAACCTGGTCACCCATCTCATGCCCGTAGTGATCATTGACGGACTTGAAATGATCAAGGTCCAGCGCGAGCAGTGACAGCGGCTGACCGCTGCGGTGGGCCCGGTTGAGCTCCTCCTCCAGCACCTGCTCTGTCCGGCGCCGGTTGGGGAGGCCGGTAAGCTGGTCTTCGTGGGCCATGCGCTCAAGCCGCTGCTGGAGCTGGCGCGTTTCGGTCATGTCCCGGGAGAAGCCAATAAAGCCGGTGAAGGTGCCGTCCTCACTGAGCAGAGGCACTTTCTCGGTCTCATAGACGCGTATGCGACCATCCGCTGCTGTAAAGGTCTCCTCGCCCTGCTGCGGGGCGTACGTGGCGAGCACCCGGTCGTCCAGCCCCCGGCAGTTTTCCGCTGTCTCATGGGAAAGTAAGTCCTCGTCCCGTGCGCCGACGATGGCATCGGGATCATGGCCGTAGAGGGCCGCTGTCCTGTGATTCAGGTAGACGTAGCGCCGGTCGGTATCCTTCAGGTAGATACAGGCGGGGGCATGGTCGAGGACGGTTTCAAGAAGGGCCTGTTTCTCCCGCAGCGCCCGTTCCAGCTGTACCTTCTCGGTTATATCGGTGCAGGCGCCGCTCATGCCGTGGATACTGCCGTCGGCGCTGACAAGAGGCCGCTTCACGGTCCAGAACCAGCGTTCCTCACCGGTGGCGGCGATGACGTTGCGCTCCTGGGTCTCAATCGCACGCCCCTGGCGCAGGACCTGTTCGTCGTTCTCGCGCAGATCCCGGGACTGATCCAGCGAGAAGAAGGTGCTGTCGTCGCGCCCCAGTATGGCTTCTTCCGGAAGGCCGAACAGGTTGCGGACGCGCTCGTTGACATAAGTATAGCGCCCCTGAAGGTCCTTCATGAAAATGAACGAGCCAAGGCTGTCCACCGCCGCCCTCAGGTCATCCAGTTGCTGGCGGGTATCCGTGGTCGCCTGCGGTTTTCCGGTTTCCATGCCACCGCTTCCCGTATTGGATACTGGTTGATCGCATAAATTACTTCAGTGATTCCTATGATGCAAAAAATCCTTTACCGGGTACTGCCTGGTGACTGGTTATGGGGAAGAGCGACAGTGCCTGTCGCACGACGCCGCGACTATGGTCCCGGCAGCGCATGGGCTATCCTGCCCATCGCACCCGACGTTGATGGACGGCCGCCAGGAGCAACCGGATGATCCACACCTTCCCCGGCAACCAGCTGGAACACCTTGTTGGCCCGCTCGCCAGGCTCCTCGCGATGCCGGTGAGCAACCCGCTGCAGCCGGATGTGATCATGGTCCAGCATCCCGGCATGGCGCACTGGCTCAACATGGAACTGGCTGCGGAACCCACCCGGCGGGTGGCGATGAACCTGGAATACCCGCTGCCGGTGCGCTACTTCTGGACCCTCATCCGCCGGATCCTGGGCTCCGACCGCATGCCGGAGGTATCGCCCTATCAGCGTGAGATCCTGGTCTGGCGACTGTATGCGCTGCTGGCTTCAGAGGCGGTGACCAGGGACCCTGCCTTTACCGAACCGACACGCTACTGGCAGCAGCAGAGCCCACGCCAGCAGCCTTTGCGCCGCTTCCAGCTGGCCGGAGAACTCGCGGATCTTTACGAGCAGTACCTGATGTACCGCCCGGATTGGATCCGGGATTGGGACGCAGGGCAGGCGGATCACTGGCAGGCCCGGCTCTGGCAGGCGCTGGTCGCGGAGATTCCGGATCACCCGCTACGACTCATGGATGAGGCCCGGGAGCACCTGACCGAACCAGCGGAAGCGTTACCAGAACGTCTGTTCATCTTTGGCATTAACAGCCTGGCGCCCCTGTGGCTGGAATTCATCAGTGAGATGTCCCGGAAGGCGGGGGTGGATTTCCACATCCTTTACCTCAACCCCTCGGATGAGTACTGGGGGGATGCCATCAGCGATCGGCAGGCCGCCCGCCAGCGGGCACGCTGGCTGGATGAGCACGACGATGACAGCGGCCTGGTTCTGGATATCGGCAATCCGCTCCTGACCGGCCTCGGCCACCAGGGGCAGCAGTTCGTGCGCCTGCTCAGCGAGGTGGCGGACGAGGAAATGCCGCTGTTCACTGAGCCGGACAATGATGACCTTCTGGCCCGACTCCAGAGTGACGTGCTGCATCTCCGGGATGGCCGTGAAGCCCCCGGCGACCACTGTGACAGCAGCATCAGTATTGTCAGTGCCCACAGCGCGCTGCGTGAGGTCCAGGCGCTGCATGACTGGCTCCTGCATCGTTTCAATAACGATCCGGAACTTGCGCCACGGGACGTGGTGGTGATGTGCCCCAACGTGGAGCAGTATGCGCCCTTCGTGGAGGCGGTGTTCGCCGGTCGCGGCGAGGCGTTGTCCGAAAGGGTGCCGCCGTTGCCCAGTTCCATTGCCGACCGCAATCCGGGGGATGCGGACCCGGCAGTGGCTGCATTCATTGAACTGCTGTCACTGCCGGATGCGCGCTTCGAGGTCAGCCGTGTCATCAGTTGGCTCCAGGTGCCGGCCATACAGCAGCGGTTCGGGTTCGATACCGAGCAGGTAACCCAGCTCAGCCAGTGGCTCAATGCTGCCGCCATTCACTGGGGGCTGGACGCCGAGCACAAGCAGCAGTGGCTGGGCGAGGGCGCCAGTGAACGCTACAGCTGGGATCAGGGGCTGGAGCGCCTCCTGATCGGTTTTGCCTGGGGCGATGAGGAGGTGGTGCTGCATGACCGCCTGCTGCTGCCCCAGGTGGAGGGCGGCGATGCGGTGGTGCTGGGGCGCCTGATCGCCTTCCTGAGGGCACTCAAGGCATTGCGGCAGGATATGACCCGGACGCGCACGGTCAGTGACTGGCAGACGTTCCTGCATGAGCGGCTGCGCCAGGCGCTGTTCAGCACGGAAGGCAGTCATGAGTGGATCCATGAACAGCTCCGGGAAGTGATCCGGGAACTGGGGCAGTACGCCAGCCATGCAGGCTTCAATGACCCGGTGCCGCTCACGGTGATCCGTCATGCCCTTGAACAGAACCTGCAGAGCCCGGCGCGTACCGGCCGCCAATTCATGACAGGGCAGATCACGGTCTGTTCCATGGTGCCCATGCGCTCCATTCCATTCCGGGTCGTGGCGATCCTGGGACTGAACGACGGCGAATTCCCGCGCCAGCGCCCACCTCTGGGTTTTGATCTGATGGCCAATGATCGCCCGCGCCCGGGGGACCGCTCGCGCCGCGGGGATGACCGTTACCTGTTCCTGGAAGCCATACTCTCGGCCAGGGACCATCTCTATCTGAGCTACCAGGGGCGGGATCTCAATACGAATGCGGAGCGTCAGCCATCCCTGGTGCTCACGGAACTGATGAACTATCTGGAAGGCGCTACCGGCTGGCGCCGCGACGCCATCAGGGCATTGCCGCTGCAGCCGTTCAGCCCGGCCAACTACCAGGGCCCGGAGCCGAGCTTTGACCCGGGGTGGCTCCGCCTTACCGAGTCCGGGGAGGAGCGGGAGCAGGCACAGCGCCTGCCGCCGCCTGATCCTGAACCCGACCAGCTGACCCTGGAGCAGCTGGTCCGGGCCCTGGAGAACCCTGCCCGTCACCATGCCCGGCAACGCCTTGGCCTCTATCTGGAGGAATCCGAGCTGCCTGAACTCGAGGATGTGGAGCCCTTTGCGGCCAATCATCTCAGCCGTTATCTGATCCAGGAGGCACTGATCCACTGCGAGCTTCAGGGTGTCGATGACACCCCGGTGCTGGAACGCGCACGTCTTTCCGGGGAGCTTCCGGACCATGTGCCGATGGCCTCGGAACTGGCGGACTGGCGGGAACAGGCCAGTGGTTTCGCGCAGGCTCTGATGGATTCAGGAGCCGCAGACGTCCAGACCGCCGCAGTGGAATACAGCATTGATGGCCTGACGTTGGCCGCAGAGCTGACAATGGCAGCGGATGGCCGTCTGGTTCTGTGGCGCATGGCGAATCCGAAAGGCAAGGATCTGCTGCGGCTCTGGTGCCATCACCTGATGGCCAACCTTGGGGCGGAGCGGTCCTCGGTCGGTATTCACCGGGGCAGGGACGGCGCTCTCCGCGTCATGCAGCTGGAAGCCATGGGGCGAGGGGAGGCGGAATCCCAGCTGACGGCGCTGGTGGAAGCCTGGCGGGAGAGCCTGTGTGAGCCCTCGCGCCTGCACGCCGACCTGATGCGTGAGCTGGCCACCATGGACGCTGATGCGGATGGGACGAAACGGCTCCGGGCGCTGCGCAAGGCCTGGCTGGGCGACAGCTGGAACGGCTTCCCCGGGGTCAAGGATGATGCCTATGTCGGATGGTTCTTTGATGAAGACACTGATACAGAATCCCTTCTGGCTGCTATCGACCGCCGGTACGGTCCGTTGATGGCCGCCGTGACGATCACCGACACCACGGAGGCGGTGTAATGCAGGAGCTGGACGTTACCCATCTGCCGCTGGAAGGCATACACCTGATCGAGGCCAGTGCGGGCACTGGCAAGACCTACAACATCACACGCCTCTATCTGCGCCTGCTGCTGGAGCGCGAACTGGAGGTGCAGCAGCTGTTGGTGATGACTTTCACACGTGCCGCCACCGCCGAGCTGAAGGGACGTCTGGCGGGCGAAATCCAGCGTGCCCATGATTACTGGGAGGAGCTGGAGGAGCCCTTCTATGCGGCGCTGCGGGCGCGTTTCCCGGACACAGACCGGGTGAAGGCCCGCCTGCGCAACGCTGCCCTGCACATGGACGAGGCGGCCATCTACACCATTCACAGTTTCTGTCGGCGAGCCCTGACGCAGGAAGCCTTTACCAGTGGCATAAGCTTTGAGGCGGCCATGGAAGTGGACAGCAGCGCACTGGTGCGTGAAGCGCTGGAGGACTGGTACCGCCAGGAGGCACAGGGGCCGTATTTCCAGCAGCTTTACGCCTATCAGCCCACGCCCGACGCCTTCGCAAAGGTCTGGGAAGCCACCATCAAGGGCACCGAGACGCTTCCGGAACCGGAGGTGCCGGATCTGGCGACAGCCTGGCAGGGATTCCGCCGCCAGTGGCCGGAGGAACGGGAGGCCTTCGCGGCGCTGAATGTTGCCGCCCGGAAAACGGCGGATACCAAGGCCCACTGGCAGGCCGTTCAGGAGGAGCTTGAGCGCCTCAGCGGTTGTGAGTGGGATGGCAGTATCCCGGACGTTTTCCAGGGCAGGTTCCTGAAGGAGGCGTTCAGCAGCGCGAAGAAACAACAGAGCATGCCCGCGCTGCATGAGCTCGCCAGCGGCATGGTCGGCCTCCAGCGGGCGCGTGAGGCCTGGTGGGCCTGGAAGGGCGTGACCTTCGCGCGGGCGCACCTGGCCGCCAGCAAGGATCGGCTGGACCAGCTGGATTTCAGTGATCTGATCCGCCGCCTGAGTGAACAGCTGGCCTCGGAGGAGCGCGGACCGGCCCTGGCCCGGAGCCTGGGAGAACAGTTCCCGGTGGCACTGGTGGATGAATTCCAGGATACGGACCCGGACCAGTACGCCATCCTCCAGGGGATCTACGGTGAGGCCAGGCAACACGGCCGGATGCTGTGCATGATCGGCGACCCCAAACAGGCCATCTACGGTTTCCGTGGCGGGGATGTCTTTGCCTATCTCACCGCCCGCAATGACGCGGATCACCAGTGGGTCATGGGCGCCAATTACCGCTCGGCGCCGGAAGTGATCCGGGGCTATAACCGGCTCTTCCATGGCGGGGCCGTCCCCGGGGATCCACGCGATGCCATCCCCCATGACCGGATCTTCGGTTATGGCATCCAGTACCCGCCAGTCAGTGCCGGCAAGCCCGACCGGGAGCCGGTTCACGGACCGGCGGGACGGGCGGCTTTCCAGTGGGGGCTGCTGCCGGTTGCGGATGACATGGAAGGGCTCAGCAGCAAGGGCACCGGCTATACCAAGGAGGGGCGTCAACCCCTTGCGCAATGGACGGCCCGTGAAATCCTGAGGCTGTTGTCTGACGCAGAGGTTGATGGTGAAACCGTGGCCCCCGGGGATATCGCTGTCCTGGTCCGGGACCGCACGGAAGCCGCCCTCATGCAGGAAGCGCTGACCGCCCGGGGGCTGGATTCCGTGTACCTGAGTGCCCGGGACAATGTGCTGGAAAGCCCGGAATCCCTCGATCTGCTTCGGGCCCTGCGGGGCATTCTGAACCTCGAGGATGACCGCCAGCTGATGGCGGCGCTGGCGACCATGCTGTTCGGTTACAGCACCCGGGAGCTGTTTGATCTGCGCAACAGCGAACGGGACTGGGCCCGGCTTCTGGACGACGTTACGGCCCTGCGCGAGCGCTGGCACCGCAAGGGTTTCATGAGCATGGCGCTGCAGCTTCTTCAGTGGCGGGCACGGCCGGAACCGCATCGGCATGAGCGCAGCCTCACCAACCTCATGCACCTGATGGAGCTGCTGCAGGAGGCCAGCCAGCAGCACCGCCAGCCCGAGGCGCTGCTGCACTGGTTTGAGCAGGCGCGCACGGACAGCACCGTCCAGAACACCGAACTCCGGCTGGAAAGCGACGGCCACCTGGTGCGGGTGGTGACCATGCACGGAGCCAAGGGGCTGGAGTATCCCATCGTGTTCCTGCCGTTCGTCAGCTATGGCAAACAGGGCGGCCGCGGTCGGGATATGCTGGTGCGTTACCACGATCCCCGTGACCACAGCACGCACCTGGCGCTGAATCCATCGGACGAACAGCTTGATCTTGCAGCGGAGGAGGAAGCAGCGGAGAGCATCCGTCTCCTTTACGTGGCCGCCACGCGGGGCGAACGGCGGGTCTACATGCTGGCCGCGGCATTTGATCAGCTGGCGTCTTCGTCGCTGGCGCGCTGCCTTGGGGTCAGCAGTTTTGAGGCGCTGGAAGGTGCAGTACGGCAACAGTATGGCGAAGGAGCCTGTGGCGTACTGACAATCACCAGCACCGATGAGCCGGTGAGCAGTGCTCCGGCGCCGGCTTCCCATGACGGGCTGGCCGCGGCTGAGTTCCATGGACGTATTGAAAGGGACTGGTGGCTTTCCTCCTTCTCCGCGCTCACGCGCAATGCCCGCCACGGCGGCACCAGCGCCCGGGACCGCGATCAGGACGAACAGGAAGAGACCCAGCCCCATGCGGAAGCGGACAACATCCGCTTTTGCCTCCAGAAAGGTGCCGAAGCTGGCAACCTTCTGCACGACGTGCTGGAGTGGCTGGATTTCAGTAACCCGGACCTGGATGGGGTTCTGGACCAGGCCGAAAGGCGCTACCCGGGCCTGATGGCCCCTGTTGAAACCACACGTGAGCCGATCAAAGCCTGGCTGCGGGAGCTGCTGGCCGTAAAGCTGCCCAGCGGTGCAACCCTGGGAGCGTTGGCGCCGGAGAAGACCCTGCGGGAAAGCGAATTCTACTTTCCCATGAACGCGGATCAGCACCCACCCCTGGGCCGCATCCTGGCACGCCACAGGGGCGTTGATGCTGCGGTCACGCTGCCACCACCGGCCAGCCTCAACGGCATGCTCCAGGGCTTCATCGACCTGGTCTACGAGTGGCAGGGGCGCTATTACATCGTGGACTACAAGTCCAATCACCTGGGCAACGGCTTTGGCCATTACAACCCGGAGGCACTGACCGCCAATATGCGCGAGAGCTTCTACGACCTCCAGTACCTGCTCTATATGCTGGCACTCCACCGTTTCCTGCGGATCCGCATCCCGGATTACGATCCTGAGCAGCATCTCGGGGGCGTGCACTACCTTTACCTGCGTGGAATGGCGCCGGGCCGTGATACCGGTGTCCACGCACGGGAGCCGGATCTGAGCGCACTGCTCGCCCTGGATGCCCTTTTTGAGGGCCGGGAGGTGGCGGTATGAGCGCGGTTCTCAACCCGGTGCGGGAAGGCGAGGCCCCGGAAGCCATCGACCAGGCGCTGGCGGATGCGCTGTGCGAGTGGATTGGCTGCCGGGAGGACTGGTTCCGACATACCCTGATGGCCGTCAGCGAGGCACTGCAGGAGGGCCATACCTGCCTGCACCTGCCGTACTGGGCGGGTCAGACCCGCTGGCAGAGTGACACCTTTCCGGGCATCCGGTTCCCGGAGCTGGCAGAGTGGCGTCAGGGCCTCTCGGCATTGGCGATCAGCCCGGATGATGATGCCCCCGTGGTGTTTGAGCGGGATCGTTTCTACCTGCGTCGTTACTGGCGTTTCGAGACCGAAGTGGCAGCGTCCATCCGCGAACGACTGGCGGTCACTGGCAGTGTGGATGCGCCCAGCGCCCGGGCGGCCCTTAAGCGGCTTTTCCCCGGTGAGGCAGGGCAGGCCGCGCCTGACTGGCAGAAGGTGGCCGCGGCTAACGCACTGTTCCAGTGTTTCAGTGTGATTGCCGGTGGGCCCGGCACCGGAAAAACGCATACGGTCACCCGGCTTCTGGCACTTCTGATCGAGATGTCCGCCTCCGGTGGGGAAATGCCCCGGGTGCACCTTGCGGCGCCCACCGGCAAGGCGGCCCAGCGCCTGGCCGAGTCCGTGGTGAAGGCACGCTCCGGACTGGCGTCGGATGTGGAACCCCGGGTAATGGAGGCCATCCCCCAGGAGGCCACCACGCTGCACCGGTTGCTGGGCGTGATCCCGAACAGCCACCGATTCCGCCATAATGACGATAACCCGCTCAATGTGGACATACTGGTGGTGGATGAGATCTCCATGGTGGACCTGCCCCTGATGGCGCGGCTGTTCCGTGCACTGCCCCCGGAGTGCCGGGTGATCCTGCTGGGCGACGCCGACCAGCTGCCCTCGGTCGCCGCGGGGTCGGTGCTGGCGGACCTGGCACCCCGGGATGTATCGGCCTACAGCCCCGAACGCTGCCAACAGCTCGCTGCCCTCGGCATTGAGCTTGACGCCGCCGACGACGGTTCGGGTGGTGTGGACTACCTGAGTTTCCTGAGGGAGAGCCGGCGATTCGGTGGCAGCAGTGGTATCGGCCAGCTTGCCGCTGCTGCCATCAGCGGCCATGAGGAGGGTACTCTCAATGTTCTCCGGGGCGCTCATGAGGACGTGGTCTGGCAGGGCGGCGGTGCGCTGTCCGAACAGCTTGCTGCCTGGACGGAGCAGAACTACCGGCCCATCACGGAAGCGACCGACCTGAAGGAGGCCTTCGCGCGGCTGCAGGCCTTCCGGATCCTCTGTCCCGCCCGCGTTGGTCCCAATGGTGTCCAGTCAATCAATGAGCGTATTACCGCTGCGCTCAACCCGGAGCGGCAACGTTTCTTCCGCGGCCAGCCCATCATGATCACGCGCAACCATTACGGGCTTGGCCTCTACAATGGCGATATCGGCCTGATCTGGCCGGACGAGGCGGAGCGGGAAGGCGAGGCGCCCCCGCTGCTGGCCTGGTTCCCGGCTGAGGAGGGATTTATTCCCATGGCGCCGGGGCGACTGCCCGACCATGAAACGGTCTACGCCATGACCATCCACAAGACACAGGGGTCGGAGTTTGATTCCGTGGCCCTGGTGCTGCCGGAGCGGCCGTCCGCGATTCTCAGCCGGGAGCTGATCTACACTGGGATTACCCGGGCCCGTTCCCGATTGATGGTCATCGGGGGTGAGGCCGTCTGGCGTGCCGGCATCAGCCAGGCCGTGGAGCGCCATTCCGGCCTCGGCGTGCGGCTCAGGGGTGACCCGTCCGAACACCGGTAAGCATGACAAGGACTGTATTCCCATGATCATTTCCTCGACCCAGGATTACCGTGAGGCGGCACGCCGGCGGCTGCCGCCCTTCCTGTTCCACTACATCGATGGCGCCAGCTACGACGAATACACCCTGCAGCGCAATACCCAGGACCTGCGTGAGCTGTCACTGCGCCAGCGGGTGCTGCAGGAAGTCGGTGACGTCGACCTCTCAACCCGTCTTTTTGGTGAGGATCTGAGTCTGCCAGTGGCTCTGGCGCCAGTGGGGCTGACGGGCATGTATGCCCGGCGCGGCGAGGCCCAGGCCGCCCGGGCCTCGGCCGCAAAGGGGGTTCCCTTTACGCTGTCCACCGTGTCGGTGTGCCCGATCGAGGAGGTGCAGCAGGCCTCGGATCGGGCACTCTGGTTCCAGCTTTACGTGCTCCGGGACCGCGGCTTCATGAAGAACGTGCTGGAACGGGCCTGGGAGGCCGGTGTGCGGACCCTGGTGTTCACCGTGGACATGCCTGTGCCCGGCGCCCGTTACCGCGATGCCCATTCCGGCATGTCCGGCCCGTACTCAGGGGCCCGCCGTATGCTGCAGGCCGCCACCCATCCCGCCTGGGCCTGGCATGTGGGGGTTCGTGGGCGCCCCCATGATCTGGGCAATGTCTCCGCCTATCTCGGTGAGACGATCAGCCTCGAGGACTATGTGGGCTGGCTCGGCAGGAACTTTGATCCGTCCATCGGCTGGAAGGATCTTGAGTGGATCCGCGAGTTCTGGAAGGGCTCCATGGTGATCAAGGGCATCCTGGATCCCGAGGACGCCCGGGATGCGGTGCGGTTCGGCGCCGACGGCATTGTCGTCTCCAACCATGGCGGCCGCCAGCTCGACGGTGCCCTGTCCAGCGCCCGTGCCATGCCGATGATCGCGGATGCGGTCGGGGATGAGCTCACGCTGCTGGCGGATTCCGGTATCCGATCCGGACTGGATGTGGTGCGCATGCTTGCCCAGGGGGCTGACGGTGTTCTGCTCGGCCGAGCCTATATCTATGCGCTGGCGGCGGCGGGAGAGCAGGGCGTTGCCCACCTTCTGGGGCTCATAGAGAGTGAGATGCGTGTGGCGATGACGCTGACCGGTGCCAGGTCCATCGGGGATATTTCCCGGGACAGTCTGGTGTCGTCACCCTGATCGATTGCGGCTTAAGCCCATGACGCCCGCAAACCAGACGGGGTATCATAGCGCCGTTTTTCCATTGACTCGGGACCTGCAATGACCACCAAGTTCCTGCTCGACGAAAGCCGTATTCCCACCCATTGGTACAACCTCCAGGCGGATCTGCCGGAGCCGTTGCCGCCCGTGCTCAATCCGGCAACCCATGAGCCGGTGACGCCAGCGGATCTGGAACCGCTGTTTCCTGCGTCGCTGATTGAGCAGGAGGTAACCACAGAGCGGGAGGTGCCGATCCCTGAGCCGGTCAGGGACGTTTACCGTCAATGGCGGCCCGCGCCCCTGTATCGTGCCCATGCTCTGGAAAAGGCGCTGGGAACCCCGGCGAAGATCTACTACAAGTACGAGGGCGTGAGCCCTGCCGGCAGCCACAAGCCCAACAGCGCCATACCCCAGGCCTTTTTCAACCGCGAGGCGGGTATCCGCCGTCTCACCACGGAGACCGGGGCGGGGCAGTGGGGCACCTCGCTGGCCTACGCCGGTGCGCTCATGGATATGGACGTGCAGGTCTTCCAGGTACGGGTTTCCTACGATCAGAAACCCTATCGGCGGGCAGTCATGGAAACCTACGGGGCGCGCTGTATTGCCTCTCCGTCGAATGAGACCGAGTTCGGCCGCAGCGTACTCGCGGACAATCCGGACCATACCGGCAGCCTGGGTATCGCCATCTCCGAGGCGGTGGAGCTGGCAGCACAGGATCCAGGCACCAAGTACGCGCTGGGCTCGGTGCTGAACCATGTCCTGCTGCACCAGACGGTGATCGGCCAGGAAACCATGGAGCAGATGGCCATGGCCGGGGATTCGCCCGATGTGATTGTGGGCTGCACCGGTGGCGGCTCCAACTTTGCCGGTTTTGCCTTCCCGTTCATCGGCCAGTCACTGCGTGGCGGTGAAAGCCCGCGTGTGGTCGCCGTGGAACCCTCATCATGCCCGACACTGACCCGTGGCCAGTACGCCTATGATTATGGTGATACGGCGAAGATGACCCCGCTGACGCGCATGCACACCCTGGGGTCAGGCTTTACGCCGCCCGGTTTCCACGCCGGCGGGCTGCGCTATCACGGCATGGCGCCGCTGGTTTCGCACGCTAAACAGCTGGGCCTGTTCGAGGCGGTTGCCTATCCCCAGAAGGCCTGTTTCGAGGCAGGGATTCTGTTCGCGCGTAATGAGGGGATTGTGCCGGCGCCGGAAGCGAACCACGCGGTGCGGGGTGCTATCGACGAGGCTATCCGCTGTCGGGAAGAGGGCAGAGCCGAGACCATCCTGTTCAACCTGTGCGGCCACGGGCACTTTGATATGGCGGCCTACACGTCCTATTTCGCAGGCGAGCTCAGCGACCATGAGTACAGCGATGGGGAACTCGCCATGGCCCTTTCGGGTCTGCCGTCCGTCTGAACGGCAGTTCCGGGGCAGCTCAGCGGTTGTTGCTCGGTCCGCAGGTTTTGATGCCAATGGGGCGATGAGCCCAACCAGCCCTCAGAGTGTCTGAGGGCCTGGAAATAACAGGGCTACCAGAACAAGGAACAATCTCCCTGTTCATGGGATGTGCGATTCGGTGGCAGCGTGGCTATTCCCCCAGGAAGCTGCTGTACATCCAGGCGGTTTTCTCCTGTTCAGTGATGTAGTCACTCATCAGTGAGTTGGTACCCTCATCGCTGGCCTCTCCGGAGGCTTCCAGGATGTCCCGTTCCAGCTTGATGAGCACAGAAAGCCCGTCGAGGATCTCCTTCACGCACTGGTGCCCGTCGGTTACGTTCGTCCGTTCTGGAATCCGGGACAGGTTCATGTACTCCGAGTAGGCGTGAATCGGGCGGTAGCCGAGAGTCAGGATGCGCTCAGCGATCTCATCCACCTTGAGGAGCAAATCCGTGTAGAGTTCCTCGAACTTGGTGTGCAGTTCGAAGAATTTATCGCCTTTGATGTTCCAGTGATAGCCGCGGACGTTCATGTAGAAGATCTGGTAGTGGGCCAGCAGTTCGTTCAGCTGGTCAGCCAGGCCCTGAGCCTTGCTTTCTTCAATGCCTATGCGGTTGGTCGACATGGGTGCTCCTTGGTTTGCCTGTTCATAACATTACGCCTTATTGAAATAATGGTGTCTGGACATCTCGTGTTCAACCACCAGGAAGCATTAAATGGATAGGCGTTTTCAATCCACCTGATGGCTCAACGCCAGGTGGGAGGGCATTGTCCATGGGCACCGCATGGCGTCGGCTGTTTTTTCAATGTCTTCAGACAGCGCCCGGTCGGAGGTGAGCAAGGGGGAATGGGCACGGACCCATACCATCATCTGCGCTGTTGCCTCGGAACGCAGATCAGGCTCCGCACGCAGCTCAAGGGCCTGGACCGCCATCAGGGCATCGATCGCCAGAAGCCGGTAGAGCAGAGCCAGCAGGTGATGCGTTCTGCGCGCCCCGATGGTTCCCATGGTCACCACATCCTGGTTGTCGCCGTTGGTCGGGATGGACTGGATCGAAGCGGGTGCCGCCTGGGTGCGCATCTCCGCTAGCAGGGCGCTTGCCGTAACCTGTGCTCCCATGAATCCGCTGTTCAGTCCCGTTTCCGAGCCCGTCAGGAAAGCGGGCAGGTCCTGGTTCAGACGGGGGTTGGCCAGGCGGGCAATGCGCCGCTCCGCGTGGACCGCCAGCGTGATGACGGCGTTGGCCAACGCATCCGAGGCCAGGGCTACGTGCTGGCCGTAGAAGTTGCCGCCATGAAGAGCCTGATCGAAAGTGTCCGGGAGGACAGGGTTGTCGGTCACACTATTGAGTTCCGTGGTCACGGTCTGCGTATGCCAATCAATCTGGTCCGCAACAGCCCCAAGAAGCTGGGGCGCACAACGGAGACTGTAGGGATCCTGAATGGGCGCACTGAGCTGGTGCAGGGCGTCTGTTGAGACCTGGCCCTCATCGGTCATTGCATCAGGTGGGGCATCATCCAGAATGGCCAGCCAACGATGCAACTTCTTTTGGCCCGGATGTGGCCGCAGTTCGCCAAAGGCACTGTGCCAGGCCTCACGGCGTCCACGCAGAGCCTGGGCGTGAGCCACGGTGATCAGGGTGCTCCAGCGCAGGGCTCGTTCCGCCAGACGGTCATTGAGTGCGGCAATACCCGTCATGGCGGAGGTGCCATTGACCAGGGCAATGGCATCTTTACCGGCGGGTTCCAGCGGTTCCAGTCCCAGGCGTTCAAGAACTTCCGCCGCAGGTTCAGCCCCGCCGTTAGCATGCCGGATCCACCCCTTGCCCATGAGAGCTCCGGCGATGTGGGCCAATGGGGTCAGATCACCGCTTGCGCCAACAGTACCCATGGCGGGAACGACCGGAAGCGCGCCCGCGTTAAGGCAGCGCAGAAGCTGATTGAGGGCGGATGGAGAAATGCCGGAGGCGCCCAGGCCGAGGGCACTGATGCGCGCCGCCATGGTGGCACGCGTCTGCTCCTGAGAGAGGGGCTCTCCCACGCCAGCACTGAGGTGGGCAACAAGATTCCGTTGAAGGGCCTCGCTGTAGTCACCGCCTACAAGGGTATCCGCCAGGGGCCCGTAGCCTGTGGTTACACCATAGATGAGGCGTTGTTCTTCCAGGTAACGGCTGAGCCGTTCGTGGCTCTTGCCGATCCGGTGCCAGGCGTTTTCACCGAGAGACAGCGCTTCCCCAAGCGCGATGCGCTCCACGTCCTCGGTGGTTGTGCCATGCCCCGGCCAATGAATTCCGTCACCAGTCACTCAGTTTCCCCATTTCATTGCGCGGTAGCGCTGTTCCGAAATCAAACCGCACTGGCCGCTCCGGTGTTGCGAGGTTGGCATTCACCCATTGGCGCAGGGTCTCTTCAAGTGTCTCCCGGTCAGCACCTTCCACCGGCACCACGAACGCCTTGAGCCGGATCCCGCTACCTGTGTCGAAGGGCCGGATTGAGCACTCCACAACACCGGGGTGATCTGCGAGCGTTCGTCCGATGGAGGCGGGGTCAACATTGGTCCCGGCAACCTGTACCGCTCCGTCCTGTCTTCCCGTGGGTACCAGCGTCCGCTGGTCGTACCAGTGGAGTTCGTCAGGAGCGGCGACCGTGGCTGCCAGGGGCCGGAGAAACAGGCTGCGGGTATTGCCGTCAGCGGCGCGTTCCCAGTGTTCCAGGAGGGTGAAGGGCGAATCCGGGTCTGATCGCCACCCAATACCTCCTGTCTCGGATGAGCCATACACTTCGGTCATGGAACCAAGCTTCTGGTTTTGGAGCGTTCGGATCACCTCCGGCGGGCAGGGCGCGGTAGAGGTTACTCCAGCAACGTCAGTGTTGAACTCAGTATGGCGACCACTGCGATAACGCCACCACTCCGGGTATGCCACGACAAGATCGCCGGGCTCCGGGTCCAGTGCAAATTGCTGTGCCGTGTCACCATGGCAATAGGGCACCTGCAGCACGTCAGCGAGCAGTGGTCCCCAGATGAAGCCATAGATATGATGCGGGGGAGCGACCCCGACTATACGGCACCGGTCTGAAAACGCGCTGGCAAGCAGTGAGACCTCGCTTTCAAGATGGGCTAGCGGCAGGCGATTAAGCCTTGGCTCTCCCGTCGTGCCCCCGGAGCGGAATCCAATATGGGTAGTGCCATCAGCGAGGCCTTCCCGGATCAGAGCCACCCAATCCTCAACGGCGTCTTTTCGCAGCAGCCATTCATCAAGGCCACTGGCTTCCAGGTCAAAAAACTCGTTGACCACTCGAGCCAGCGCCAGTTGTTCTATTGAGTCAACCGCCAGTGGGCCGTCTCTGAGAGAGTTCCCGGCGGTGGCTTTGCTCACCAGATCGGCACTGCTGGCGCCTCGCTGGCTGGCCAGTTCGCTGCCGATCAGGTGGCTCAGTACCGCCAGGGTGGGGTGGGTTCCGAGCTGCATCAGACGCGCTTGACGAAAACCCAGTAGCTATTCCCATCGAGGGACTTTTTCATGTGCACCTTCACCTTCGTCGGCTTCATCTGATAGTCAAAGGTGTACTCGAACATGGTGCTCAGGTTGCCGCTCTTCACGCCTTCCTGAAATTTCCCGAAAAAGTCGTCCGTCTTGGTGCAGGGAGCGACTTCCGTGAAGAAGTTCTTGCCGATCACCTCTTCCGGCTTACGTCCGGTGATCTCGCCTTCTGCTTTGTTATAGCTGAGAATTTTGCCATTGGCATCAAGGTTGATGGCGCCAAAGGCCAGCTGGTCGATGTCACGATCACTCATCTCAGCAAGCTTGTTGCCGATATCTTCCGAACCAAAGTTAACGCGTTCCATTACTGCTCCTGAATTATTGAAGTGTGCACTGTTAACTACGCACATCGATCAGGCAGCGGACACTGGAGTTTGTAACGGAATGTATCGCCGCGCCCGGTCACGGTTACTCCGGGCGCCGGTACCGACTCAGGGCTCCTCGTAGGGTCTGTCAAGATCCTGAATGACGGAAAACGCTCCTCTCAGATCACCAGGCTCGTAGCCTGTCGCCTGGTCAGCCGGATACTGTTTTTCAAGCGCGGCCCTGATGGCTTCGGACTGGTTCTCTTCCGGTCCATGACAGCCCATGCACTGGGGTTTGACGCCGATCGGTTTCATGTAGCGCAGATAGCGGGAGTCGCCCACTTTCTGAATACTGCTATGCTCAAGGTTTTTCATTGTCGCTCCCTGATCCAGTTGCTCCTGGAACCGGGTGAGTACCCGCGACTCATGGGCATCTGGCATACCCAGAAGCGGATTCCGTACCCGGGTCCCGACCCGGGTTATCCGCCAGCCGGTTTTGCGGGAAAGCCGGGATTTAATGGCCGGTGCGCGATCTCTGCACACCCGGATTGCCGCCTCTGGACCTTCTTCCTTCATCGCGGACCTGAGCTCAGAAGCAAGTTCGGTTGCCAGCTGATTGACGACTGACCGGGCGCCCTCTATGCGTTGATCTCGCTCGTGAACCTGAACCGGCTCGGATGGGATGGCAACTGCGGGGAGCAGCAGCAGGAATGCGAGTATGCGGATACAGTGAGTCATTGGACGGCCTGGTTTCAATGTGCATTAGAATATTCTCATATTATTGCGATTAGGTTCTCTGTGGCAAATCGGAGTGTCCGGTTTTTGATGATTTCGGGTATGCGCGTCTATCCGTCTGATCGCGTTGGGTAGGATTTAGCTTTTGCGTTGATTATTATCATGTTCTTTGTCTGCATTACGGGGCGTGATCCACCATGAAGCGAACTCAAAACAGCCAATCGCTGCCATCGCTGCAGTCACTGGTGGCTTTTGAGGCAACTGCGCGTCTGGGCTCCATGACGGCTGCTGCTGATGAGGAGCGCACGACTCAACCTGCGATCTCGCAGCGCATTCGCGCACTGGAGGAGTGGGCGGGCATGCCTCTGTTTGACCGTAAGGGTGGAAAGCTTCAGCTCACGGCCAAGGGAGAGCGTTTCCGTCGGGAGGTTTCATCTGGCCTGAGCGGGATTCGGGGCGCTTGCGACCGGCTGTTGCGTGAGGGAGAAGGGCCGGCGCCCTCGGTTGTGATTGCGGCCGGCTCGGGATTTCTGCACCTGTGGTTGCTGCCACATCTTCCGGCGATGAAGCAGGCGTTCCCCGAGGTCACATTCACACTCAAGCCTATTGACCGGGCGGACGACCCTGAGCTGCAGGCAGCAGATATTGCCATTCGTTTCGGCCCCTATCTGCCCCAGGAAGAAAGCCAGCTCCTCGCCAGGGAAGAGGTCTTCCCTGTAACCAGCCCTGACTACGCCCGCAGTAACGCCTTGGGCAGTGAGCTAAAGGCATCCGATCTGGACCACGTCACACTGCTGCACCAGGATATCCACGAACCGCGCTGGCTCGACTGGCTGCAGTGGTGTGATCAGGTCGGGATTGAACTAGCGCCAAGGGAAGATTATTTCGCCTATCACAACTATGCGCTGCTATTGCACGCGACGCTGGCGCGCCAGGGGGTGGCGCTGGGGTGGTCTATCCTGGTGGAGGAGTACCTGAAAACCGGGCAGCTGATTGCGTTGGGGCCGCGAATAAAGCGCACGGAGTATGGCTACTGGCTGAGCGCGAAACACCACCGCAGCGCGGTGGTGCAGCCTATCTGCGACTGGCTGATGGCTGCCATGCAGCCGTATCAGCCAGTCGATGCCAGGTATTAGGCGTGCTCACCTGTCTGCGCAAGCGGCTGCCGCGGTTCCTGCACCAGCGATAGCAACACGCCAAGGGTCATCAGGATGATAACGAAGCTGACGGGGAGTGCGGCGGCAATCAATGCCGTCTGCAGAGCGGAAAGTCCACCCAGCACCAGCAGTACGGCAGCCACCAGCCCAATCATTGCACCCCAGTAAACGCGGAAAACGTGTGGTGGCTCCTCGTCACCCAACGAGAGGATGGTCGTTACCACCAGGGTGCCCGAATCCGACGATGTGATGAACCAACTCATCAACAGGAACACCATCATTGCCGAAAGCAGCCAGCCAAACAAACCGGTACCGGCGATGCCATCAGCCGTGGCGAACAGCGCTGCGGGAAGCTTCCAGCCATTGACCAGTTCAATAATGCCTGCCGTGCCAGCTCCGCCGGAAGCAGACAGCTCCTGGTGAATGGCGGTACCTCCAAAGATCACCAGCCATGCAAAAGCGATCAGAGTTGGCACGAACAGAACGCCCAGAACGAATTCACGAAGCGTTCGGCCTTTGGAGATCCGGGCAATGAAAAGACCCACGAAAGGTGCCCAGGCCAGCCACCAGCCCCAATAGAAGATGGTCCAGGCCCGCTGCCATTCTCCGGTCTCCGGGGAGTCCGCTTTCCACAGACCCATGGGAACCACGTTGACGGCATAGTCGAAGAGGGTCTGAAAAAAGGTGGTTAGCAACCAAAGCGTAGGGCCCCCAACCAGGAAAACACCGACCACCATTACCGAGACCCAGATATTCATCTCGGAAATGATCCGGATGCCTTTTTTGACGCCCAACGCCGCCGACAGAATCGACAGGGTGGAAATCACCAGGATCAGTATGAGCTGGGTAGTCAAACCGTCGCTGATTCCAAACAGTCGCTCCAGTCCGACACTCATCTGGCTGACGCCAAGACCCAGTGAGGTTGCAACGCCGAATACGCAGCCGAGCACCCCGAAAATGTCGAAAACATGGCCTACAGGTCCGAAGATCCGTTCACCAATAAACGGATAGAGTGCTGAGCGCAGTGCCAGTGGAAGACCTTTACGGAATGCAAAGTACGCCAGGGACATACCGACGATCACGTAGATGGCCCAGCCATGGAGACCCCAGTGGAATACGGTGACCCGAAGGGCATCAATGGCGCGCTCCTGATTGAGTGACGTGGCGCCGGCCATATCGGCATGAGGATTATTCGGGTAATCGAAAGCACCGGTATTATCAAAATAGAAAATCGGCTCTGCCACTCCGAAAAACAGAATCCCGATCCCAATACCCGCTGAGAACAGCATGGAAAACCAGGAAAAGTTCCCGAACTCCGGACGGCTGTCATCCGTTCCCAGGCGGATACTGCCGTAACGGGTGAAGATCAGAACAGCGCAGACCGCAAGCAGCGCCATGACTGTCACCAGGTAATAGCCGCTGAAAGTTGTTTCAATCCAGGTTCGGGCTGCGCCAAATACGGTGTCGGCGCTACCTGACAAGCCGGTGAACAGAACGAAGAGCAGGATGAGCAGGGTTGCGCCAATGGTCATGCGTTTGTGCATGCCACGGAACAGACCGCCCTGGGTAAGTTCGGTTACCTTGTAGTCTGTGGTGATAACCGCGTGGGGGTTGTCTTCCTGCAGATTAGGCGTTGGAGCGTCGTTTGAGGTAGCGATAATTGTGTCCTCTTTAAAGTCGGTCATCGGGCCGACGATCCCGCTGCATGCCCGGTTTGGGGGGGATGTAGTGGCAGCTGCCCGCAAATACAGGGCGCCTGCCACTCATGCAGTGCGTGACAACAGGGGCTTACCTTTAAGCCGGTTCCTCTTGACCGATCACGGCCGGATCAAAAGGCGCGCGCGAGAAAACCCGCCGCAACAGCGGTTCAAAATGGTCCAGCGTGGGTGTTGGGTAATCCGGGTCGAAAGAGGCCTGATCGTAGCGCTCGCAGAAATCGATGCAACTCTGGTACCACGGGTGGTCCCTGTAGCGATCGCGCTCATAGGGGTCCTCGCCGAAATGATGCGCATAATAGACTTTCTGGAAGAGGCCATGGTGCCGCACCACCCAGGTCACCTCCGCGCGCACGTAGGGTCGGATGATCGAGGCCGCGAGCTGAGAATGGTTGTAGGGTGCGAGCTCATCGCCCAGATCGTGGAGGAGAGCGCCTGCAATCATGTCGTCGTCCGCGCCATCGGCTTCGGCGCGCGCGGCCGTTTGCAGCGAATGCTCGAGGCGTGAGACCTGGTAACCGCTGAGGGTGTTTTCCAGATTGCGTAGCGCCTGCATCAAGCGATCCACCAGTCCCTGATTGAACGCCTCTTCCAGCTCATCCAGCAGCACGTAATCCTCGCGGGTGCCGTCTTTCATCTGACGAAAGGAAACCTGTTGCATTTATGCGACCTCTTCTGTGGTTTGATCCAGTTTCTGGAGACTTGCATAGCGCTCTCGCGGCCCGTCAGCGTCCAGGTAGCAGCCCTGGAGGTGGCGGTGCCCCTCACTGGGGTCATAGCTGGTGCGCCCGTGCAGTACCCGGCTGTTGTCGAACATCATCAGCTCGCCGGCATTGAGCGTGAAGCGTGCTTCGTAAGCGGGGTCGGAAAACAGCTGACCCAGGCGCTGGCGTGCCTGGTGGAACAGGCGTGTGTCCGCATCCGAAAGAAGCGGCAGGGCATCCAGGCGCGGACTGTAATGCACGCCCGTCGGGTTGCCGTGATCATCCGTCTGGATCATGGTGCGTTGGGTGGTCAGCTCGGTGCCTGCATCCACAAAACGAAAGCGAACCGGCGTGCGCTTGAGCAGCTCATAGCCTTCCGGGGTTTCGGCGCGCAGCTGCTCCAGCACTTTGAGGCTGTCCGCAAGCGTGGAAAGGCCGCCGCTGGTTTCGTTTACCAGGCAGTGCAGCAGCTGGATACCGGGGACCGGATTACGGTAGGGATTATCAGTGTGCGGTCCCAGAGCCACGCTACGGTAGGCCAGGTCATTACCAGTGGGCCGTGAATAGACTTCGAAATAGCGCCCGAAGTTGGTTTCCTTGACGTAGCCGAAATGGCTCCCCACCTCCAGGATGCGCTCTGGGTCCGTCGGCACGTTGTACAGGATCAGGTAGCCATACTGCAGGTAGGCTGACAGAGATGCCTTGAAGTAGGCGTTATCCTGCTGGACACGCACCCAATCAAAGCGCACGCGCTGCTGGTCCAGGCTGGAATCCCAGGGCTCCGCGGCTGGGAAAGGCGCTGTATTGCCCAGCTCCTGGGCCAGGGCGGTCAGGTCATACACTTCTTCATGACCATCGCTGAACGACAGTGAAACGCGGTCGGTGCCCACAGGTTCAGCCTTTTTCAGGGTCAGCGCGTCGTCGATGGCGTGGGAATCGAACAGACGCTGCTGTGTCATTGGTTCCAACTGGTCAGGCGCCTGCGTCCGTTCCCGCAGCCATAGCGGGCTGACCTCCATCGTTGAACGGCCGTCGTCGATGTGCACGGCTGCGGGCTGCTGGTGAATGATGAACGGATGCTGTGGCATAAGAACTCCCTCGGCTTGTTTGAATGCGGGCTGACGCTAGCGACGCGGCGTTATGATGGTTACTGCTGGGGCGAGGGAGTAGGGCCGGAGGCTTATCCTGCTCTATGCAATTTTCTTATGGGAAGCCTTTGCCTGTCTTCCGGATTTTGGCCGGCTGGTGTTAAATCAGTCACCTGAAAACAGCTATTGACGACAGATGCGGCGTCAGTAAAATACACACCCGTTGTCGAGGGCAGCACACAGCCCCATCAGAGAGCGGGAATAGCTCAGCTGGTAGAGCACCACCTTGCCAAGGTGGATGTCGCGAGTTCGAATCTCGTTTCCCGCTCCAGTTTCCTTCCCTGTTTCAGGCGCGGTGGCAGAGTGGTCATGCGACGGACTGCAACTCCGTTTACGCCGGTTCGATTCCGACCCGCGCCTCCATTAACCCGATGTCACCCCCTTTTCCGTGTAAGTCGCCCCAGTCGTGCGATGGCTGCGTCCACGCGGTCCGCATCCGCAACGCCACAGTTCACCCTGAGATAGCGCTGGAACCGTTCCGTTGAGGAGAACAGCGGACCCGGGGCGATGCTGATGCCTTCTTCCAGTGCGTGCTGTTGCAGGTTAAGGGTGTTGGCGTGCTCCGGCAGTTCCACCCAGAGCACGAATCCGCCCCGTGGTCGGCTGACCCGGGTGCCCCGGGGGAAGTGCTCCTGTATGCCGCGCGCAACACGGTTGACCTGGCGCTGATAGATCCGCCGGATACGCCGCAGGTAACGGTCGTAGCCGCCCTGGTCCAGGAACCGGGCGAGCGCGAGCGTCTGCAGGGTTGGGGCGGCCTGGTTGGTCGCGTACTTGAGGTAGGTGAGCTGGTCGCGGAAGCGCCCGGGTACAGCCCAGCCGATCCTCATTCCGGTTCCCAGTGTCTTGGAAAAGGAACTGCAGTACAGAACACCCCCGTCCGTGTCCCAGGCCTTGGCCGCCCAGGGCCGATCACCGGAGAACCCCAGCTCGCCGTAGATGTCGTCCTCGATCAGGGGAATGCCATTGTCCGCAAGCAGCCGGACAGTCGCTTCCTTGCGTTCATTGGAGGCGAGGTGGCCCAGCGGATTGCCGTAGTTGGGCATGGCCACACAGGCCTGTATCGGCCATCGCTCGATGGCGCTTTCCAGGGTCTCCGGGTGGATGCCGCCACCGGGCTCGGTCGGTAACTCCAGAGCCCGCATGCCCTGGGATTCTATGGCCTGAAGGATGCCGTAGAAGGTGGGTGACTCAATAGCGATCACGTCTCCGGGATTGGCCACGGCGCGCAGGCTCAGGGAGATTGCTTCCTGGCAGCCACTGGTGATGACCACGTCATCCGGGCTGATGTGGCAGCCGGCATCCGCCATCCGGCGGGCGATCTGCACACGCAGGGATTCATCTCCGGGAGGGAAGTCATAGCCGGCCACACGGTTCCTGTGGACCCGCCGCGCATGCCCGATACAGCGGTCCAGGGCCGTAAGTGGCAGCAGCTCGGGATCGGGCACGGCGGTTCCCAGGGGAAGCAGGGCAGGGTCACCATACTGGCGGATCAGCTCCAGTACGCGGGCCTGGCCTGTGACCAGCGTGGGCCCATCCTCAGTACTCTCAGGCTTGCGCCACTCCACAGGGGCGGCATCCGGTTCCTGAACGTAGAATCCGGAACGCGGCCGCGCACGGATGATGCCGCGATCCTCCAGGAGCTGGCACGCTTCCACGGCGGTGGCCAGGCTGACCCCGAACTGCTGTGACAGTTTGCGTATACCCGGCAGCCGGTCCCCCGGGCTGTAGACACTGTCCTCAATCTGCTGGGCGATCTGTCCCGCCACATCCTCGTAGAGCCACTTGCCCATCTGTACTCCTTAACTACATCGCCCCCTGATGCTGCCATAGGGGAAAACCGAAAACTGTAATGGTTTCTTTTTTACGTTTCTGAATCTGTACCGTCAACGGAAATCTGCGTACAGTTCTTCTTGGTCGTGGTCGGACGCCGGCATCAAACCCGCCCGGCGTTCCCGTTCCCATCGCTGGCCAGCCTGGTCCTTCAGGCGGTGGTGCCAACCACCTACCGATGGGGAAGCGGTATGCAATACCTGCGTACGGTTAACCACGGCAGGACTCCCTATCTGATTCAAGCGGATGTTCCTGCGGACCAATTTTCAAGGAGAAACGAATCATGACAGCTGTAGAAAACGCGAATGCCGGCGAACAGTACGAGCAGTATACCCCCAGTTTCGCCGAATACTGGGATGACCTGGTCGGCTGGGACGATCGCCTGGAACGCGATGGACCCTTCTACGGACGGCTGCTCAACGCTCACGGCGCAAAAGACGTCGCCGACGTTGCCTGCGGTACCGGCGTCAACGCCGTAGCCCTGGCTCTGGGGGGCTTCAAGGTCACCGCCACTGACGGCTCAGAGAACATGCTCGAAAAAGCGCGGGAGAACGCCAAGGCACGCGGTGCGACTTTCAATAAATCCTGCGTAGCTGACTGGCTGACCCTGGACGATACCCTGGGCAAGGAACAATATGACGCCATCGTGTGCCTGGGTAACTCCTTTACCCACCTGTTCGACCACGAGCAGCGTCGCGATGCCCTGCACGCCATGTTCCGGACACTGCGCCCGGGTGGCATGCTGATCATCGATCACCGCAACTACGACACCATGCTGGACGAGGGCTACAGCTCCAAGCATGCGTACAACTATTGCGGTGACGGTGTGGATGTGGGCCCCGCCCAGCTGCATCGCGGTCTGGCGCAGTTCCACTACACGTTCAAGGACGGCAGCACTTTCCAGCTCAACATGTATCCGCTGCGTCAGAACTACGTAACGCACCTGCTCGAGGACGCGGGCTTCGTTAACGTTGAACGCTACGGCGACATGCAGCGTCCGTTCATCCTCAATCAGGTGGACTTCATTCAGCAGGTGGCTTTCCGTCCGCCGGAAGCATAAACACCGCTGCGTGATTGTTTTGAAAACCCCGCGGTTACGGCCGCGGGGTTTTCTGTTTCTGAACCTCTGATTGCGTTCCCTTCCAGGGGTTTATACAATCCTCCCGCCTTTCCTGATCCTTCTGCGGCTGTGGTGGAATGGGTAGACACTGGGGACTTAAAATCCCCTGCCTTCGGGCGTGCCGGTTCAAGTCCGGCCAGCCGCACCATTTCCAGTCTGAACATTGAGCCGCTGCCCAAAGGGGTAGGGAACCGTTCCCGGTCTCTCCGGTTCCGCTTTGTCCGAAGTGTGCATTCCCGGGGGCTGCCCAGGGCGTCAGCGGGTGAGTTCCTCGGCCCGGGCATTATTTCCGGCTTCCCGGTGCACGGCGGCAAGATGCTCCCGGATCTCCGCGGCCTCGGGCGCCAGCTCATGGGCGGATTCCAGAATCTCGATACTCCGCTCAAGATCCCCGTTGCGGAAGAGTATCCAGCCGTAGGTATCCACAATGGAGGCGGCTTCCGGATTGGCATTATAGGCTTTTTCCGCCAGTTCCAGTGCCCGCTCCGGTTCGTCCTCATGAAGGAGCCAGGCAAGGTTGTTCAGGGCAACGGCGTTCTCGGGCGCCAGCTGCAGGGTCCGTTCGTAGGCGCTACGCGCCGCTTCCCGGTTGCCGGTACTCTGCTCCAGCATTGCCAGTTCGAGGTACAGCCTTGAGGACTGGGGGAACTTTTCGGTGGCTGCCGCAAGCACCTCAATGGCACGGCGACCGCGCTCCGCCTCACGCAGCACGCGCACCTGGCGTGCGACAGTCTGAGGCGAATCGGATTTGTCCCGGGCGAGCTGGTACAGGTCCGCTGCCTGGGAGTAGTTGCCCTCGCTGGCCATATAGTCCGCCTCCAGCAGGAAGGGCCGGGGAGAGCCGGGGTGCTGGGTCTTTATCGAGCGGAGAATGTCCCGGGCATCCGAGGCACGCTCCGCCTCAAACTGAAGCCGTGCCTCAAACAGCGCAAGTCCTTCATGTTCCGTATAGCGCTGGCGCCCCTGGCGCACGAGTTCCCGGGTGCGGCCGTCATTGCCACGGTCGGCGGTAGTGCGGGCAGCAGCGAGATAGGCGCCTGCAATCACAGAGACCTTCTGGCCGCTGTCATCGAGCCGGTTCTCGATGGCGGCAACCAGCTCGGAGGCCCGTTCATCATCACCACTTTCAAGTGCCACTTGCAGCAGATAGCGATGGGGGGCTGTTGCTGAATCACTTTCGTCGGCCACGCGGGCAAGAAAATCCCGCGTGGCGTCTTCAGCATCGTGATTCGCGGCAACGGACACAAGATCCCGAAGGTAGCGTGGGCTGTCCGGGGCGAGCTCAACAGCCCGACGCAGGTGCTCCAGGGCAGGCTTCGCGTTGCCATCCCGGGCATGGAGTGCACCCAGGGCATGGTGGCTGGCGGGAGACTCATCCATTCCGATGGCCTCCTGATAATGTTGCCGCGCCGCGTCCGAATCCCCGCGGAGCTGTGCTATGTCGCCAGCCAGGTTTTGGGCAAGGACACTGTCAGGCTGATCACTGCGCCACTGGTCCACTACCTTCCGGGCGGCTTCGTGCTCGCCTTGCTCAGCCAGGAAGCGGGCAAGAAACGCCCGTGGCTGTTCCGCGTCCGGTGCGCGCTCAATGGCGGTTTCAAGCTGTGTCCGCGCCTCCTGATTGTTGCCCTCGGAGGCGAGGTAGCGGGCAAACCGTACCCGCAGGTCGGTGTTGTCCGGCGCCATCGCCAGGGATTGCTCAATCATGGCACGACCGAGCTGGTCCTCACCGCTGCTGAGCGCGGCGACGCCGATCAGTGCGACCACTCCGGGGTCGTTGCCTTCGGGATCCAGCTCCTCCAGCATCCGGCGCGCTTCTTCAGGACGCTGGAGCTGGATCCGGGCCGCGGCCAGCATCTTGGTAAGCTCACCGGAGTCCACCTTATCCTGGTATTCCGACAGAAGTGACTCGGCATCATCCATACGACCCTGCTGGAACCGGATGATGCCCAGCAGGATGCCGGCGTCGTCATGACCTGGTGCCTGAGCAAGTACCTCCTCAAGATGGCCGGCAGCAATGGAAAGGTTACCCTCACCATAGGCCTCGCGGGCAGCCCGCATACCAGACCGGATGGTTCCCGGAGCGGAATTCGCCAGCATTTCCTCGTAGACGAATGCCTGGGAGGCATTGCCGTTCTCACGCAGCACGTCGATCAGCAGGGAAATGGTTTCGTATTTGCGACGGGTCATCACATCGTAACGTCCGATGCCCTCAAGGGCCTGGGTGTAGGCTTCCGCAGCCTCCTCGAACCGGCCTTCCTGATGGGCGATGCGGGCGCGCCAGAGCCACACCTCGGAGTCATCGGCGTCCTGCTCCCTGGCGGCTGCCAGATGTTCCCGGGCGGCCTCTTTATCACCCTGCTGCCAGGCGAGCCGGGAAAACCCCAGATGGGCCATGATGGCGCCCGGGTTGGTATCCAGGGCCCGCTTGTACGCTTGGCGGGCGGCGTCGGCATCACCCGCCTGACGGTGGGCATCGCCAGCGAGCCGGTGCGCGGTAATCTGCTGGTTGCGCTCAGGCTCCCGGAGGGAATCGAGAGCCTCAATAGCACCGTCCCAGTCCTCGCGGATCAATCGTGCCTGGGCGCGGGCGAGCGCCATGCGGTTGAGGTGATCCCGGTTCTCTGGGTCTTCCGTATCAATCCTTTCAGCGAGCTCATCAAGCTGGCGTTCCGCGGTGTCTCCATCCCCCGCAGTAATCAGGTTTCTGATGACCAGGAACCAGGGCTCGAACTGGTCCGGCTTCAGCTCCATAGCATTGCGGGCCTCCTGGGTGCTGGCCTGGAGCTCACCCTGTTCGCGGAAGAACTGCGCCTGATCCATATGACTCAGAAACTCGACTTCCTCCTGGCTCATCTGGTCGTCGTTGCTGCAACCGGCCAGAAGAGCCAGAAGCAGGGCCAGCGGAAGCCATGGCTGGATAGATTTCATTGGACCCCCTGAGCGACCGAAGTCGCGATGCTGTACTTGTCGGTGAGGTTATAGAGTGTTGGTCGCGTAACGCCCAGAAGCCGTGCTGCCTGCGCCATGTTGTAGTCGGCGCACAGCAGTGCCTGGGTAATGGCGCGCCGCTCCGCCTCCTCACGGACCTGGCGCAGGTTCAGGGCGGAACCGGTGCTGTCGTCCGCGGCGTCGAGCTCCAGATCAGCGGCTGTGATGCGCTTACCTTCGGCCATGATGGTGGCGCGCTTGACCTTGTTGATCATCTCACGGACGTTGCCTGGCCAGTTATAGGCCCGCACTGCGCGCAGCGCATCTTCCGAGAAGGTCAGGGTGGTCCGGTTCATCTGGCCAGCAAACTCCCTGAGAAGGGACTGGGCGATCAGAACAGCATCGCCTTCACGTGCCCTCAAGGGGGGAACTGGTACGGTGATCTCGCTCAGGCGGTAATAGAGATCCTCACGGAACTGCTGATTGCGGATCAGGGTCTCAAGATCCTGATGAGTGGCGGCCACCACCCGCACATCCACCGGGATGGAACGCACGCCACCAACACGCTCGATGACCCGCTCCTGCAGGAAGCGCAGCATCTTGACCTGCAGCGACAGCGGCATATCGCCAATCTCGTCCAGGAAGAGCGTGCCACCGTGTGCCATCTCCACCTTTCCCTGTTTACTCTGGCTGGCACCTGTGAAGGCGCCTTTCTCATGGCCGAACAGCTCGCTTTCGAGCAGGTTTTCCGGGATGGCCGCGCAGTTGATGGCCGCAAAGGGCTTGTTGAGCCGGGGGCTGAGATCGTGCAGTGCACGTGCCAGCACCTCTTTGCCGGTTCCGGTTTCACCGGTGATGAGAGTGGTCACGTCCGCAGGTGCGATCTTCTCGATCGTTCGGCAGGTGGCGATCATCTGAGGGCTTGAAGCAATAATGCCCTTGAGGCGGGCGCCATTATGACCAACAGCCAGCCGTTCGTTCTCCCGCTCAAGTTCGTGGAGGCGGAAAGCGCGGCTGACGACAAAGTTGAGGATATCGCTGTCCAGCGGCTTCTGATAGAAGTCCGCGGCGCCCATGCCCACGGCTCTCACCGCGTTCTCACGGTCTTCGCGCCCGGTTACGACAATAACCTTGGTGGCAGGTGCCAGGCCAAGGATATCCTCTAGAAGACGGAAGCCTTCGCTGGCGCCACCGGGATCCGGTGGCAGTCCCAGATCCAGAGTCACAACCTGCGGTTCACATCGGCGAAGGGCGGCCATGGCCTCCTCGCGGTCCTCTGCGACGGTGACCTCGGTACTTCCGTCAAAACACCACCGCATCTGGCTCTGCAGGCCAGGGTCATCTTCTATGATGAGCAGACGACGTGCTTCGGCATTTCCCTGCATGGATTTTCCTTACTGCGGTCAGCGCGATCAGCGCCCCTCAGGCTGAGCGTATGCTTTCTGCCTGCTGATGCCAATAGTGAATGATCATTAACGTGATTTCTGCAGCATTTAGGGCTCTGAATGGGCATCAGGCGAGGCCAGGGGCAGCCGGATGGTGAAGCAGGAGCCCACTCCGGGTTCACTGGTGACGTCCATGGCGCCCCCGATCTGTTTGACGTATTCCTGGGCCTGGTAGGCCCCGATACCCATTCCGGTCAGGCCCTTGGTGCTCTGGAAAGGACGGAAGAGCGAGTCCCTGATAAAGGTTTCACTCATGCCGTCGCCGGTATCCTGGACAAACAGCACCGCGGCCCCGCTGCCCGCCTTGAGGGTGAGGCTCACTTCGCCGTCCCGGCGCGTCGCATCCTGGGCGTTCTGCACCAGATGGGAGAGTACGTTCTGCAGCTGCTGTGGATCGGCCCGGACAATCACATTGGATAAGGGACCCTCATAGACCGGCGCGGGTTCCTGGTTACCGCGCTGATCCACCACCTGCTGAGCGAGGGCGGCAACATCCAGTTCGGTTTCCCGTTCCGCGGTTTCCGGTTGACGGATGTGTTCGACAAGTCGCGACATCTTATTTACGGCGTGATCGGTGGTGGCGATCATGTCATCGATGAACTGGGGGTTGTCGCGGTGTTTGGGGGCGTTGCTGACCAGCAGGGAAAGCTGGGCGATCAGTGTCTTGAGGTCGTGCACCATGAACGCGGAAGCCTTGTTGACGGCCTCGAACTGCAGCGCTCTGGAAAGGCGGCTCTGGGCGTCCGCCTGGGCGAGGAAGTTGCTCAGCTGGCGGCCCACCACGCGGATCAGGTCGAAATTCTCCCAGTTGAGCTCAACCCGGGTATAGGGAGAGCCAACGAGGGCGATGCCATAGAGCTCCCGCCCGAGGTAGAGAGGAATGATGAGCCACTGGTCGTTGAAACCGAGAATGGCATCGGGAATCTCGAGCAGGTTGTAGCGCACGGGATCGACGGAGTATTCGTCCATGTCCAGGATCCATTCACGCTCGCGAAAGAATGCCGTCAGTTCCGCATCCCCGTCGATCTGTGTGTGTTTGGGCGGCACCAGCCCCACGGATGCCTGGAATGAGAAATGGCCTTCATCGTCCCGCAGCCACAGGGCTCCGGTGCGACTTTCGACAAGTCCGGCAAGGGTGCGGATGGCCCGTTCCGGCAAGGGGGGGTCCTCGTTGAGGTTGCTGAAGGTCTCGGTCATCTTCAGCCACTCGTCGCGGTAATCGTACTTGTAGTCAAAGAAATTCTGGCTGACGAACATCATGACCCGTGCCCGGAACCAGCTGGAGGCCATCAGCAGCACAAACAGGAGCACGAAGGCAGCGATGAACACCACCTGCAGGCCTTCCCCCCACTCCCCCCCGGCAAGCCGGACATAGTAGCCCCCGATCGCGACGATCAGCAGATAGATGCCCGCGAAGACCAGCGTGCCGGCGTGAAAGACAAAGGTGCGTGACAGCTGCAGCTGGACGGGCTGACGCCGGGCGTTGATCAGGTTGACGGCGAAAAGGGGCGTCAGCAGGGCGTTGACCGCACCACGGGCGTCCCAGAGTCCGCTGGCCATACGGTTGAAGAGCAGTGCATCCGCATAGAGAAGGAATTCATAGAGGAAAACGCCAGTGATGCCGAAGCACAGATAGCGGATACTGGAACGCCCATAGGCCGAGGCATTGCGCCAGATCTGTTCCAGCACGCTGATTCCCAGCAGCGAAATGGCAAGCTGTGCGAACAGCATCGCCCGCGCTGACAGCAGGTTTATATCCAGTGCCCATCCTGTCAGGGCGGAAACGATGAGGACGGCCAGAATCGTGAGCAGAGCACCACTGGCAAACAGCAACAGCCGGCGGGAGAATAGGCTGTGATCCCGGGCATCGCGGATCAGCGCGAAGAGCACCAGGATCCAGGCGCTGTTACGGGCGAGTTCGATAACATAGCGCAGGGCGAATTCGGGCCAGCCCCAAAGGGTCTGCGCCACGATAGCAATGGCCCAGAGCGCGGTTAGGCTGGCGGCCAGAAACAGGGCCCTGTCGGTACCCCGACGCAGGTAGCGGCAGGCGGTAAAGCCTGCGAGGACACTATAGACCACCGCCGCCGCAAGGTGGCTGACAACACCGAACTCCAGCAACTGTTACTCCCTTTGCTCATTCGGAGTCGCGGGCGTTCAGGACTGGTACCGAAGCTCGCGATAGTAACGGAAAATCGTCTCCAGGCGGCGTTCCGGCTCGAACTGGAAACGCTGGGCGAACTGGCGACCATCAATAATGACAGGATACTTGAAAAAATCCATCAGATAGGGTGGGAAACGTCTCATATTGAGAGCCCGAAGCAGGGTGCGGGGCAGCATCGGGGGGATGGAGGGAACGGGAATCGGCCGACAGCCGCAGGCCTCCAGTGCATCGCGGTAGTCCACCCAGTCCTGGGGTGCGACATTGAAGATGCCCGTGTGCGGCTGGCGGTAGGCCGTTTCGATCGCGCGAGCCATGTCCTCGCTGTGGATGAACTGCATCATGGGCGAGAAACCGGCCATGACCGGCGCATTGTGCGAGGCCAGGAGATTGCTGATGGTGTTGCGCACACCTGGGCCCACGATGTTGCACGGCCGCAGGATGGTGATGTTGAGATCCGGGTTCCGCCAGAGATAGATGGTGGCCAGGTTCTCAAGCTCCACGGAATCCACCAGATCCATGCTCAGCCCGGCGCTCTTGAGTGGGTAGGATTCGTCGATCAGTGCGGGATTGAACGCATTGGCACCGTAGACATGATAGGTGGACAGGACGATGACCCGGCGCACGCCATAGCGGTCACTGAGCGACAGCAGCCGGTCGGTGCCCAGCACATTGGCGTTGTAGCGGCTCATCCGGGTCCCCTGGCTGGACATGATGCGACCGAGGTGGACAACGCCGTCAAAGCGGTAGCGCCGGAATAGATCCTCGAAACCACGTTTCTGGAAGTCCACCCGGTAACTGGCGACGTCGGGGCCGAGCCAGACCTCCTCGCGGAAGTCCACAGCAACGATCCGGTAATCCGCCCGCAGGCGCTGTATGACCTGCTGGGCCAGGGCACCGCCGGCACCGGTAACCAGCAGGGTGGGCCTGTTCTCCGCTGAACCGCTCAAAACACCCGCTCCCGTTCGCTCAGGCCCTGGTCGATCAGATCACTGATGGCACTGCGGACCCTGTCCACATGCCGCGCCATGGTCTCTTCGGTCATTTCCGGGTCCGGCTGGAAGTGCATGGGTTCGCCGAAGCGCAGCAGCACCCGGCTCGGGAGAACCACAGGTGCGGCGACCGGCACATAGGGGACACCGAGCCAGCGTGCCAGAGGACGGACGTTACCGAACGCCGGCATGGTTTCCTCACAGCCAACAACCCCGACCGGCACAACGGTGGCGTTGTGTTCCATGGCCAGACGCATGAAGCCGCTGCCAAAGCGCTTGAGCTGGTAGCGCTCGCGGTAGGGCTTGCCGGAGCCCCGGATGCCCTCCGGGAAGATGATCACCGCTTCGCCGTTTTCCAGCATGCGGGCGCAATTGGCAGGGTCACCGAGAACGGCCCCGACCTGGTTCAGCAGGTTGCCCAGCCAGGGCACGGTGGGGAAGAAGCGTTCGATCATGGCGCGGGGCAGGCGGGGGTTCCTCGCCCGGTTGGCGAGGGTGTACCCGATCATGAGGCCATCCAGGGGCAGCTGGCCGCTGTGGTTGGCCACCAGCAGTACTGGCCCTTCGTCCGGTACGCGCTCTTCACCCCGGCTGTCCACCCGGAACCAGTAATCGTGGATGGGCCGGACCAGTGTCATACCGATCTTGGCGGCGTCCTCCTGAAAGCCCCAGGGATCATGGCCAAGGCTGCCGGTGACCTTGCGCATGCGATCCACCTGACGGTCGACCGCCTCGGGCACAATCCGTTTCTTCAGATACTGTCTCAGTTTCATGCCGGGCCCCGGGTTCAGGTATAATGGGATTCTCACAGAAAGCATGCGCCGGAGTCCAAGCCCATGGCGGAAAATAAAGACGAAGACCCCAGCACTGAAACCAGCCATGAACAGCAGCAGATGGCCGAGCGGATCAAGGATTCCGCCCGCCAGATCTGGCTGGCGGGGCTGGGAGCCTATACCAAGGCGGAGGAGGACGCAGGCCGGTTCTTCGAGCGTCTGGTCAAGGAGGGCGAGGACATTGAGGAACGCACCCGTGGGGTCGTCAACCGGCAGGTGAAAGCCGTTGAGGACAGTGTGGACGGAGTCCGTGAGCGCGCTTCCGGTACCTGGAACCGGCTGGAATCCGTGTTTGACGAACGTGTTTCAAAGGCACTGGATCGGCTGGGTATTCCTGCGCCTGGGCGGGTCCGTGACCTGGAGCATCAGGTACAGCACCTGCAGGACGAGGTGGAAAAGCTGCGCAGAGAGCTGGAACAGCAGCGCGGTGACTGAGCCCGCCTAGAGATAGTCCTCGCTCATCGCCTCCAGTGCCTCGCGCTCCTCGGCGCGCAGGTAGGGGGCGACCAGAACCATGACCTGGTAGACACCCCGCCCCAGATCCACCGAATCCTTCTGGTTCAGGTGTGACAGCATCTCGAAGCTCAGCCAGTAGGTCAGGGTCAGCACGATCTGGTGGCACAGCGCCTCCACTTCCCGGTCGCTTGCCGAGAGGATGCCCTGTTCACGGAAACTGGCGCAGATACGGCGCGTGGCCTGGTACTTCTGTTTCACAATGCGCTGGAAGCGCGGCTGCAGGACCGGGTAGCGGGAGAGGACATTGACCAGGTCCTGGTAGAGAAAGCGGTAGCGGGCGATGGTTTCGAACAGCAGATGCAGGAACAGCCACTGGTCGTCCACCGAGATTTCGACCTCCGGTACCGCAAGCAGCTCCTGGATCTCGTGTTCATAGCGGTCGTAGAGCTCGGTGACGATCTCACTCTTGCTCTTGAAGTGGTAATACAGGTTGCCCGGGCTGATGTCGATCTCGTCAGCGATCTGCAGCGTGGTCACGTTGGACTCCCCGTCCGCGTTGAACAGCTCAAGGCTGGCGTCGAGGATCCGATCACGGGTCTTGCGCTTCATGCGGCCGCACCATCCCAGTGCTCGGTTTACCGGCGAAAGTCAGCCCATACCGGACAGTGGTCGGAGGGCTTGGTCATACTCCGGATACTGTAGGAAATACCACCGTCTGTCACGCGCTGGGCCAGGGCATCCGTCGCCAGGATCAGGTCGATCCGCAGGCCACGCTTGGGATCCCGCTCAAACCCACGGCTGCGGTAGTCAAACCAGCTGAAGTCGTCATCGGTCTCGGGGTAGAGATGGCGGTAGACATCGTTCAGCCCCCAGCTCTTGACCTGCTGCAGCCATTCCCGTTCTTCCGGCAGGAAGGAGCACTTGCCTTCGCGCAGCCAGCGCTTGCGGTTGTCCTCACCAATGCCCACATCAAGATCGGTGGAGGAGATATTGAGATCCCCCATCACCATCAGCGGGTGTTCGGGTGAATACTGCTCCCGCAGCAGGCGCTGGAGATCCTGGTAGAACCGCTCCTTGGCGGGGAACTTGGTGGGGTGATCCCGGCTTTCCCCCTGTGGGAAATAGCCATTGATGACCGTCACTGTTTCATCCCCCACCGGAATGTCCGCCGTGATCAGCCGGCGCTGGGCATCGTCGTCGTCCCACGGGTAGCCACGCTGGACACGTACCGGCTCGTTCCGGCTCATCAGCGCCACACCGTAGTGGCCTTTCTGGCCGAACCAGTTCACGTGATACCCCAGCTGTTCCACCTCCGCGGCGGGAAACTGGTCATCCGCAACCTTTGTTTCCTGAAGCCCGATCACATCGGGCTGGTAATCGTTCACGAGCTGCTCGAGCTGGTGCATCCGTGCGCGGATGCCATTCACGTTAAAGGTAACGAAGCGCATGAGGTCCGGGTCTTTCTGCATGTGTGCGAAGTCGGTGTACAACGGCGCCATACCCTACCACAGCTCGACCACGGGTGCAGGGGCTCAGTGGCAGCCGGGCGCGTTTTCATGCTCATAGCGGATGTGCGCCCTGTGATTGTCCTCGGGATTGCGAAGAATGTTGGTGAGCCCATGGAAATCAGTGAGCTGGCGCTTATCGTTGAAGGCAAGGTGAAGGGGGTCCACGAACCAGCTGGAGACCCAGCCCGCCACGCTGATGCGGAACACATGCTCCCCATCCAGGGCCTGCATTTGTGCGGGTTCGGCATCGAAAGCGTAGAACTTGCCCCTGGTGGGAACCAGGAACTGGATGCGGACATCCTCACCGTCCTCGACCAGGGTTTCCCAGTTCTGGCGCACCATAACCTCAAATCCGGCGTCGATCACGCCATTATCCGGGGCCTTGATGCGATAGCTGGACTCGTCTCCGCTGCTGGCACGGTAGCGGATCCGCACCCGTCCATTTTCCGGGTTGCGAACCTGCATGCGCTCACCGAAGCGCTGATCTTCCAGCGTGAAGCTCGGACGCGAGGGGGTATCACCATAATCCAGGGTTTTCTGGGCGATGATGTCACCCTCCGGGTCGCGGTAGGTCACTTGGTGTTCACGGGGCGCCCAGAACCCATTACGGCATTCGCCGGTCTGACGGTGCTGTTCGGTATAGACGATTTTCCCGGAATCAAGGGATTCGGCGCTACCGCTGAAGCGGATTTCCTTCTCCGCCGATGCCGTGATCGTGATCCCGGCCAGCAGCAATCCGGCCAGAAAGCGGTTACCAGCGTTGTTCATAGAGAGGCACTTCCTCAATGGATTCCAGCCACTGGCTGATACGCACCAGCACAGGGTATATCAGCCCCCAGCCAACGCCGATGGCCACGATGCCCCAGAGGCCGTAACCGATCTCGATGGTGCCGACGCTTTCAGCCGCAGCGTAAGCGAGAGCGCCCGCGAACGGTGGCAGACCAAAGAGTACCAGCCGGTAATGACGCATCCAGTAGAGGCAGTGGTTCACGGCGGTGGCAAAAACCGCCCAAAGCATGACCAGCCATACCGGAATCATGCCGCTGGCATAGGCGCCTTCGTGGCCGGGGAAGCTGAGAATGCCGAGGTTCTGGTGGAGAACATCCAATACGCTGCCGAGCACGGTGGCCATGAGGATGAAGCGGAATTCGCGCTGCGGAAAGGCGCTGATGAACATCAGGTGGGCAGCGACCACGGCCACGCCGGCGAGAGCCGCCAGCTGGCCGGGATACAGCACGGCCACGAACCACCCGAGCTGGAAGAGGATGAAGTTCGCGAGACTCCGCATGCTCAGGTTCTCCCATCGGTGAGGTCGCCGGCGGCTACGATGCAGGAGCGGCGGTTGTCTGGCTTGCCCATCAGAAGCTGGATGTTGCCGATGCGCCGCTCCGCGAATCCAGCCTCGCAATAGGCGAAGTAGTACCGCCACAGGCGGATGAACGCGTCAGAGTACCCGAGGCTGCGGATGGCGTCACGGTTGGCCTCAAAGCGCTCCCGCCAGCAGGCGAGGGTGCGTGCGTAATGCAGGCCAATGTCCTCTGCATGGCTGAAGACCAGGTCCGAGTGGTCCCGTACTGCGCCCAGTATGGCGCCCAGCGATGGGATGAAGCTGCCCGGGAAAATGTAGCGCTGGATGAAGTCCACGTTCTTCAGGGCACGCTCGTATCGCTGCTCAGGGAGTGTGATTGCCTGGATCAGGGCGAGGCCGTCCGGTTTGAGCAGCGCGCTGAGCTGTTCCATGTATTCGCCAAGAAACTGCGGCCCCACCGCCTCGATCATTTCGATGGAGACGAGTTTATCGTAGGTCCCTTCAAGGTTGCGGTAATCCTCGTAGAGCAGCGTTATGCGGTCATCCAGACCCTGAGCCGCAATCTGTTCCCGGGCCCATTCGTACTGCTGGGCGGAGATCGTTGTGGTGGTCACATGGCAGCCATAGTGCTGTGCCGCGTGGAGGGCGAAACCGCCCCAGCCGGTGCCGATTTCCACCACCTGGTCCCCTGGGCGCAGATCCAGCTTCTGGCAGATCCGGTCCAGCTTGTAGCGGGAGGCCTCTTCCAGAGTACTTTCCGCAGAGGGGAAGATGGCGGCGGAGTACATCATGGTTGGGTCGAGGAAGCGCTCGAAGAGGTCATTGCCGAGGTCGTAGTGTGCCTCGATGTTCTTGCGCGCGCCGGTGCGTGTGTTGCGGTTGAGCCAGTGGAGGGAGCGCCGGGCCGGCCGGGTTACCCAGGAGACCCGGTCCTCGAACCCGTTCATGCGGTCGTTGTTACGGGCAAAGAAGCGCAGAAGACCCGTCAGGTCGGGGGAATCCCAGTCTCCGGCCACATAGGCCTCGGCGGCGCCGATGCTGCCACCGGAGACCATGTCCCGCCAGGCGGAGGCGTCATGTACGGTCAACTGCACCGGATGGTGTAGACCGTCGTCGCTGCCGAACCAGCTCTCACGGTCGCCTTCAACCACGCGCAGCTGACCCTGTTCGAGATTGCGCAGCGTTGCCGTAACCAGGACGCGAGCCCAGTGATCGACGGGCGCCAGTGATGAGCGCGGTGCTGTTATTTTCAGGTTTTCCATGATGTTACCGTTCCAAACTGATCCGATGATGCATTGGCTGGCACGCCCAGTGCCGGTTCCAGGTTGCTGGCGGAGGCACCCTCCCACTGGGGGTGATCGTGGAAGACCGCCCCCTTACGCCAGAGCCGGAAGGCGTTGAGGTGAATGCCAAGGCTGGCTTTCAGGGTCTCCGCCGGGAAGCGCCGCAGCGCACGTCCCGCCACTTCCGGGGTGAGGGGCTGACGGTCGGTGGCCAGTGTGGCATCGAAGACCCGGCCCTCATGGCCACGTACCGTCATGTGCACACGCAGCGCTTCGGGATGGAACCCGAACAGCCATTCGTAATCCTGTTCCATGGGGTTGAAGGGTGAGACATGGAACTGCTTGGCGAAACGGTAGCGACGGCTCTGCCACCCGTTACCTGTTTCCGTGATACTGCCGCCCGAAAGCACGTAGCTGTGGCGCTGCTCCCAGGGCGTATTGGTGATCTGGGCCAGTATGGCCTCGGGCACCGGGTTCCTCTGGGCGTCCGCGTCCCGGGCGTAGCAGAAGTAGAAGCTCACCGGATTGAAGATCCAGCCCCAGTAACGCGGATGGGTGATGAGCTCGATCGGCCCGGTGGGGCGGTTGCCGGTGGCAATCTCAACATGACGGCGTACAGCCCCGTCCAGTGATCCGTTACCGGGCTGGAAATAGTCGCGGCGCCGGAACCAGACCCGGTTCGGGCGCCTTGTTGAAATGCCGGGGTTAAGACCCTCCAGCCTGTCCCATTCGTCCAGGCGCACGGCGTACATCCCCATGGGATACTCAAAGTCATGCCGTACCGGCATCATCCGCCGGTGGCGGATGCTGCCTTCGAGAAATCCGCTCTTGAGAGGCTCAGCACTCATTCCAGTGTTTCTCCCAGTGCTTCACAAACGCGCAGGGCGCTGCGCACGCCATCCTCGTGGAACCCGTTGAACCAATAGGCACCACAGTAATGAGTACGATGGTGGCCCCCGATCCGTTCATAGCGGCTTTGGGCATTGATGCCCTCCAGGGTGAAGCGCGGGTGCGAATAGCTGAACCGCTTGATGATGCGGGAGGGATCAATGGCATGCGTGCGGTTCAGCGTCACGCAGAAAGTCTCTGGGGCGTCGCGGAAATTCTGCAGGATGTTCATGTTGTAGGTGACGGAAACCGGCTCATCCGCCGACTCTGGCAGATGGTAGTTCCAGGCGGCCCAGGCACGGCGGCTGCGGGGCAGTACCGAGGGGTCTGTATGCAGGACCACGTCATTGGGCTGGTAGGGCAGTGCGCCCAGGATAGTGTTTTCCGCTTCCGTGGCGTCCGACAGCATGGCCAGTGCCTGATCGGCATGGCTGGCGATGATGACCTGGTCAAAGCGTTCATTGCCGCGCCTCGAGGTCAGTGTGACCCCTTCCGCGTCCCGGGAGACGGTATTAACCGGCGTATTGGTGTAAACGCGTTGCCCCAGGGGCGCGGTCAACGCCGGGATATAGGCCTCGGAGCCGCCCTGGATGACCCGCCATTCAGGCCTGTCGGAGACGGACAGCATGCCGTGGTTGTTAAAGAACCGCAGGAAGAAACGCACCGGGAAACGGTCCATATCGCTCTCCGAAGCGGACCAGATCGCGGCTCCCATGGGAATGATGTAATGCTGCCGGAAATACCGCGAAAACCCATGGCGCTGCAGGTAATAACCCAGTGTTTCCGTCTCTGCGATCCGGTCGTTGACCAGGTCGTCCCGGGTGAGACGGTTGAAGCGCAGGATTTCGCCGACCATTCCCAGGAACCATGGATTGACCAGATTGCGGCGCTGGGCAAACAGCGCGTTCAGGCTGGTGCCGTTGTACTCGAGACCCGTGGCGCCTCCGTGCACGCTGAAGCTCATGGTCGAGGTTTCCGAGGCAATGCCCAGCTGATCCATGATCCGGATGAACCCCGGGTAAGTCCAGTCGTTGTAGACGATGAAGCCGGTATTCACCGGCCAGCTCCGGCCGCCGGCTTCAACGTGTTCGGTGTTGGTGTGGCCACCCAGTTGATGCTCGGCCTCGTAGAGATGAACCTCGTGCCGGCGGCTCAACAGCCAGGCGCAGACAAGTCCCGAGATGCCACTGCCGATGACGGCAATTCGCTGTGGTTCAGTCATGGAAGTGATCAGTCGTTTGATTCCTTGGCGTTACGGGACATGGCCGCCGCCATACGGTCCCGCAGTGACCGTGGCAGACAGGCGAACAGCTTGAGCATCAGCGTGAACCGTCTGGGGAAGTGGATATCCGGCCTGTGTCGCGTCAGGTCCCGAACCATGATGCGCGCGGCATCCTCCGCCTCCATCAGGAAGGGCATCGAGAAATCATTCTGGTCGGTAAGCGGTGTGCGCACGAATCCGGGGGAGATCAGTGACACGTCGATCCCTTCTCCCGCCAGGTCAGCGCGCAGCGATTCCGCAAGGTAGGCCAGGCCCGCCTTGGAGGCGCCATAGGCTTCCGCACGGGTGAACGGGAACCACCAGGCGGAGGAGCCGACCACTGCCAGCAGGGGGTGGCGCTCCCGGTTCCGGCTGGTCCGGAGTACCGGCAGAACGGCCTCAATCGCCCGGGCTGTGCCGACAATGTTGGTGTTGACCACCCGGGAGACCAGCTCCGCGTCGAAATCCGACACATCCATGTATTCACAGGTGCCCGCGTTGAGAATGGCCCAGTCAATGGGCGCCATGGCGTGCAGCTGTTCGCGGAAGTAGCGGCAGTCCTGGGGGCTGGTCACGTCTCCCGCCAGGGGGGTGACCGCGTTACCGTATTCAGCCACGATCTCATTGAGCCTGTCGCGGTTGCGCCCGGTTGCAATGACCCGGTGCCCCTGGCGGACAAGTTCGGCGAGAACCGCCAGCCCGATGCCCGAAGTAGCGCCGGTGAGCCACACCGTCAGATTGGTGGTGTTGTGCTCGTTGCTCATACCGCTCTACTCCTGATCCACTGAATGATCCGGCCGAGCACCGGAATGTTCTCGTAGAGAAGCTCGCCCGCGTCGTAGTAGTCGCGGTGGAAGACGATCAGATCATCCTGCCCCTTCAGGAGGCTCACCCCTTCGACGATGAAAGACCGGCCATGGGCCAGTTTGGGGTGCTCCAGCGTCATACTCCAGGGCAGCATGACGCTGTGGGCATTGCTTGCCGGCTCACCGAAATCGAACTCACAGCTGGTGACATTGACATAGGCCGAGCGCAGATACTGCGCCAGTGATTCCGTACCCCGGCGCTCCACCAGTGGGTCCCGAAACAGGACTCGGTCGTGGTAGCACTCCTCCATCAGGGCCTCAATGTCCGGAGGTGCACGATTGAACAGCGACTGGAAGCGCGCGACCTGTTTACTGCTCAGCGTCATGGCCATGTCTCTGTCGATCCCTTTCCAGGGTCTCCTGATAAACCGCTTTGGGAATGGGTTTCAGGTTATGGATGATGCCGGCCTTTTCCATCAGCCAGAGCAGGTAGAAGGTGATGTCGATCTCCCACCAGCGAAAGCCCTGGCGTGCGGATGTCGGGCAGCGGTGGTGATTGTTGTGCCAGCCCTCGCCGAGGGTGAGCAGGGCCAGCCAGAAATTGTTGCGGCTGTCGTCAGAGGTCTCGAAGCGCCTCCGGCCCCATACGTGGGCCAGGGAATTGATGGAGACAGTGCCGTGGAAGACCGCCACGGTTGAGATGAAGAAGCCCCAGATCGTCAGCTGGGGGCCATTGGTGCCAAGGGCCGGAGCCCAGGCGGCCAGAGCCTCACCCAGCGCGTAGATGCCAACCACGCAGACCAGCGGAACAATGGCGTCAAAACGGTTCAGGAACCGGAGCTCCGGATAGCGGGCCCAATCCCCAACCCGGCGGTAATCAGTCAGGAAAGCCGCGTCACAGGTAAACCAGCCCACGTGGGACCACCAGAACCCCTGCTGCTCTGGGGAGTGGAGATCCTTGTCGGTATCCGAGTGCTGGTGATGATGGCGGTGATGGGCGGCCCACCAGAGTGGTCCACGCTGCACGGCGCTACTGCCGATCACCGCGAAGATGAACTGCCAGAAGCGGTTGGTACTGAAAGTCTTATGGGCAAAGTACCGGTGATAGAAGCCGGTTATCGCGAACATGCGCAGCACGAAGAAACCGATGGCGAACCAGACGGCAAAGGGACTCACGCCGACCCAGATCACCCCCAGGCATGCCAGGTGCAGGCCAATGAAGGGGATGATCCGGATCCAGTTGAGCCGGGTGCTGCTGGCATCAATGTGTTCAGCGCCCGCTTCGGAGTCGAACCACCTGAGGAAGCTGTAAAGGAGATTGCGTGCCTGTGCCATGATATTCCGACCTTGGGATTCTGTAACCGCTATTGCGCTGATGCGACCATCATACAACGACCTATACGCCGGTGTAGTAGGGGCGGATCAAAAACGCGGCTGGGGGGTGGGGCAATAGGGGAGATTGGGAGAATCAATCATGCCCGTAGAGGCTCGGGCAGTCTGTAGAAATGGACGATGGTGCTGTCAGCGAACTTCTGGAAGAAGGTGGACATGTCCGTAATGCGCTCCAGATGGCGCTTACCGGTCACCGCGTCGCGCGCAAGGACCTGAATGCCGTCGAAGTGGTCGCGAATGTGGGAGAAACGGGCATGCATGGTGCAGGTCACAATCTCCTGAACCGGGGCCTCAAGGGCACTGGAGAGGTAGTGACGGTGGGCCTCAATGGCCTCGGGATCCAGCCCCTCCCGGGTGTCGACGTGCTTCAGACGGACCCGGTCCACCACACAGCGCGAACAGCTGGCCGGGTTGGCGCGGGCCTTGCGCCGGAAAGCTTCCCAGAAAAAAGTGTCCGTAATGTCCGCGAAGTTACGGATGTCGCCAAGGCAGTTGTCCACCCAATCAAGTACGTCCCTGTCCTCAAGCACTTCGTTGATTGCTTCCCGCAGCAGCCAGTCAAAGCCCAGCGCCGTCTTGTGGGCATAGACCTTGCGGTACATCTGGTAGCGGGAATAGACGAAGTCCTCAAGTGCCCCCAGCCCTTTCTGGGTGACAGCCAGTCCCAGCCAGGGGGAGTCCAGGCTCCAGCCGAAGCGCAGGTTGTTCAGCAGGTGATCCAGGTTGAAACCACCAATGGTCACCGAGGAATGGAAGCCGTCCCGCAGCATGTAGTCGGCGCGGTCGGCATCGATCTCGCCAGAGACCACCGAGGACAGCAGATCCATCACCAGGCGTGGGACCGCGCTCGTCTCAAGGGCGCCGGCGTGAGCGTCCGGGCCGGCGATAAAGGCCCAGAAGGTGTGGGCGTGCTGCTGGAAGCGTTCGCTGGGCGCGGGCTCGGTGGTCTCCATGACGCCGAGCACATCCTGGATCTCAATGCCGGAACGTCCCGGCAGGTCCATATCCGAGAGCACTTCCCAGGCAATGCGCACCGAGTAGTGCTCGTGCTCCAGTACATCTGGCAGTTCAGGATAGAAGGTGCTGGCATCGATGCCCGCCCAGAGCTGATCAAAGCGCCCCGGAGCCTGCATCAGCTGCTGGATGCGGTCGGCCTGGTTGAACTGGTGCGAGAAACTGGAATGACCACTGTCGTGGAGCAGGCAGGCCAGACGGATGACCTTGGCCATGTAGTCGATCGCATCCAGCTGCTCAAATGTCAGTTCGGGATGGCGGCTGAGCTGGCGTTCTCGCAGGTAGGCGTCCATCATGGCGCGGAACATCCGGTCACCCACGTGCATCACGCCAATACTGTGCAGGAAGCGTGAGTGGGTGGCGCCGGGAAACACCAGACTCAGAATGTCATTCTGGCAGATGTTGCGCAGGCGCTGGAAAAGACGGTGGTCAATGACATCCACCTCATGGCGGTGGAGCCGTATGCCACCATGGACAGGGTCCATGATCAGCTTGTCGTAGGCACCGAGCAGGTCATCCAGGGCACTTCGCGTCATCGGGCTTTCCGCTTGCCTAAGTTGCGCAACAGGGCCAGACTCTAGCACATCAGCCGCGCCCGCGTACCGCCGCGCCGGGCGGGATATTCGCTGTCTTTGGGAGCGGTGCCCATGGCCACCCGCACGGAACACATTCTCATCATTGATCCGGAGGCTGACAGCCGCAATGAGCTGTGCCGCCACCTTCAGGTCCGTGGGTATTACGTGACCGCATGTGAAAGCCTGATGGAGGGGGTTGCCAGTCTGAGTGCGACACCACCGGATCTGATCTTTGCCGATCTGCCGGCTGCCCATATCAGCGATCTTGCGCGCGAGGCCACGAGCGGCGGCGTGGAGGCGCCCGTGATCGCACTGAGTGGTGCCAGCACAGCGGATGAAGTGGTTGCAGTCATGCGGGCAGGCGCCTCGGAAGTGGTGCTTAAGCCCCTGGATGACAAGAATGCCGTGGACGACGCGCTGGCCAAGCTTTTTGAACGGATACGGGTGGCCCGACTCAACGAGGTCTACCGTGAGGAACTGGAACGCAAGAATCTGAACCTGCGCGAGGGGATCTCCGAGCTGCGTGCGGACCAGAGTGCCGGGCGCAAGGTACAGATGAAGATGCTCCCCGACCCGGACCAGTCAATGGCCGGGGTACACATGACGCACTGCATCCAGCCATCGTTGTACCTCAGCGGTGATTTCCTGGATTACATGAAGCTTGATGAGCACCTGAGCCTGGTCTACATCGCCGATGTGTCCGGGCACGGGGCCAGCAGCGCCTTCGTAACGGTACTGCTCAAAAACCTCACCAACCGCCTCCAGCGCAATCTGCGGCGCGGCTCCAGTGAGGACATCCTGGATCCGGAGCGGTTCCTTCAGAGGGTCAACCATGAACTGCTGGAAACCGGTCTGGGTAAACACGTGACCCTCTTTGTGGGCCTGGTGGACACCCAGGCCCGTGAACTGCGTTACTCCGTGGGCGGCCACTTCCCCATGCCGATCCTCCTGGATGGGAATGGCGCACGCTTCCTTGAGGGCAGCGGCCTCCCTGTAGGGCTGTTCAACAAGCCCGACTGGGCCCATTACAGTGAGCGGCTGAACCCCGGCTTCCGGTTGATCCTGTTCTCGGACGGCATTCTTGAAGTGATCGATGCCCCCAGTCTGGACGAGAAGGAAAAACGGTTACTTGAACTCGTGCAATCTGGACGTCACACTGTCGAAAGACTCAGTGAGTCGTTACAGATCGAGGCAATGGACGAACTTCCCGATGACATTGCCATAGTGACGGTGACCGACGGACGTGCTGCTGATGAGTGATTGCAAGATTCTGCAGGCTCAGGAGCGGGGTATTTACGTACTCAAGTTCATCGGAGAAGTACGTCTCAATCTTTGCTCAACGCTGGACCAGATCATTGATGACATGTTCGGAAACCCAGAGTTCCGGACTGTGGTGGTGGATCTCACCGAGACGGAAGTGATCGACAGCACCACACTCGGGCTGCTGGCCAAAATCGCCATGGCCTCCGAGGAACGCAGCCACTTCCTGCCCACGCTGATCACCACCAACCCTGACGTCACCCGCATCATCCATTCCATGGGTTTCGACCGCATCTTCCTGATCGTGCGCGAACCGGCACGGGATCCCCAGGAACTCGAGGAGATTCCGCTCATGCGCGCCAGTGAGCAGGAAGTGCGGGACAAGGTCCTGGATGCGCACCGGACCCTGATGAGCATGAACCATCACAATCAGGAACAGTTCCAGAATCTGGTGCGTGCCCTGGAATGCGAAGCCCCCTGAACCCATCTGAACAAACCGAATAAGCCCGCTTCATGGAGAACGCGATTCAGACCACTGTGTTGGGTGGTGGCAGTTTCGGCACCGCCATGGCCCAGGTACTGGCCGAGAACGGGCATCCCGTCCGACTCTGGATGCGCAGTGCCGAGCAGGCAGAGGCCATCCGCCACACCCGCATCAACCACCAGTATTTCCCGGAACTCGAGCTGGACTCGCTGGTTGAACCCACCACCGACATGGGTGGTGCCATCGAGCAGGCAGAGCTGGTGTTCGTGGCACTGCCCAGCAAGGTCTTCCGTGATGTGATCCGAAACGCTGCCGGCCATTTCCGCGACCAGCAGATGGTGGTCAGCCTCACCAAGGGGATTGAGCGCGACGGTTTCCGGCTCATGAGCCAGGTACTGAAGGAAGAGCTGCCCGGCACCCGGGTGGGGGTCCTGAGCGGGCCCAACCTGGCCGGCGAGCTCGTCCAGCATGAGATTACCGCTTCCGTGATCGCTTCCGAGGACCGGGAACTGCGGGAGCGTGTCCAGCAGGCCCTGGGGAACGCCTATTTCCGTATCTATGCCAACCTGGATGTGTACGGTGTTGAGCTTGGCGGCGCACTCAAGAACATCTATGCGGTGGTTTCCGGCCTGGCCGATGCCAGGGGTATGGGCGAGAACACCAAGTCCATGCTGATTACCCGCAGCCTGGCGGAAATGAGCCGCTTTGCCGTGAGCATGGGGGCCAACCCCATGACGTTCCTGGGGCTGGCCGGCGTCGGGGACCTGATCGTGACGTGCAGCTCCAGTCTGAGCCGCAATTACCGGGTCGGCTATGCCGTCGGGCAGGGCAGCACTCTGGATGAGGCCGTGACGGAGCTCGGGCAGGTGGCAGAGGGGGTCCGGACCCTGGAGCTGGTCCACGAGAAAGCCATCGAGCTGGACGTCTACATGCCCCTGGTACGGGGGCTCTACCAGATCCTTTACCGGGGAGCTTCCATCACCGATGTGGTGGGAGCGCTCATGAATGCCACCCAGAACAGCGACGTGGAGTTCATTCTGCCCCGTCAGGGCGAGGGTTCCGCCATCTGATCAGCCCTGGCGCACGAGGCGTTCCAGGGTGTCCAGTGCCTGCTCCAGTGCGGCATAAGGGGTATAGAAGTGGGGCGAGAACCGTACCCCGCCGCCGCGGCTGGCGCTGATAACCCGCTGCTGGGCCAGCCGGTCACAGAGATGGCGGTTGTCCAGCCCATCGACCTGTACGGTGTAGATGCCCAGCCGGCGCTGTGGCTCCGGGGGCGTCACGGGGGTAATACCCTTAATGCGATCCAGACCGCTCGCCAGGCGGCTCACGCGCTGGTCAATCAGGCTCCTGACCTGATCCAGTCCCACTTCAAGCAGCAGACCGGTGCTCGCCTCAAGGGCATGGGCTGCGAGCAGATTGGGGCTGCCGCACTCAAAGCGCCGTGCGTCCGGAGCCGGGGCCCAGTCCTTACGGTCGAAGTTACCGGGGTCGGCAACCATGTGCCAACCGTATTCATAGAGTTTCAGTGACTCCCGCCATTCCGGTGCTACATAGAAAAAGGCCAGGCCTTCGGGTCCCAGCATCCATTTGTGGCCATCCGCCATGGCGAAATGGGCGCCCGCGGCCTGGACATCCAGCGGCTCGGCACCGGCACTCTGGATGGCGTCCAGACAGAACAGGATGCCATGGCTGTCACAGAGCGCGCCCAGATGGGCGGCGTCGAGACGCAGGCCGGTGCCGTACTGGACTGAACTGACCGACATCAGGCGGGTTCTGTCAGTGATCAGGTCCTCAATCGCGCCTTCCGGTGTGACGTCCTGGCGGTCGATATCCGCCACCCGTATGCGGACGCCACGGCTCACAAGGGACTCCCACACAATCCGGTTGGAGGGGAATTCCTGGCTCGTGATGATGATTTCATCCCCTTCATGCCAGTCCAGGCCAGCCGCAACCATGGAAAGCGCTTCGGAGGTGTTCTTGCACAGGGCGATGTCCTGCGCGGACGGTGCATTGATCAGCCGGGCCAGGTTGTGCCTGAGCTGGTCCTCAACCGTGAGCCACTGGGGATAGTGAGTGGCCCCCAGGTGGCTGTTCTCATGGGCGAAGCGGGCAACGGCATCACTGGCACGCCGCGGCCAGGGTGCCACGGCCGCGTGGTTGAGATAGGCAAGCCCCGCCTCAAGCGGGAATTCACTCAGCAGCTGCGTGGCTGAAAAACGCTCCGTCATGCTCCGTCTCCGTCATGTCCGTCATTGAAGGGGAGGGCTCGCACCGCTAGTATCGGACCTGTTCCATGCACTGATTGCGCCGGAGGGCTGCAGATGGGGGAACCCGATTCCCAGGCGGAACTGGCCCGACAATTCGAACACGTCGCCCAATACGATACAACCGGAAAGGGCCCGCCGGTGGATCAGTGGGATCCGCCGTTCACGGACGACCTGGAACTGTTCATCAACCGCAATGGCCGCTGGTTCTACCAGGGCCGTGAAATTGAACGGCTGGCGCTGCGCCGACTCTTCGCCTCCATCATGCGGCGTGAATCAGATGGTTACTACTATCTTCTAACACCGCACGAAAAGTACCGCATCCAGGTGGAAGATGTTCCCTTCCTCGCACACAGCGTTGAGCAGGAAGGTGAGGGGGGTGGGCGCGTTCTCTGGCTGCATACGGATGTGGAGGACCGCTTCCCGATCGGTGACTCGCACCCGCTGATCGTTCGAACGGATGATAAAAGCGGCGAACCCCAGCCCTATGTGATGGTACGGCGCGGGCTCCAGGCCCGGATCGAGCGCAGTGCCTTCTACCACCTCACGGAACTGGCTGAGGAGCGGGCCATCAACGGCGCAACCCACGTCGGGGTGGTCAGTCAGGGCAGTTTCTTTTCCCTGGGCCGGATCGGCTGATCACGGTTTTCAAAGCCGCCATTATTTTCTATCATGGAGTATGGGTGCCTGTATTGAGCAGCACCCTTGCGTCCCGGATCGTCGTAAGTCCCTCTGTACAGGCCGCTGTTCAGCAACACTTTCGATCCACCGCACTATTGTTATTACGACGTTTCTGTCCTATACGCAAGGAGTCAACATGACCGAATCCCGTGTCGTCAGCATCCACTACACCCTCAAGAACGACGAGGGTGAGGTTCTGGATTCTTCCCGCGAGCGTGAGCCGCTCAGCTATCTGGAAGGGGCCCAGAACATCATCAGTGGCCTGGAAGAAGCACTGACCGACAAGGCCCAGGGTGACGAAGCCCAGGTATCCCTGGATCCGGAGAACGCTTACGGCGAAGTCCGCGAAGAACTGGTCCAGCCCGTCCCGAGCTCCGCTTTTGAGGGCGTTGAGAAGGTCGAGCCCGGCATGCAGTTCCAGGCGGAAACGCCCGGCGGCCCGCAGATCGTACGCGTGGTATCCGTTGAGGATGAGACCGTGACCATCGATGCCAACCATCCGCTCGCCGGCCAGCGTCTGCACTTCGATGTTGAGGTGGTTGATACGCGTGAGCCGTCCGACGAAGAGAAAGAGCACGGCCACGTGCACTGAGTCTTTCTCCAAGCACTGAATCAGCAGCGTTTTCAGTGCAACGGACATAAAAAAGGCGACCCGCGGGTCGCCTTTTTTTGTACCTACCCCTTACATATTGGGATAGTTGGGGCCACCGCCCCCTTCGGGGACCACCCACTGGATGTTCTGGGCCGGGTCCTTGATGTCGCAGGTCTTGCAGTGGATGCAGTTCTGCGCGTTGATCTGGAACTTCTTGCCGCTGCCGTCCTCGGCATCCACCACCTCGTACACGCCCACCGGGCAGTAACGCTGTGCCGGCTCGTCGTAGGTCGGCAGGTTATCCCGGATGGGAATCTCCGGATCCTTGAGCTGCAGGTGGCAGGGCTGGTCTTCCTCGTGATTGGTGTTCGACATGAACGCCGAGGACAGCCGGTCGAAGGTCAGCTTGTTGTCCGGCTTCGGGTAGTCGATCTTCGAACACTCAGAGGCCGGCTTAAGCGCCGCGTGATCCGGCGTGGTGTCGTGGAAGGTGATCGGCAGCGGCCGGCGCAGGATGTTCTGCTCCAGGTAGGCGATGCCGCCACCGATCACGGTGCCGAACTTGTGCATGGCCGGGCTGAAGTTGCGCTCGGCGAACAGTTCCCGGAAGAGCCAGCTGTTCTCGAACTTCTCCGCAAAGGCGGTCAGGTCCTCGCCGCCTTCAGAGCCCTTCTGGATCGCCTCGAACACCGCTTCAGCGCCCAGCATCCCGGACTTCATGGCGGTGTGCGAGCCCTTGATCTTGGACGAGTTCAGCGTGCCCGCGTCACAGCCCAGCAGCAGCCCGCCGGGGAAATGCATCCGGGGCAGACTGTTGTAGCCGCCCTTGGTGATGGCCCGCGCCCCGTAGGATACCCGCTTGCCGCCTTCCAGGTGCTGTTTGATGGTCGGGTGCGTCTTCATCCGCTGGAATTCCTCGAACGGCGAGACGTAGGGGTTGGAATAGGACAGGTCGGTGATCAGCCCGACATAGACCTGGCCGTTTTCCAGGTGATACAGGAACCCACCCCCTGTGGAGCCGCTCTCGGACAGCGGCCAGCCGGCGGTGTGCACCACCAGCCCGGGTTCGTGGTTGGCCGGGTCGATGTCCCACAGCTCCTTGATGCCAAGGCCGTAGTGCTGCGGGTCCTTGCCCTCGTCCAGGTTGAACTGCTGCAGCAGGTCCTTGCCCAGGTGCCCCCGGCAGCCTTCGCTGAACAGGGTGTATTTCGCCCGCAGCTCCATGGGTGGCATGTAGCCGTCCTTGTGGTTGCCCTCGGCGTCGACGCCGAACTCGCCGGTGAGGATGCCCTTGACCACGCCATCCTCGTACAGGACTTCGGCGGCCGGGAAACCCGGATAGATCTCGACGCCCAGCTGTTCGGCCTGCTCGCCGAGCCAGCGGCACAGGTTGGCCAGGCTGATGATGTAGTTGCCATGGTTGTGCATGTTCTTTGGCACAAAGGCGTTGGGCGCCTTGCGGGCACTGTCGGCGCCGCGCAGGAAGTAGATGTCATCCCGGGTGACCGGCGTGTTCAGCGGGGCACCGCGCTCCTTCCAGTCGGGGAAGAGCTCATTGAGGCTGGTCGGCTCGAAAACGGTGCCGGCGATGATGTGGGCACCGACCTCGGATCCCTTCTCGACAACACAGACGGTCAGTTCCTGCTCCGCCTCGTTGGCCAGCTGCTGGATACGGCAGGCAGCCGAGAGTCCAGCAGGGCCCGCCCCCACGATCAGGACGTCAAACTCCATCGATTCGCGTTCCACGATAGTCTCCTCAGGATTTCCAATGGGCAATCTGTGGCTTTACGTTGCCACAGGATATATCATCATGGAAATCAAACAAACGTTTGTTTGAATGACATTGAGCAATGGCATCCCGTCCCTGGAGCTATTGACCCCCTGTGGTTTTGTCGTCAGTATTAGGGCGCTTTTGCCGGGGACGCCCGCCGCATGAACATTCTAAACCCATGGCAGGAAACGAGGAATCTATGAAGGTTCTGGTCGCTGTAAAACGAGTGATTGACTACAACGTCAAGGTTCGCGTCAAGCCGGATAACACCGGCGTGGACCTGTCCAACGTCAAGATGGCAATGAACCCATTCTGCGAGATCGCCGTTGAGGAAGCGGTCCGTCTCAAGGAGAAGGGCGTTGCCACCGAGATTGTCGCCGTGACCATCGGTCCCAAGGTCAGCCAGGAGCAGCTGCGCACCGCGCTGGCACTGGGCGCTGACCGCGCCATCCAGGTCGAGACGGACGAAGATGTCCAGTCCCTGGATGCGGCCAAGATGCTCAAGGCCGTCGTGGACAAGGAAGAGCCGAACCTGGTGATCATGGGCAAACAGTCCATCGACACCGATAACAACCAGACCGGCCAGATGCTGGCCCAGCTGGCCGGGATGCCCCAGGGCACCTTTGCCTCCGAGGTCGAGGTGGAAGGTGAAAAGGTCAAGGTGACCCGTGAGATCGACGGCGGCCTGATGACCGTTTCCCTGAACCTGCCGGCCGTGGTTACCACGGATCTGCGCCTGAACGAACCGCGCTACGCTTCGCTCCCCAACATCATGAAGGCCAAGAAGAAGCCGCTCGAGACCATCAGCCCGGCCGACTTGGGCGTCGATGTTGCGCCGCGGCTCAAGACACTCAAGGTTGAAGAGCCGCAGCCGCGTCAGCCCGGTGTCAAGGTCGAGAGCGTTGAGGAGCTGGTCGACAAACTGAAGAACGAAGCGAAGGTGATTTAAATGAGTACACTGGTTATTGCAGATCACAACAAGGGTGAGCTGGCCGGGTCGACACTCAGTGTTATCGCCGCTGCCAAGTCTGCTGGTGGTGACATCGACGTCCTGGTCGCCGGCAAGGACATCGGCGGTGTTGCCGAACAGGCCGCCAAAGCGGACGGCGTCAACAAGGTGCTCGCTGCCGACAATGACGCTTACGGGCATGATCTCGCCGAGAATCTCAGTCTGCTGATCGCGGAAGTGGGCAAGGGCTACAGCCATCTGTTCGCCTCCGCCGGCACCGTTGGCAAGGACACCATGCCGCGTGTTGCCGCCATGCTCGACGTGGCGCAGGTTTCCGACATCATCGGTGTGCAGTCCGAGGACACCTTCGTTCGCCCGATCTACGCCGGTAACGCGATTGCGACTGTGCAGTCCAGCGACAGCGTGAAGGTGATCACCGTTCGGACCACCAGCTTTGACCCGGTTGCGGCTGAGGGCGGTTCAGCTTCGGTTGAATCCGTGGAATCAGCGCACGACGCCGGCCTTTCCGAGTTCGTCAGCGAAGAGCTGGCCGAATCCGATCGTCCGGATCTGGCAGCTGCCGACGTGGTCATCTCCGGTGGTCGCGGCATGCAGAATGGCGACAACTTCAAGATGCTGGAGTCTGTCGCCGACGTTCTGGGCGCCGCCATCGGCGCGTCCCGTGCCGCCGTCGACGCTGGGTTCGTACCAAACGACATGCAGGTCGGCCAGACCGGCAAGATCGTGGCCCCGAACCTCTACATCGCCGTCGGCATTTCCGGTGCCATCCAGCACCTGGCCGGCATGGGCGATTCCAAGTTCATTGTGGCCATCAACAAGGACGAGGACGCGCCCATTTTCCAGGTGGCGGACTACGGCCTTGTAGCGGACCTGTTTGATGCGGTACCGCAGCTTGAGGAAGAACTCAAGAAGGTGGTCTGACGGAACGCCCGTATCAGGCTATGATGAAAGCCGTACCCTCCGGGGTGCGGCTTTTCTGTTTACAACGATCCGAAAAGTGGACTCATGCTGACGCAGACGCACGCAATCGCTGGCGCTGCAACACTCGTTGCGCTGATTGCCTCAGTCGTTCTCCACTGTATGGCCGCTACGGCGCTCATGCGGCGCTTTGATGGCACCAGCCTGCACCAGTCCCTAATGTATGGTCCTGATGGTTCTGGGGCTTTTTGTAGCCCACGTCATTGAGATCTGGCTGTTCGGTTTGGTCTCTTGGACGCTGGCCCAGATTGAGGGTGCGGGTTCTGTAACCGGAGGCCATGTGTCCGGCGTGATGGACTACATCTACTTTTCCGCCGTGACCTATACCACTTTGGGGTATGGAGAGGTTTATCCTGTTGGCCCCATCCGTTTCATTTTTGGCGTGGAGGCGCTGATCGGCTTCATGCTGATCACCTGGTCCGCCTCCGTTACCTTTCTTCAGATGCAGCGTTTCTGGCGCTGACTGGCTGGAACGGTCAGGGCGTAATTTGTGCGACCGCCTGCTCCGCGGCTTCACGATACGGGTGAAGAATCAAGTCCACGTTCCTGTGTTTCCAGTGAATTTCGTCATCCTCCCGGAAGCTGGCAATGGCGATGCGCCCGGATCTCGCAAAAAGGGCGAGCCCCTGCATCAGAATTTCGTTCACTTCGCGCCGGGGCAGTGTGCTGACAACCCACTTCGCGGTGTGGACCGGCAGATGGGACAGGAACTCAATGTCCTCCGCGTCACCAAAGACGGCATGTATCCCCTCGGTCTGGGCCCGTTCGACCCGTCCCGGATCAATATCAACACCAATGACGTCTTCCCCGCGTTCGATGAGTTGACCGGCAATGCGTCGCCCCAGACGTCCCAGTCCAATGATGATGATCGGAGCCGCCTGCCCCTGTGTATAGTCGTCGAGTTCACGGTAGGTCAGAGTACGCTCGAACGGCGAGAGCCACCCCCGAACCCGCTCAAAAAGCTGTTCCGAGTAGAGAATCATGTAGGTTGAGGTCGTGATGGTCACGATACCGACCAGCGTCACCACACCGAGCACGTTATCGCCGATGTGGCCGAGGCCCAGCCCCATGGTTATGAAGATGATCGAGAACTCGCTGATCTGAGCCACGGTCAGCCCCGCCTTGAACCCAGTACGACGCCGATACCCCATGCCTCCCATAATGGCCATGACGATCAGGGGATTGCCGATCAGAACGAACAGGGAGAGAACCAGGGCAGGAAAGAGGTTGTCTCCAATAAGGCTCAGGTTGAGCTGTTCACCCATGTAGATGAAAAAGAACAGGAGCAGGAAGTCCCGCAGGCTCGTCAGCCGGCTTGTGATCACGTCCTTGACGGCCGTGTTGGCCAGGGAGAAGCCGGCAATGAACGCCCCGACTTCCTTTGAAAGCCCCAGGATGTCCGCTCCCGCCGCAAGCATGGTCCCCCACGCGATGGCGAACAGCATCAGCATCTCGACGGAGCGGGCCAGGCTGCGCATCAGCCCCGGAATCACATACCGCATCAGCAATGGCAGGACGACCACCATGAACACCACGCTGATGCCAAGGCCCTGAAGCGGCGGGATAAGCTGGTCATCCGCGGTGGGGATGGTGAGGTTCAGGCCCAGCATGGCGAGAACAACTGCGATGTCCTGGACGATCAGGAAGCCCATGGCGATGCGGCCATGCAGGGATTCCAGCTCGCCTTTGTCGGAAAGGAGCTTGACGATGATGATGGTGCTGGAAAAGGTCAGGGCGATGGCGATATAGAGCGCATCGATTGGGGAAAAGCCGAGCAGAAGCGTCAGACCGAAACCGATCAGGATGGTGAATGCAAGCTGACCCAGTCCCGTCGCCAGGGCCACAGGCCCCAGGGAACGCACAATCCTCAGATCCAGTTTGAGACCAACGACGAACAGCAGAATGGTGATGCCCCAGTGAGCAAGGAGGTCAATCTGTGTGTGGGCGGAGACAATGCCCAGTATGCTGGGGCCTACAATGATGCCGACCGCCAGGTACGCAATAAGCAGTGGCTGGCGCAGGAGCATGGAAAAATAACCCACAACCACGGCGATCAACAGCAGTAACGTGAACTCCTGATAGATTTCCATGCGAGATGCCTCCGTTATGATCCAGCCATCAATGCTACAATCGGGCTTTTGAGTGCGGTACCCGAAGCCCGCGTCCGTGATAATCAGGACACAGCCTAGTCAATGTTAATCGAAGTTGTCTCTCTTTCATTCGCGTTTGTTTTCGGTCTCATGGTGCGCCAGGTCGGTCTGCCGCCTCTGATTGGATTTCTCGCCGCCGGGTTTGCGCTCAACCTTTGGGGGCAGGCATTTGGGCTCCCGCCCCAGGCAGGGCCGTTCCTGGATCATGTGGCGCATCTCGGTGTCCTCATGCTGCTGTTCTCGGTCGGTTTGAAGCTCAAGCTCCGGCATCTGGTAGAGCCGGCCGTGGTGGGTGGCGCCATCCTGCATTTCATGATCAGTATCGGCATCCTGGGAACAGGAATCCTCTATCTTCTGGAGATCAGCACGGCGAATGCGCTGCTGCTGGCAACCGCCCTGGCATTCTCCAGTACCGTGCTGGCGGCCAAGGTTCTGGAGGCCAAGGGGGAGCTTCGCTCCTTCCACGGGCGGGTGGCCATCGGCATTCTCATCCTGCAGGACCTCATCGCCCTTGTGGTGCTGAGCGTGGCCGGTGGGCAGACACCCTCGCCCTGGGCCCTGGTGGTGCTGGCACTGCCGCTTCTGCGCCCGGTCATGCACTGGCTGATGGACGTGGCCGGGCACGAGGAGCTGCTGGTTCTGATGGGCGTGGTCCTGGCGGTTGCTGTCGGGGGATATGGCTTTGAGGTGGTGGGACTCAGTCCGGAGGTGGGCGCCCTGGCAATGGGCGTCCTTCTGGCGAATCATCCCCGGGCCCAGGAGCTGTCCCATTCCCTGTGGGGGCTGAAGGAAATCCTTCTGGTCGGTTTTTTCCTGCAGATCGGCATGTCGGGTCTTCCGGACCAGCAGGCGCTGCTGTTCGCGCTCGGCATGGCGCTGTTGCTGCCCTTGAAGGGCATCCTGTTCTTCTTCCTGCTCATTCTTTTCCGCCTGCGCAGCCGCAATGCCTTTCTGGGGGCGCTCAGCCTGATGAGCTACAGTGAGTTCGGGCTGATTGTGGCTGCCAGTGTGCTTGAGGCCTGGCTGGTGCCCCTCGCGATTACAGTCGCGGTCTCCTTCCTGGTGGCGGCACCGCTCAACCGCATCGCGCATCCGCTGTTTGACCGGATGGAGCCCTGGCTGAGGCGGTTCGAGCGGTCCAGTGATCACCCGGACCAGCAGCCGCTGTCACTGGGCCAGGCGGACATCCTGATTGTTGGGATGGGGCGCACCGGGCAGGCGGCGTACACGGCTGTTGGTGCAGGTGGACTAACCGTTGTGGGCATGGACGCGGATCCGGACAAGGTGACAAACCAGTGCACCCGGGGCCACAACGTGGTCTACGCGGACGCCGAGGATATCGAACTGTGGCAGGGGCTGGACCTGGAGGGCCTGCAGGCGGTCATCCTTGCCATGCCACACCTGGAGGGGAAACTGATCGCAGCCCGCAACCTCCGGAAGATGGGGTTCACCGGTCCGATTGTTGCCAATACCTTCCATGACGACGAGGCGGCACCGCTGCAGCGAGCCGGCGTTTCCGAAACCTACCAGGCCATGGCCGGCGCCGGCATCGGTATCGCGGACAAGACCCGCGAGGCGCTCAGCACAACTCACGCGCCGCCTGCGGGCGCCTAGTCCCGCAGTTGCGCCAGATTCCGGAAATGGTCCAACGCGTTCGGGTTGGCCAGCGCCTCACGGTTCTTCACGGATTCACCGTGGATCACGTTGCGCACCGCCAGCTCCACGATCTTGCCGCTGAGCGTGCGTGGAATGTCCGGTACCTGGATGATTTTCGCCGGCACATGGCGTGGTGTGGTGTTCTCCCGGATAACGTGTCGTAGGCGCTCGCAGAGCTCATCGTTGAGCGCCACGTCCTCGCGGAGTCGCACGAAGAGCACGACGCGCTGATCGTCACCCCATTGCTGGCCCACGGCGATGGATTCCAGGACGTCATCCAGTTTTTCGACCTGACGGTAGATCTCGGCGGTTCCGATGCGTACCCCACCCGGGTTCAGTACCGCATCCGCCCGGCCGTGGATGATCATGCCGCGCTGGGCGGGGGTGTCCTCTGTCGCCGGGTGTTCGCGGATTTCACCAAAGTCTCCGTGGGCCCAGGTGTTGGGGAAGCGGTTGAAGTAGGCGCTGTGGAAGCGCTCGCCCTCAGGGTCGTTCCAGAAGCCGACCGGCATGCAGGGAAAAGGCGCGCGGCACACCAGTTCGCCTTTCTGCCCGGCCACCGGCTGCCCCTCGTCGTTATAGATGGCTACGTCCATGCCAAGGCCGAGGCACTGGAGTTCGCCCCGGTAGACCGGCAGGGTCGGGTTGCCGAGGGCGAAGCAGGAGACAATATCGGTGCCGCCGGAGATGGAGGACAGGCAGACGTCCGGTTTCACGTCCCGGTAGATGTAGTCAAAGCTTTCATGGGCCAGAGGGCTGCCGGTGGAAAGAATCGCCTTCAGCGGATCCAGGCCGTGGGTCTCCGCGGGTTTCAGGCCCTGTTTCCCGCAGGCGGCGTAGTATTTGGCGCTGGCGCCGAAGACGGTAATGCCGTGTTCCTCGGCCAGGTTCCAGAGGACCTCCGGCGTGGGGGCCATCGGCGAGCCGTCGTAGAGGACGGCGGTGGCGCCCAGGGCCAGGGTGCTGGCGAGCCAATTCCACATCATCCAGCCGGTGGTGGTGTAGTAGAAGACCACGTCGTCCGGGCCTACATCGGTGTGCAGACCCAGCTCCTTGAGATGCTGGAGAAGGGTGCCGCCGATGCCGTGGACGATGCACTTGGGCGCGCCGGTGGTGCCGGAGGAGTAGAGGATGTAGAGCGGGTCGTCAAAGGCCATGGGGGTAAACCCGGCGGCGGGTTCGGCCATCAGGGCGTCCTTCCATCCGACGGTGTTGGCGGCCTCGTCCCAGGGGCAGTCGGGCTGGTTGTCGATCCGGATCTGAACGGAGAGGCTGGGGAGTGCGCCTGCGAGCTGTTCGACGCGCTCGCGGGTATCAATCGCCTTACCGTTGTACTGGTAGCCATTGACGGCGATCAGGGCCCTGGGTTCGATCTGGCCAAAGCGTTCCAGCACACCCTGGAAGCCGAAGTCCGGAGAGCAGGAGGACCATACGGCGCCCAGGCGGGCGGTGGCCAGCATGCCGATGATGGCTTCGATGCCGTTGGTGATGAAGGCGGCAACACGATCGCCCTTGCTGACGCCGTGTTCCTGGAGGGTGCCGGCGAGGCGGGCGCTGTGTTCACGCAGTTCGCCGTAGGTCATCTGGCGGCCGCGGCCGTCTTCGCGTTGCTCGATAAGGGCGACACGGTCGGGTTCGCCGCGCAGAAGGTTTTCGGCAAAGTTGAGGCGGGCGCCGCCGAACCAGGTGGCGCCGGGCATCTGGTCGCCGTTCTCGAAGATGCGGCGGGCCTGGTACTGGCCGCGGACGTCGAAGTATTGCCAGATGGTTTCCCAGAATGCCGCGGGGTTGTCGATGCTCCATTGGTGGAGGCTCTGCCAGCTGTTGCCCGGTTGATGGCCCTGGGTCTGGAGCCAGTTGTGGTAGTGGGTGATGCGGGCGTTCTGGATTCGTTCCTGTGACGGTTGCCAGATTGGGGCTTCAGTCATGGGTTGGGTTCCTGGGTTGTTTTGGCGCTTGTCTGCCGCTCAGCTTAACATTGCATCGCCTGCGCGACTTTCGAGGGTGTACGTCGATCAAGTCTGTGGCAGATGTCGTTGCCGATGCGGCATACCGCCTCGAGGTCGACGCCGGTGTGCAGGCCCTGACCTTCAAGGAGGTACAACAGGTCCTCGGTGGCGAGGTTGCCGGAGGCGCCTTTGGCGTAGGGGCAGCCGCCGAGGCCGGCGGCGGCGCTGTCGAAGGTCCTGATGCCGCGTTCGAGGCCCTGGAGGACGTTGGCAAGGGCCTGGCCGTAGGTGTCGTGGCAGTGCAGGGCGAGTCGCTCTGCCGGCACGAGAGGGAGGACAGCATCCAGGATGGCATCGATTTCCCTGGGCCGGGCGACGCCGGTGGTGTCACCCAGGGAGATGTCGTTGCAGCCGAGTCCCAGCAGGCGTTCGGTGACGTCGGCGACGGCCCCGGGTTGGATTCGGCCGGCGTAGGGGCAGGCGGCGATGGTGGAGATGTAGCCGCGTACGCGGAGGCCGGCGTTATTGGCCGCTTCAATCAAGGGGGCGAAGCGCTCGAGGCTTTCGGTGATGCTGCAGTTGATGTTTTTCTGCGTGAACGCATCGGAGGCGGCGGTGAAGACGGCGATGCGGTCCACCCGGGAAGCCAGGGCAGCGTCGAGGCCTTTCTGGTTGGGGATCAGGGTTTCGACGGAAAGGCCGGGGCGCCGCTGGATGCCGGCGATGACCTGGTCAGTGCTGGCCATCTGGGGAACCCATTTTGGCGAGACGAAACTGCCGGCCTCGATACGGTTCAGGCCGGCGTCGGCGAGGGCGTTGAACCAGCGGGCGCGGGTTGTGGCGTCGACGGGGGTACGTTCGTTCTGGAGGCCGTCGCGCAGGCCGACTTCGACGATTTCGGCATGGTCGCTCATGGGGTGTCTCCGTCCGGTTCGAAGGCGAGCAGAGTCTGGCCGGAGCTGAGGCTGTCGCCTTCACTGCAGTAGAGTTCCGTGACCGTGCCGTCGGCCGGGGCGGTGATGGTGTGTTCCATTTTCATGGCTTCCATGACCACCAGCGGCTGCCCCTTGTTGGCCCGCTCGCCAGCGGCGCAGTGCAGCGCGACCACGCGCCCGTGCATGGGGGCGGTCAGGTTGCCGGTGTCCGCTTCGGCCAGATCCATTTCCGGGTGGTTAACCCGCACGGTCCAGGCTTCGCCCTCGGCAAAGAGCGTCACCCCTGCCGGTGGGCGGCTGATGGCGGTGAGGGACAGTTCCCGGCGGCACCGTCCGGGGGATTCCATCAACACCGTGCCCTGATGGCCCCGGCGGTGCCAGCGCAGGGTCAGGGGGTGATCGGAGAGGCCCCGGACCCGGACCTGATGCCAATCGCCGGTCCTGGGCTGGAGGGCGTATTCCAGGGTATGGCGTTCGCCGTGGTGGACTTCCGCCCGCTGCCACGGCTCGCCAACGAGGCGCCATCCGGTGAGGGCGTCCCAGGGGGCGGCTGAGGCGGTTTCCGGCTGCTGGAGCCAGAGCCAGCCCAGCAGGCCCAGTGCCAGGGCGGTGTCCCCGGTGATAGCTGGCTTTACCAGATCCGCTTCATGTTTTTCCACAAAATGTGTCTGTAGATCGCTGTTAATGAAAGAGTCATGGTCCAGTATCCGGCACAGGTAGCCGATATTGGTGGGGAATCCGCCCAGATGGTAACGCATCAGGGCCCCGCGCAGGCGGCTAATGGCGGCGTGGCGGTCCGTGCCATGGGTGATGACCTTGGCGAGCATGGGGTCGTAATGGTTTGAGACCGTCAACTCCTGGGCAATACCGGAGTCAATGCGTATGCCGGCCATGTTTTCGGGCTCATCCAGATACTGGATGCGGCCGCTGGTCGGGAGGAACCCCTGGTCCGGGTCTTCGGCATAGACGCGCGCTTCCATGGCGTGGCCGTTGATCGCCAGCGCCTCCTGGGGCCAGGGGAGGGGGTCGCCCAGGGCGATGCGGATCTGCCACTCCACCAGGTCCAGGCCGGTAATGGCCTCGGTGACGGGGTGTTCCACCTGAAGGCGGGTGTTCATCTCCATGAAGTAGAAGCGGCCGTCGGGCCCGAGCAGGAACTCCACGGTGCCGGCGTTGCGATAGCCGATGGCGTGGGCGCAGCGCAACGCGGCGTCCGCCATGGCGTCACGCGTGGCCTGGGTGAGACCCGGGGCCGGTGCTTCCTCCAGGATTTTCTGGTGGCGGCGCTGGATGGAGCAGTCACGGTCAAACAGGTGTCGGCCGTTGCCGTGGTGGTCAAACAGGACCTGGACTTCCACGTGCCGGGGCTGGTCCACAAAGCGTTCCAGCAGAACCTGGTCATTACCGAAGGCGGCGCTGGCCTCGCGCTTGACGCCATCCAGGGCGTTGCGAAGCTCACTGAATTCACGCACCACGCGCATGCCCTTGCCGCCCCCGCCGGCGCTGGCCTTGATCAGCACCGGAAGGCCAATCCGGCGGGCTTCGGATTCCAGGTGGTCCAGGGACTGATCGTCGCCGTGGTAGCCGGGCACCAGTGGTACGCCGGCATCTTCCATCAGTCGCTTGGCGGCGGTTTTGTCGCCCATGGCGGCAATGGCGTCGGTGCCCGGACCCACGAACCGGATGCCAGCGTCCTCGCAGCGCCTGACCAGCTCCGTGCTCTCGGATAGGAAGCCATAGCCCGGGTGGATCAGGTCGGCGCCGGTCTCCCGCGCAGCCCGCAGGATGCGTTCCGGGTCCAGGTAGGATTCCCGGGCCGGCGCCGGGCCGATGGCGACAGCCTGGTCCGCGGCGGCCACGAATGGGGCATCACGGTCCGCCTGGGAATACACGGCCACGGTACGCAGGCCCATGCGGCGGGCGGTGCGGATGATGCGTGCAGCGATCTCGCCCCGGTTGGCGATCAGCAGGGTGAGGTCATTCATCGGGGCTGGCCTCCTGCCAGGCGGGGGTATCCTTTTCCAGGAAGGCCCTCAGGCCCTCCTGACCCTCGGCGCTGGTGCGGACCCGGGCGATCATGGCGGCGGTGAACTCATCCACGCCCTCGCCAGCAGCCGGATCATCCAGCCCGCGCAGCAGGAGCTTGCACTCGGACTGGGCCTCAGGCCCGGCCTGCATCAATTGCCCGGCAAGCGCCTCGACCCGGTCATCAAGCTGTGCCGGATCCGCCAGTTCGTGGATCAATCCAAGCGACCGGGCCTGTTCCGCCTCGAGCAGCTCCGCGCTGAGCATGTAGCGCCGTGCCTGGCGCTGACCCAGGGTGCGCACCACGTAGGGGCCAATGGTTGCCGGTACCAGTCCAAGGCGCACCTCGCTCAGGCAGAAACGGGCATCGGTGGCGGCGATGGCAATGTCGGTACAGCAGATCAGCCCCAGCGCACCCCCGAAAGCGGCGCCCTGGACCCGGGCCAGCGTGGGCTTGGGGCATTCGTCCAGAAGGCGCATAAGGCGGGCCAGCGCCTGGGCGTCCTCCCGGTTCTCTTCCGCGCCCATGGCGGCGGTGGAGCGCATCCATTCCAGGTCGGCGCCGGCGGAGAAGTGCTTGCCCTCGGCCGCCAGCAGAACAGCGCGTATTTCATCGTCACGCGCTGCCGCTTCGATGGCGCTGCTCAACTCCGCGATGATACCGGCATTGAAGGCGTTGCGTTTGTCCGGGCGGTTGAGTCGGATGCGGCGCAGTCCTTGCCGGGGTGTGTCGACCAGCACGGCGTTATCGATATTATTCATCTGGGGCTCCTTACATCCGGAAGACGCCGTAGCGGGTGTCGGCCTCGGGGGCATTGAGCGCGGCGGAGAGGGCCAGGGCAATTACCTCACGGGTTCTGGCCGGGTCGATGATGCCGTCGTCCCAGAGCCGGGCGCTGGCGTAGTAGGGGTGCGACTGGCGCTCGAACTGTTCGACCACCGGCTGCTTGAAGGCGGCTTCGTCCTCATCGGACCAGGTCTCCCCCTGGCGTTCGATGGCGCCGCGTTTTACATCCGCCAGCACTCCGGCAGCCTGTTCGCCGCCCATGACAGCGATGCGCGCATTCGGCCACATGAACAGGAAGCGTGGTTCATAGGCGCGACCGCACATGCCGTAGTTGCCGGCGCCGAAGCTGCCGCCAATGATGACCGTCAACTTGGGCACGCTGGCGCAGGCAACGGCATTGACCAGCTTGGCGCCGTGGCGGGCGATGCCGCCCTGTTCCGCCTCGCGTCCAACCATGAAGCCAGTGATGTTCTGCAGGAACACCAGCGGGATGCCGCGCTGGCAGCACAGCTCCACAAAGTGCGCGCCCTTTTGGGAGGACTCCGAGAACAGGATGCCGTTGTTGGCGATGATGCCCACGGGCATGCCGGCCCAGTGCGCGAAACCACAGACCAGGGTAGTGCCGAAGCGGGCCTTGAACTCGTCAAACTCAGAGCCATCCACCAGCCGGGCAATGACCTCGCGGACGTCATAGGGCGTCTTGAGGTCCGTGGGCACCACGCCGTACAGCTCGTCGGCCGAGTAGAGCGGCTCGCGTGGCTCGCGGCGGCGCAACCAGTCCCCTTTGTGCCAGTTGAGGTTGGCGATGCAGGCGCGCGCACGTTCCAGGGCGTCTTCCTCACTGTGCGCCAGGTGATCCGCCAGGCCGGAGGTGCTTGTGTGCATCTCGGCGCCGCCCAGCTCCTCGGCGGAGACGCTCTCACCGGTAGCGGCTTTCACCAGGGGCGGCCCCGCCAGATAGACGGTGCTCTGGCCATCGACCATGATCGCCTCGTCCGCCATGGCGGGCACGTAGGCGCCGCCGGCGGTGCAGGGGCCCATGACCACGGCGATCTGGGGAATGCCGTTAGCGGAAAGGTTGGCCTGGCGGAAGAAGATGTGACCGAAGTGATCGTGGTCCGGGAAAACCTCGTCCTGCTGGGGCAGGTTGGCGCCGCCCGAATCCACCAGGTAGATGCACGGCAGGTGGTTTTCCGCGGCGATGGTCTGGGCGCGCAGGTGTTTCTTCACGGTCAGCGGGAAGTAGGTGCCGCCCTTGACCGTGGCGTCGTTGCCCAGGATGACGCACTCAACCCCGTTGACCCGGCCAATGCCGCCCACCGCACCGGCGGCGGGAACCTCACTGTCGTAGACCTGGTAGGCGGCCATGGGAGCCAGTTCCAGAAAGGGGGACCCCGGGTCCAGAAGCCGGTTGATGCGCTCGCGCACGGGCATCTTACCCTTGGTACGGTGGCGTTCCCGAGCCTTTTCACCACCGCCTTCGCTGATGGTGGCGAGCGTTTCAGTAAGGTCGTCCACCAGCGCCTGCATATGCTCCCGGCGTTCCCGGAAGAGGGCTCCGTCGGTGTCCACGGAGGATTCGAGGATCGCCATGGCTTACTCCGTTTCCTTGAACAGTTCCCGCCCGATCAGCATGCGCCGGATCTCCTGGGTGCCGGCCCCGATCTCGTAGAGCTTGGCATCACGGAGCAGCCGCCCGGCGGGGTATTCGTTGATATAGCCGTTGCCGCCCAGGATCTGGATAGCCTCAAGCGCCATTCTGGTGGCTTTCTCGGAGCAGTAGAGGATCGCCCCCGCAGCGTCCTTGCGGCTGGTTTCGCCCCGGTCGCACGCGGCGGCCACGGTATACAGGTAGGAGCGGCAGACGTTGAGCTCGGTGTACATGTCCGCCACTTTGGCCTGGATCAGCTGGAACTCGCCGATGGCCTGGCCGAACTGTTTGCGGTCGTGCACGTACGGCAGCACCAGGTCCAGGCACGCCTGCATGATCCCTACGGGGCCGCCGGCCAGAACCACGCGCTCGTAATCGAGACCGGACATGAGCACGCGGGCGCCGTTGTTCTCTGCGCCCAGAATGTTCTCTTCCGGGACCCAGGCGTCCTCGAAGATCAGCTCCGAGGTATTGGAACCACGCATGCCCAGCTTGTCCAGCTTGGGGCCCTGGCTGAAGCCGGGAGTGTCGTGTTCCACCAGGAAGGCGGTGATGCCACGGGCTTCTTTCTCGGGATCGGTCTTGGCGTAGATCACATAGACGTCCGCGTCCGGGCCGTTGGTGATCCACATCTTGCTGCCATTGAGGCGGAACCCGTTACCGTCGCGGGTGGCCCGCAGCTTCATGCTGACCACATCCGAGCCGGCATTGGGCTCGCTCATGGCCAGTGCGCCCACGTGCTCGCCGGTCATCAGTTTCGGAAGGTATTTCGACCTCTGTGCCGGATTGCCGTTGCGAGCGATCTGATTCACGCAGAGATTGGAATGGGCCCCGTAACTCAGGCCCACGGAGCCGGAGGCGCGGCTGATTTCCTCCATGGCGATGACGTGAGCCAGGTAGCCCATGCCAGTGCCGTTGTCGTCTTCCGGGACCGTCATGCCCAGCAGGCCCATATCGCCCATCTGGGGCCAGAGATCGCGAGGGAAGGTATTGTCACTGTCGATGGCCGCCGCGCGCGGTGCGATCTCGCCCTGAGCGAACTGGCGAACCTGGTCCTGGAGCATCGCCGTTGTGTCATCGAGGTTGAAATTGAGGCCGGGGTAGGTCATGGAGAGGCTCCGCTTTGTTGTTGTTCAGTGATTCATGGCATCGAGACAGCGCTGTTCCGCTTCATCAAGCTCCACCTGCATGAGCTGGAGCTCACGCATCTGGTCGTTCAACTGTTCACGTCGTTCCCGAATTTTGCTCAGTAACGCATTGAGTTGCCGCTCATTGCCGGAGGAGGGATCGTACATCTCGATGATGTCCCGGGATTCCGCCAGGCTGAAGCCAAGGCGTTTACCCCGCAGGATCAGTTTCAGCTTGACCCTGTCCGCGTCCGTGTAGATCCGTTGTTGACCCTCGCGCCTTGGCTCCAGAAGGCCGGCTTCTTCATAGAAACGGATGGTGCGGGTGGTGATGTCGAAATCCCGCGCCAGGTCGCTGATGGTATGGGTGGTCTGGGTTTCAGCGTTCATGCCGGCCTCCATTACGTCTTACGTTGACGTTAACGTAAAGCACGTGGAAGCCGCAATTGGATGACACGGAAAGGAGGGAATCAATTACCCGTGACGTTGAGCATACGGTTACGGAGATGACGCCACTGTTCGACTTCGTCGGCGCTGCCGACACGACGGTCCGAGCGTTCGTCCCGGCTGAGCCAGAGGTCTGTGCCGTTGAAACTGTAGACGGGCTTGAGGTCCTGGCGCCGCGATGCGGGCTGGATTTGATCCACCAGGTTATCGAGAATCATGGGCTCAGCGCCGGGTTCGGGGTACCAGGCCAACACCATGTGTGCCTGTTCCAGGTGGAGCGCGTCCACATAGGTGATACGGAGGTGTTCTTCGGGCACCCCCATGGCACGCAGGGTCATGTACTTGGCATTGGCGAATTCCTCGCAGTCACCGGCATTGGTGGCCAGGAACTCAACCGGCGTGGCCCAGTAGTCCTGGCGCCCCCAGTGCGACTGGTCGGTAACGAAATCACGCTGGTTGAAGAAGCGGTTCACCACCTGCATCTGGCGCGCTTCGCTGGCACCCTCGTGCTCGGCCACGAGCTGCTCCCAGGCCGTCAGCCGGGCGCGGGCGTCACCGCCGAACTGGCGCTCGACGTACGCAAGCAGGTCCTGTCCAAGGTCAATGCCATGGGCCAGGCCTGCGATCAGCAACACCGTTAATACAGCCAGGCGCATGGGCGGCCTTACCCGGTCAGTTGCTCAGGCGTTCGCGGAGTTCTTCCAGCCGGCTCCGGACATCCGAACTGGAGCGCTCACTGGGCGTCGAGGTGTCCGTGGCTGCATCGTCCGCCGCATCACTGCTGCTGTCGCCGGCCGATGACCGCTGATTGCCGTTAAGCGCCAGCTTTCCCCCCTGGCTCTCTGGGAAGGTCAGGGTTTCCAGGGCACCAGCACGCTCAATGACGATACGGCGCTGACGCACCTCGCGCAGGCTCGCATTGCCGGGCAGGGCGTCCCCGACGCGGTAGACCTCGGTCTTGCCGTCGGGCCCCTCCACCAGGGCGCTGTCGCGTTTTTCCGTGTCGCCGGCCATCACGCCCCGCAGCATAAGCTGTAGGTTGGTTTCGGGAAGGGTTTCCGCACGTTCAACCGACTCAGTGGCCTGTTCGCCCGGCGTTCCGAAAAAGGCCAGATCCGCAAGTTCTGGCGCTTCACCATCACCACTACTGCTGCTGTTGCCGGGGGTGTTCTCCCCGGTCGCGGTCTGCGGCATCTCGGAAACCCGGTCCTCCATGCGCAGTCCCTGCCAGCCGATTACGGCCGCGATTGACACAGCGAGCACTGCTGCTGTGATCAGGGGCATGGCATTGATGCGTTTTTCCATGGACAATCAGCCCTTTCCGGTGACCGGGAATGACGGTTGCCTTCATTATCCCGGGATACTAACGTAACCACAAACCAACAGCGCACGGTTTGCGACATGGGCGAAACCCTGAACGAGACCCGCACCACGGAGGCCAGACTGCCCTTCAGTTTTGCCCGACGCAATGGCGTTGTGCTGACACCGGACGAGCAGGGCGAACTGGAGCTTCTGGTGCGCCCTGGTGCCTCGGCGCGGGCCATTGCCGAGGCTACGCGCCTGAGCCGCGGCCGTGCCCGCATCCGTGAAATGGAAGCCGAGGCGTTTGATGAGGCGTTGACCCGCGCCTACCAGAACGATTCCGAGGAAGCCATGCAGATGGTTGAGGGCATCGGCGAGGACATGGACCTCGCCAGCCTGGCGGAATCGGTTCCCGAAACCGAGGATCTGATGGAGCAGGAGGATGATGCCCCGGTCATCCGCCTGATCAACGCCATTCTGACCGAGGCCATCAAGAGCGGCGCTTCGGACATCCACATCGAAACCTACGAGAAACGCCTGGTTGTCCGCTTCCGGGTGGACGGGGTCCTGAGAGAGGTGGTGCAGCCCAAGCGAGCCCTGGCGCCACTGCTGGTCTCGCGCATCAAGGTCATGGCGCGGCTGGACATCGCGGAGAAGCGGGTCCCCCAGGACGGACGCATCTCGCTGCGCGTGGCCGGGCGCGAAGTGGACATCCGTGTGTCCACCATGCCGTCATCCAACGGCGAGCGCGTAGTGCTGCGGCTTCTGGACAAGGAGGCGGGGCTTCTGGAGCTGGATTCCATTGGCATGGCGGAGCGCGACCTAAGCCTGCTCAAGGATCTGGTCAACCGCCCCTATGGCATTCTGCTGGTGACCGGGCCAACCGGCTCGGGTAAGACCACAACACTCTATGGTGCACTCACCGAGATCAACGACCGGTCGCGCAACATCCTGACCGTTGAGGATCCGATTGAGTACAACCTGCCCGGCATCGGCCAGACCCAGGTGAACCCGAAGATGGAGATGACTTTTGCCCGGGGGCTGCGGGCCATCCTGCGCCAGGACCCGGACGTGGTGATGATCGGGGAGATCCGGGACCTGGAGACTGCGGAGATTGCGGTCCAGGCCAGTCTGACCGGTCACCTGGTGCTCTCCACACTGCACACCAACACCGCCACCGGCGCCATCACACGCCTGATCGACATGGGTGTCGAGCCCTTCCTCATCTCTTCCAGTCTGGCCGGCATTGTCGCCCAGCGCCTGGTGCGGGTGCTGTGCCCGGAGTGCCGGGAACCCTATACGCCGGATGCCACCGAATGCCGCTTTTTGGGCGCCGATCCCGACAATCCGCCCACCATCTATCACCACGGCGGCTGTGACGCCTGCAACCAGCTGGGTTACCGGGGCCGTATGGGCATCTACGAGGTCATTGGCGTCGACGAGGGCCTGCGGACCCTGATCCATGACCGGGCCGCTGAGCAGGCGCTCGAGCAGGCGGCGCGCGAACGTGGCCCGAGCATCCACGCGGATGGTGTCTCCAAGATCCTGGACGGCACCACCACGGTGGAGGAAGTGCTGCGGGTGACGCACCGGGGATGATCCATGGCGGCATTTGAATTCAGGGCTCTCGACACGCGCGGCAAGCAGAAGAAGGGCGTTCTGGAAGCCGACAGTGCGCGCGCTGTTCGCCAGCAGCTGCGGGACCGTGGCTGGGCACCGCTGGAGGTATCACCGACCCGTGAACGCCAGCAGCGCTCTGGATTCACACTGGGCCGGGGGCTGTCCGCGGCGGATCTGGCGCTGGTGACACGCCAGCTCGCAACCCTGATCCAGTCCGGGATTCCGGTGGAGCAGGCCCTGTCAGCCATTGCCAACCAATCCGAAAGACCGCGCATCAAGAGCATGATGCTGGCCATCCGCGCCAAGGTTCTGGAAGGCCATACCCTGGCAGGCAGCCTGAGCGAGTTTCCTTCAGCCTTTCCCCATCTCTACCGCGCTACCGTCGCCGCAGGCGAGCACGCCGGGCACATGGACCTCGTACTGAACCGTCTGGCGGACTACACCGAAGCCCGCCAGGAGGCCCGCCAGAAGATCCAGCTCGCGGCCATCTACCCGGTGATTCTGACGTTCGTGGCCATCGCCATCGTGATCTTTCTGCTGACCTATGTCGTGCCGGACATCATCGAGGTCTTCGTGCGCAGTGGCCAGGAGCTGCCGGCGCTGACCGAAGGGCTGTTGGTCGTGAGCAGCTTCTTTGTGGACTGGGGCTGGCTGCTGTTGCTGTTGCTGGTTGCCGCGGGCATCGGGTTCCGGCTTGCACTGCGTCGCCCCTCCTTCCGGCTCAGAGTCCACCGGCAGCTTCTCCATATTCCCTTCATCTCCCGTCTCATCCGTGGCCTCAACACCGCGCGCTTCGCCAGTACTGTGAGCATCCTCACAGCCAGCGGCGTTCCGTTGGTGGAGGCAATGCGTATCGCCGGTGAAGTGTTGTCCAATGAGTACCTGAAGGAACGGATCCGGGAAGCGACCCAGTCCGTGAGCGAGGGTGGGTCGCTTAAAAATGCCCTGGAGAACACCGGGTATTTCCCCCCGATGATGATCCATATGATTGGCAGTGGCGAGGCCAGTGGCGAACTGGACCAAATGCTGGAACGCACGGCCACACACCAGGAGAATGACCTCCAGGGCAAGATCTCCGCACTGGTGGGGCTGTTCGAGCCGCTGATGCTGCTGGTAATGGGTGGGGTGGTACTGATCATCGTGCTGGCGATCATGCTGCCAATCATGAATATGAGCCAACTGATGGGTTGAGACGTTGATGACAATGAAACATGCAAATCGCAGTGGCGGTTTCACGCTGATTGAGATCATGGTTGTAATGGTGATCCTCGGGCTGCTGGTGGCGCTGGTGGCGCCGAATATCATGGGCCGGGGAGATGAGGCCCGCGTGACGGCCGCCGAGGCACAGCTGCGCAACATCAGCAGTGCCCTGGACCTGTACCGGCTGGACAACAGCCATTATCCCTCCACGGAACAGGGGCTCGAGGCACTGGTTGAGAAGCCCACTGGTTCCCCCGAGCCCTCGAACTGGAACCCGGAGGGCTACATGAACGCCATCCCTAAGGACCCTTGGGGCAATGAATACCAGTATGTCCAGCCGGGCTCCGAAGGGCCCTACGATCTGTATTCCTATGGTGCGGACGGCCGCGAGGGCGGCGAAGGCGTGAATGCGGACATCAGCGTCTGGGACGTGGAAGAGTAACCCCGGAATGGGGCGCTGGCGCTCAGCAGGGTTCACGCTCATCGAGCTGATGGTGGTGCTCGTTGTGGTTGGTCTTCTGATCAGCCTGGTCGGGCTCAGCATTGGCGGCGGCGGCGAACGGCGGGAACTCGAGGAGATGACGCGCAGCCTCTATCTCAGGATGCAGGCGGCTTCAGAGCAGGCTGTCATGACCAACCGGGAGATCGGTGTGCGATTCCGGGACGACGGCTATGGGTTTGTCCAGCTGGATCGCGACCAGGCCCAGTGGACCCCGCTTCCGCGTGGCGGTCTCACCGGAGCCAGCATGCCCGAGTGGGTTGAGCTGGAGCTGATCACCGATGGCGGTGAGGCGGATGCCCTGGAAACCCAGGAGGAAGACCAGCCGGAACCGGACCTGGTGTTTTTCTCCTCCGGCGAGTCCACCGCCTTTGACCTCTACCTCTGGTGGGAAGGCGCCGATGATGGAAGTGCCCAGCTTCTGACCAGTGACGGCGCCACCGGGGTGGAATGGCTCCAGCCTGGCGATCAGGACTACAGGGAGCGCCTGTAATGCCTGTCATGCCGGCCCGCGCGCGTGGCTTCACGCTCATGGAGGTGATGATCGCGCTGATGATCTTCGGCCTGCTGGCAGCCACACTGCAGCAGGTCGCCTCCGGCTACATGTCCAATTACCGGCGCATTGAAAGCCAGACCATGGCCTCCTGGATCGCCCAGAATCGCCTCACGGAGATGCGCCTCCAGGATCAGATACCCGCGACCGGTGAGTCCGATGATGAGGTGGCGTTCGGGGGCCACGAATGGGAAATCGAGACGGTGGTCAGCGCCACCGAGGATCCGGCAATACGGCGGGTTGAGATGACCCTTTACCGGGTCACCCCGAATGGTGATCCCGTGCAGCAGCTGGTTTTCACGGGCTTTCTGGGGCAGCGTAACCGATGAGCGGAACGGATACGGAAAAGGGCTTCACGCTGCTGGAGGTTCTTATTGCTGTGTTCATCACCAGCATGATCTCGCTGGGGGTATGGCAGGTCATGAACACCCTGATGAATTCCCGCGAAGGCATCGAAAGGGTCTCAGGGGCTTTCCGGGACGTACAGCAAACCGTCTCACTTCTGGAGCGGGATCTGCTGCAGGCGGTCAAACGCCCGGTGAAGGATGCCTACGGCGAACGGCTGCCTGCTCTTACCAGCCGAATCAACGACTCCGAACTTGAACTGACACGCCAGGGCTGGCGGAACCCGCTGGGAGACAAACGCAGTGAGCTCCAGCGCGTAGCCTGGGAATACGACGAACTGGAGGAGCGCCTGATCCGCCGCTACTGGCCGGTGCTGGACCGGGCCCAGGGCACGCGCAGCCGCGAGCAGGAGCTGCTCGGAAATGTGGAATCCGTGGAGGTGCAGTTCCGCGACAGTAATGGCCAGTGGCTCAGCCAGTGGCCGGGTGACAGCGGCGACAGCAGCGGATTTGCCGATGCCGAGGGCACAGAGGTACTGAGGATGCCCATGCCACGTGCCGTGGAAGTGGTCATCGAGCATGATCGCTTTGGCACCCTGCGGCGGGTCGTCGCGCTGGGTGAACCCATGGCGATGGGCGCACAGGTTCCGGACCGGCGCAGACAGGCTGACGGAGACAGCGGGAACAGTGGGAACGGAGGGGAGGGCGAATGAGATCCCGCCGTTTCACACGCCAGCAGGGGGTTGCGCTGATCATTGTCCTGATGGCCTTTGCGCTGGGCTCGATCCTCGCCTCCGGCATGCTGACGCGCCAGAGCGTGATGATTCGTGGCGCCACCACCTACCTGGCCCAGAATGATGCCCGCAGCCTGGCACTTGGGGCAGAGGCCTTTGCCCGCCAGTTCCTGGCAAGGGACCTGAAGGGGGGTGGCAATACCCCCGAGGAAAACCAGGAGGGTGACCAGGGCACTGACGGCGAACAGGAGGGAACGGCCACCCGCCGGGAAGTGGATCATCCCGGTGAGGACTGGGCACGGGCCGCACTGGCTCTACCGGTGGAAAAGGGCGTCATCGAGGCCCAGATCAACGACCTGCGGGGCCGGCTCAACCTCAATGCCCTGACGGAGGTGGACGGGACCGTGAATGAACGCCAGCGCAACCGGCTGGAACGGCTGCTGCGCGTTCTGGAGATCCGGAATGTCAGGCCGGCAACCTTTGTGGACTGGGTGGATGCGGACGACCAGCGCAGTGGTGCCGGCGGTGCGGAGGACAGCGATTACATGCTCCTCGATCCCCCCTACCGGGCCGGTGATCAGCCGTTCGTCAGCGTGACCGAAGTGCGGCTCCTGGATGGCATGAGCGAAGCAGCCTACCAGCGCCTGCGGCCGCACATCACGGCGCTGCCGAACCGGGATGGCACGCTCAACGTCAACTTTGCCTCCACGGCCGTGCTACGCTCGCTGCACGACCGCATCAGCCAGGGGCAGGCGGAGAGCATCCGGGAGACGCTGCGGGAATCTCCGGCTGAAAGCGTGGAGGAGTTCCTGGCGCTGCCGGAGTTCGCGGGTCTCGGGCTGGAACCGGATGGGCTCGGGGTGAGCACGGACTTCTTCGAGATCGCCGCAAGGGTCAGTGTCAGTGGTACAGTGTATCGGCTGGTTTCGATGGCCCAGCGCACACGCAATGGCACGATACGGATTCTGTCACGGGATACCGGCAGAACCCAGCTGATCACGAAGGAACAGGTTCAGGCGTCCGAGTAGGCGCCTGCGAACAGGGTCAGAGAAGACGGATAATATGGCCTATCAACTCTACATAAGGGCAGGTGCCGGAGCCGGTGAAGGTTCCGATGCCGATGTTTTTGACTGGGTGCTGCTGGATGCCTCCGGCCATTTCGGCGGCGAGGGGCAGGGCGACTCACGGGAGAACCTGGAAGCCCGGCTCGAAGCGATCGGAGTGGAAGCGGCAGAAGTCATCGGCATCATCCCGACACTGGATGTCACCCCCTGTGCCGCCCGTATTCCCGGCCGCCAGAAACGCATGATCCGCCAGGCACTGCCCTTCGCGGTGGAGGAGCAGCTGGCGCAGGACATTGATTCAGTCCATCTCGCCCTGGGTACCCAGAAGCGCAATGAGTGGCAGGTGGCCGCGATCGACCGTGGGCGGATGGATGCCTATGCGGCCTGGTTTGACACTTTCGGTTACCCGGTGCGCGCCATCCACGCGGACGCGATGCTCCTGCCGGCCGGCCAGCACCAGTGGACCATCCTCGTTGAAGGCAGCCAGGCGCTGATCCAGGAACACGACAGTGGCTGGTACGAGGTGCCTGTCGAGGGCCTGTCCGTATTCCTGGATTCGCTCATTGAGGCCAACGGCACCGAGGCACCACCGAGCGCACGCGTTCTGGTGACACCGCAGGCGGCGGAGCAACACCGGATGGCCCTGGCCTCACTGGAACAGCACCCGGACGCCCTGATCCACGTGGAAACCCTGGAACAGCTTCCATTGCACCTGATGGTGGAAAGCCTGGTAGCCGGACATGCGGAAGCGATCAACCTGTGCCAGGGGGATTACGCTCCCGAGTCCAGCGGGCATTCCCCCCTGAGACGCTGGCGGCCTGTGGCCATTGTGGCGGCAATTGGTATTGTCGCCCAGCTAGGCTTCATGCTCGCGGAGGGCATCTATTACCGGAACCAGGCGCAACGGTTTGATGAGCAGGCGGTCGCAATCTATCGCGAGTATTTTCCCGACGAAAGCGGCACCCATGCCGGCAACCTGAGACGCGTGGCCGAGGGCAAAATCCGCGCGGCCCGTGACGGAGGCTCCGGAGGCGATTTCCTGGCGATGCTGCGAGCCACTGGGCAACAGTACCAGGGCCTGGATGATCCGGAGAGTCTGCGCTTTGACACCATCCAGTTCAGCCGCAGCCGGGGCGAGCTCCGCATTGAGCTTCGAGGCGAGAGCTTTGCCCAGCTCGACGCCATGCGCAATGGACTCAGTGGCTCCGGATTCAGTGCCCGGATCGGCTCCGTGGTGAACAGTGACGACGGCACCGAAGCCCGGCTCACGGTCAGACAGGGAGGTTGAGCCAGATGCTTGAGACAATCCGGAAGATCCCGGCGGTGCGCGCCGCGATTGCCCAGTATGATCAACTGAGCCACCGTGACAGACGCGCCCTGCAGATCATGGTCACCGCGCTGGCTGCGGCCATCCTGTATCTCGGGGTCTGGCAGCCCATTGTTGAGTTCCGCAGCGAGGGCTACGAGCGCATGCAGCAGTCCCGCGAACGGGTCGCCTGGATCAGTTCCCGGGAGCAGGCCCTGGAGCGCATTTCGCAGGTGAATGAAACCGGGCAGGGCGGCTCACTCGGTGATGCGGACCTGCTCAAGACCGTTACGGATTCCGCGGACCGTTCCGGGCTCCCGCTGCAGCGCTTTGAACCCAGCGGTGATGATGCCATGCGGCTCTGGCTTGAGGCCGTACCGTTCACGGACCTGACCCAGTGGTTGGGCCACCTCCAGAGTGAGTATGGCCTGACCGTGGATCAGGCCTCTCTGGACAGAACCGACAAACCCGGTCTGGTGGATGCCCGCCTGACCCTTGAACCCTGACGTGGAGGTAGGAGTGTCGAAAACCCCTGATTACGATCTTGTTGTCATCGGAGCCGGATCCGGTGGTGTCCGGCTCGCGCGCATGGCGTCCCAGGCAGGAGCGCGCGTGGCCATTGTGGAGTCCGCAGACCTGGGAGGCACCTGCGTCAATGTGGGGTGCGTGCCGAAAAAGCTCTTCGTCTACGGCGCCCACGTGCGTGAGGACATCGAGGACGCCAGGGGGTATGGGTTCGATGTGGCGGATGAAGCGATCCGTTTCGACTGGGCCACACTGCGGGACAACAAGACGAATGAAATCCGGCGTCTCAACGATATCTACCGCCGCTTGATCGATAACGCGGGCGTTACCCTGATCGAGGGCACAGCGCATATTGAGGATGCCGGAACAGTCAGGGTCGACGGCACCGCCGTAACAACAGAACGGATCACCATCGCCACCGGCAGCGAGCCGGTTGTGCCGGAGATCCCCGGCAGCGAACACGCTCTGGTCTCCGACCACATGTTCTACCTGGACAGTCTTCCTGAGACCGCAACGGTCTGGGGGGGCGGCTACATTGCCGTGGAGTTTGCGGGCATCCTGGCAGGGCTGGGCGTACGGACCACGCTCATCTATCGCGGGGAACGCTTCCTGCGCGGCTTTGACGGTGACATCCGTGATCATGTCGCCCAGGAGATGGACCGCAAGGGGATCGACCTGCGTTTCAACACCAACATTGAATCCATCACGACGTCCGGCGGGGACTATGAACTGACCCTGACCGACGGCAGTACCCACCGGACAGGCCTGGTCCTGGCCGCAACCGGCCGTGTGCCGCGCACCCAGGGTCTCGGTCTGGCATCCGTTGGCGTGGAAACCGACGAGGGTGGGGCCATCATCACCGATGACCAGTTCCGCACCAGCGTGCCAGGCATCCACGCGCTGGGGGACGTGATCGGAACGCCACAGCTCACGCCTGTGGCCATCGAGCAGGCCATGGTCATGGTGGATCAGCTCTATGGCACCGGGCTCAAGCGCATGGATTACACCAATATTCCAACAGCGGTGTTCTGTCAGCCGCCGATCGGCACGGTGGGCCTGACCGAAGAGGAGGCCCGCGAGGCCGGCCATTCGGTCACGATCTACCGCACGTCCTTCCGCCCCATGAAGCACACCCTGTCCGGGCGCGAGGAAAAGGCGCTGATGAAGCTGGTGGTGGACCCGGATACGGATCGGGTTCTGGGCGCGCACATGGTCGGCCCCGAGGCGGGCGAAATGATGCAGGGCATTGCCGTGGCGCTGAAAGCCGGTGCCACCAAGGCGGTGTTCGATGCCACGGTTGGGATCCATCCAACCTCCGCCGAGGAATTCGTGACCATGCGCGAACCGGTCAGCGACTGACACCGTCCCTAGAGGGGGAGCAGCCCCCTCAGCGTGTCCCGCAGCCCGTGACGCCGAACCGGCTTGGGCAGGTAGGCGTCCATGCCGGCTTCAAGGCAGGACTGCTCGGTATCCTCGAAAACGTCCGCCGTCATGGCGATGATGGGGGTACGCCGGCCCTGGCCCTGGCGTTCACAGGCACGCAGGCGCCGCGTGGCCTCCCAGCCGTCCATCCCCGGCATCTGGCAGTCCATCAGGATGACATCGTACCGGTTGCCGTTGTCACAGATGTCGTCCACGGCGGCCGTTCCGCTGGCGGCACAGCGTACGTGAAAACCAAGGTTCTCAAGCTGTCGGGCCGCGACCCGCTGGTTGACGGGGTTATCCTCCACCACCAGGGCCTCGCGTGTGCGTGTTCCAATAGCCGGCGTGGACTCAGACACACCAGTTGCTTCATCCAGCCCCGGCAGGCGGTCGTGGACTTTCATCGGAATCACAAACCGGAACCGGCTGCCGCATCCCGGCTCGGTGTCCACGGCAACGTGCCCGCCCATCAGCTCAACCAGACGCTGGACCAACGGCAGACCCAGACCGGTCCCGCCGCTACCGCGTGAGGCCGAGATATCCATCTGCTCGAAACTTCCGAACATGTCGCCAAGCCTTTCGGTGGGAATGCCGGAGCCACTGTCGCTTACCTGGCAGATCAATGTTCCCTCGGACTCGTTGTCCAGGCGCCAGGTGGCGCTGACCGTCACCTCACCCTCGGGGGTGAACTTGATGGCGTTGCCGATCAGGTGTGCCAGAACCTGCCGCAGACGGCCCGGATCCCCGAATACTTCCGGTGTTTTCTGCCAATCACCCTCAAATACCAGCCGATAGGTGAGCTGGTTGCCCTCGGCATCGTGGCGGAAGGAGGCGAAACAGTTCTCAATGACGCTGCGGAGATCAAAAGGAGCGTCCTCAAGTTCCAGTCTGCCCCGTTCGATGCGTGAAAAATCCAGAAGATCATTGATGATCACCAGCAGATCCTCGGTGGAGCGGCGGGCAGTGACCACGTAATCCGCCTGGTGGGCGTTCAGTGGTTCCTCCTCAAGGAACTGAAGCATGCCAATAATCCCGTGCAGCGGGGTGCGCAGCTCATGGCTCATCATCGCGAGAAAATCCGATTTGGCGCGGTTGGCCTGTTCCGCCTTGTCCCTGGCCTGGTCCAGTTCCCGGAAGCTGACCTCCCGTTCCGCTTCCGCCGAACGCAGGCGGTAGGCCATTGCCTCAACAGCCTGCTGCAGGGAATGGAGTTCCCGTGCCACACGGGTGTCACGCCGGGATAGATCCGGATCCTCCTCAGGCAGTTTCTGGACAGTGTCCGCCAGGCGTTCGATGGGCCGGCTCAACCGATGGGCGAGGCGGCCCGAGAACAGGAAGGTGGCCGCGAACAGGATCAGGCCGATACCGGCGGACGTCCATAGGATCTCCTCCTGCTCGCCCGCCAGCTCGGCCTCCGAAACCGCAATACGGATTTCGCCCAGGCGCCGGCCGCTGCTTTTCTTCCAGTCTGTGTTCGTTGTCGGGTTGATCGAGCCCTGTGAAGTGGCATCCCCAAGGTTGATGGCGGTCTGGCGCACTGGGCTTGAGAACCGGTGAACCGGCGTATCCGACGGCGTCTGCTCCGAGACCTCTGCCACAATCCGTCCGTCCCGATTGACCACCTCGATGCGGTGAGCGGCGGAACGCTCCAGGGTCTGGGTGATGATGCCCCTGAGTTCCGCCTGGTTACCGGCCATAAGGGGAAACTCCACGGCAGGAGCGAGATTGTCCGCAGTCAGCTGGGTGCTCTGGAAAAGGCCCTCGCGGGCATCCTCCAATCGTGCCTGTGTGAAGAACAGCAGCATCAGCACGAACATGGCGACGGCTGGGAGCATGCCAAGCAACAGGAGCCGATGATAGAGGGTCCAACGAGCGGCTTTCATGGCTTGACCTCCTGACGTTCCAGAATCCGGTGCAATTCCTCTTCGGAAGGCACAAGCAGGTCCATGGAGCGGGCAACCTGGTTATTGACCGCCACACTGAAGGCCTCCGGATAACGGGCGCTGCGCAGCTCACCGTGGTCCAGCCAGTGACGGATCAACTTGCCCGCCTCAAGAATCTGGGTCCGGGCACTGGTGTAGGTTGAGGCGACGGCGCCCGCATCCACAAAGGCCCTGGAAGGACCGATAACGAGCCGGTTACTGCGGTAACTGGTCAGCAGCAACGGCTTGACGGTTTCACGGTTGTAGATGGCGGGGTCCGGCGTCCCCAGAAGGAAGTCTCCATAGCTGAGCGCCCGCGCGAGATTGCGGATGAGCTGATCCTGTGAGGGAATCACAAAGACCCGTGATTCCAGACCGGTCGCTGTGAGCCTGCTTCGGAGTTCGCTATAGTCACCGGCCTGTTCGGGGGAGGCCAGGATGGCCACGGTGCCGGCCCGGGGAATGATCAGCTGGCCCAGTCGGGCCTGACGCGGCAACGGCGGATCCGAATAGATGGCGGAAAAATGCTCCCGGTCCTGGATGATCGAGTCAATGGCCCCGGAGGACGTGAAAAGAGCCAGGACGGGTTGTTGCGGTGCATTGGCCCGGATCTCGGAGAGCGTTGCCTTATCCAGGGTAATAACCAGTTCTCCCGCGTCGCTGCCGGGAGACCAGGCACGCACGGCCGCACCACTGATTTCGTCGCTCAGAAGTCGCCGCACCTGCTGGAATCGAGGGTGATCCACGGGGGCGATATAGACCGTCTGCTGTGAATCGGGCAGGGCAGATACGGGATACAACAGTGCCGCAAGCGCCAGGAGTAGACTCCCTACGCCGATCCCTGCCTGCCTGAATTGATTACCCATAATCTGATCCCTCAGAATCGAAGGCGCGCCTCCGCGAACAGATGGTTCTGGTCCGCCCAGTTATTGTCCTTGCGGTAAAGCGGATCCTCCGTCAGATAATGACGGTATACGCCGGCCAGTTCCACCATGGTTGTATCCAGATGCCAGCGACGGGAAACGCGGGCATCAAGGCGTTCGAAATGGAAGTTCCTGAGCTGGTCTGTGAAATAGTAGGACACTGCTCCCGAAATGCCTCTACCGAAGCGCTGAATCCACGCAACACTGCCACTGTGACGGGCATTCAGGCGCTGTTCCAGGCTGACCAGTTCGCGCTGCCTCTCCGGATCACTTTCCCTTTCGCCCGTATAGCGCCCTTCTGTGTCCAGATAGCCATAGGTAAGCCGCAGTCGGCTTCCCCGCATCTCAAGGTTCGCTTCCAGTTCGAAGCCTTTCTGGGTCTGGTCAACATTGTTTTCCAGATCCCAGCGGGATTCATCATTCTCATTCAGTCCGAGATTGGTCACGCCTGATATTAGGTTGTCGAGCGAATCACGGAACAGTTTGATTTCGCCCTGGAACAGGCCGGTCGTCATGCGTTTCTGATACAGGTAACTGATTTCCCGTGACGTTATCGTTTCTTCTTCAAGCGGTCTGACCTCGGGGCTGGCCGTACTCAGGTTGGGCCCCCGCCTCTGTCCCTCAAGAAAGGGACGGAGCTCCTCAGGCGTGACGTTCTCCCCCCGGTACTGCCAGTCAGGCCGGCTCTCAAAAGGGTCCGGCAGGCGGTGGGCACGGGAGAAGACAAAACGCAGCGTCTGGTTGTCACTGAAATGGATATTCGCCGCGCCGCGGGGTGAGAAGAAAGAGCCACTCAGACTGTCGTCCTCCCACATGCCCCCAAGATTCGTGGTCAACCAGGGTGTCGGCTGATGTTCAAGATTGGCGAAAACCCGGCTCCGGTTGGTTTCTCCGCTACCATTGAAGAACGTATCGGATTCATAACGGTCTTCCCTGTAGCTGGCACCAAACACCAGTTGTGTGGTGGAAGAGAAGACGTTGGTCTGCTGGAACTCGATATGCGTGCGTGTCTCTTCAAGATCCTCATTAACATCGGTTTCAAAGGCGGGGATGGTGACCCCATCCGGCACGGCACCATCATCCAGAACCGCTTCCGGATCCGGGAAGGAAGCACGCCAGCCCTGGCGACGGTCCCGGGTCTGGTGATAGAGCTGCAGCTCGAAGAAACGATCTGCAGAGGGTTCATGGTGCCAGGTGATGGAACCGTGCCAATCCTCCCCGGTGATATCCGGGTTTGTGATGGGGTTGAAGCCATCGTATTCCGATGGATCAACCTTCTCGTTCAGCTCATGGTAACCCGTCTCCACCGCCAGCCTGTCGGTGGCGCCCAGTGCCAGCTCCCCGGAGTAGTTGATGGAGAGGGTGTCATACCCGTCCCGACTGTTCCGGGTGCGGTCTGTACGACTGCCTGATGCGTCCCGCCTGTAGCGGAAATCGAAACCGTCACTACGGCGCTGGTTGACCGAAAGCCGCCAGTCCAGTGGGCCGGTCTTTGAGCCCACTGAGCCGTAATAGTGACCGAAACCATCGTCACCGCGCAGGCCTTGCGTTCCCCGCAGTTCGACACCGTGGGTATCACTGGGGGAGCGGGTTATGATGTTGATCACAGCAAGGAAGGAATTAGCCCCATAGGCGGCGGCGTTCGGTCCACGGGTCACTTCAATGCGGTCGATCGCATCAATGGGCACAGGAAGATTGGTCCAGTCCATGTCCGCCAGGCTGGCGTTATAGTAGGAACGCCCGTCGACCAGCACCTGGAGGCGGCGCTGCTCAACCGCTACGGTCCCGTGATAGGAGACAACCGGATCATTGCTGCCGACATAACCGACCGTCATCCCTGGAACAAGGCGGAAGGCGTCCCAGAGGTTGAGTACACCGAGATCTCGCAGCAGCTCGCCTTCCAGAATGGTGACGGTACCGGGCGTTTGCGCCTTTGACTGCCTGAGACGACTCGTGGTGAGAACCTGGGGAAGGGCGTCTGTATGCGGGGCGTCCTGGACACCGGCGCCGCTCCACTCCTGTGCCGCTACCACACCTGGCACAGCCCCCCATACCAGAAGAAGGGCGAGAAGAGCAGGGGCGCATCCAGGCATGCGCAACAGGGCATGTCGCATGGCAATGTCCTCTGTGGTCAGAACATACGGGCCAGTATCGATTCCGGCAGCCGGCGCAGGAGAAACGCTATGGGGGTCCAGGGCCAGGGCGGCACGCACGCCACGGGTCGGCCCTTCTCGATAGCCGCCACCATGGCCCGGCACCCTGTCTCAAGATCCACCCGGAAAGGCGCGTTTTTCACGTCTTCGTTGATGGCCGTGAGAATATAACCGGGGAGCAGGGTGGTTACACGGATGGGCGAGGCCTTTTTGCGCAGTTCAACCCGGAGCCCTTCAGCTAGAGAGGCCACTCCCGCCTTGGTGGCCCCATAGACCGTCATGGTGCCCGGCATTCCACGGACTGCCGAGATCGAGGAAACGGCCACCAGATGGCCGTGATTCTGGCGGCGCAAAATCGCCATGGCCGCCTCAAACTGGGCCAGAGCGGCCACGAAGTCGGTCTCGGCGGTTTCCCGGTTGGCATCGAAGCGGCCGGTGCCCAGTGGCTGCCCCTTGCCGATACCGGCGTTGACCAGCACCCGGTCAATACGCCCGAACTGCTCGCAGAATGCATCAAATACCTGGAAAACGGCGTCATGGTCATTCACATCCAGAGTGGCAACCCGGACGTCCACACCCGGATGATCCCGCTGGATGTCAGCCTGGAGCTGCTCCAGACGGTCCATCCGGCGAGCACAGAGGGCGAGACTGCAGCCACGGGCGGCAAACTCGCGGGCCATGCCTTCTCCGAGCCCGGAACTGGCTCCGGTAATGAGTACCACAGATGTCATGACGATGCCTCCTCTGCAAGTGGATCCTGGAGCTGGCGGACGTCCAGGCCGGATGACCTGAGAAGCGCATTGGCGTAGACCCCGAGAAACCAGGGGTGCTGTTCCGGCGACATGCCGCGCAGTCGCCCGTCCAGCCATTCATGGGCCTGGCGAAGGGCCTCCCGCTCGGGCATTTCCACGCTGTCGGGCAGGGCGGATACCTGATTGCGGGTGGCCAGCTTTTCCGCAGCGGCGTAATTGACCGGGAAGAACCGGGACAGCCCCAGAATCTGGTCATCCACCGCGGCCGCGACCTTCTGTGCGCTTTCGAGCCCTTCGCCGAGTGGCGAGCCGAAAGCCACATGGACGCGCCCCTTGTGACCGGTAATGCCGCGCACGATGCTTTCCATGTCCTCTCCCGGACGTTTGCTGTAGCTGCCGCTGCGGTAGTGGGATTCAAGCTCCCGTGCCTTGTCACCATCACATGGATCAAACTCATAGGATATGGCAACGGGCACAATATTGAGATCCCGTACCGCTTCCGAGAGACTCACGCCATCACGCTTGTGGCTCATGTGGAGCATCTTGATGATCGCCGGATCCGTAACGTCGATACTGTCCTTGGCGCGGCCCTCGCGTTGGGCCATCCATACGGAGTGCCCATCACCGAGCGATTCCCGGATGTAGCCGGACAGGGTCAGGAAAGCATTGCGCATCTCGCGGGGATTGGAGAGGTTACGCCGGACGATGAAGCTTTTGTTGAGCCGCATCATGTCCGCCACCATGGGGTCATCAACCAGGTTGTCGCCAATGGCGATACGGGTTGTGGCATGGCCGCTCTTATAGAGAACGAAATTGACCAGCGCCGGATCCAGGACAATGTCCCGGTGGCTGGACAGGAACAGACAGGGCTGGTCCGAACGCAGGTTATCCAGACCGGACCAGCTGATGGCATCCGTGGTATTGCGCAGCCCGCGCTCGATCAGCGGCGCCACGCGGTGCTGGAGTTCGTCGACGGAATCAATGCTGCCGAGCAGGCGCTGAAGCTGCCAGCGGACCCAGAATCGAACCACACCGGGCATAAAGCGGTGCAGCCATTCCGCGCGGAAGCGCCCGATCAGGTCCTGGAATTCAGGCTGCCTGATCAGGCGCTCGATAACAGGCTGAACCTCGTCATCCGAAAAGGGCCGGATATCGTCTGAATGGGACATTGCCGCTCCGTTTGGCCAAATTCAGACGGGCAGGATAGCCATCTTTCAGGCCGACGTCATGTCTCCAGCGGCAGGAGCTCCCGGACGTCGCAGCCCAGCGCCTCCGCAAGCCTGTAGACTTTCTCCAGGGTGATGTTCACCTGTCCACGCTCAATCCTCCCCATGTAGCTGCGGTCGATCCCGGCACGCAGCGCCAGCTGATCCTGGGAAATGGCGCGGGCTCTGCGGACCTCGCGGACATTGCTTCCGAACTTCTTTGCGTTGTATTTCATGACTCGCCTCTCATGCGGCTGAGACTATCCCGATTCTGACTTTTTGGCGCTACAGTCTATAATCCTCTGACTGTCCAGCGATTTTTCCGCATTTTATATCTAGTTGTTTTGCGTCCCTAATTGATTGCATAGTTCCATAAATAGTTCCACTGAGAAAGTACCAAGCGTTTCCGGAGGAAATCCCTTGCCTGGCGCCTAACTGCGCCGTCGCTATGCCTCATGTACCTTTATTACGCATAATGTATATTATGTTAAATATAGGCGGGAGGCAAAAATTCAAGTACCTTCCTCTTGGACGTCAACACAAAGTACTAAATTTCTCCACACAAAGTGCTGAATTCCAACACTCGGTGGACAGCCTGGCCGTTCGGCTAGGGGCTCCGCTTCCCTGTCCCCCACGAAACTTGCAGCTCAAGTAATCCGGCCAGCACCACCTGTATCCGAAGAAGAGCTATCGAAGCGCTACGTGACATACTTGGCGCACCCTATAAAAAGCCCCGGCACACGAGGCTGTGTGAAAACAGCCTCCTTGGGCTGGCAAAATAACCGCGACACTGTTCGCGGTTATTTTTTATGAGACACCTCGAAGGCACTCCCCGTCACCAAACCCAGCTTCTACCCCCGAGCGTTGACCCAATCAGCCGGTGACAACCAGCAACTTGCGCCGATCACCGATGCCAGCCGGGAGACGGTTGGCGGCGAGCTTGAAGAAGTCGTCGCCGATGCCGGCTACTCCAATGGGGAGCAACTGCGTCAGGTCCAATCCAGTGGTATCAAGGTAACGGTGCCGTCGAATCGTGCCGCCAACAATCACGGTACCGGGAAGCATTTTCAAAAAAGCGACTTCACCTACCTGCCCGAGCAGGATGCCTATCGCTGTCCTGCCGGCAAGTACCTGCCCCACAAGATCATCAGCCGAAGAGATCGACTGCACCTGTATTCACGCAGCGGCTGCAATCAGTGCCCGATGCAGGCGCGCTGCACCAACGCTGACCGGCGCTCGATCACGCGCCACTTCGATGAGCAGATCCTGGACACCGCCGATCAAGCGGCGACACCGAAGCGAATGGTTCAGCGCATGACATTGGTCGAACCGCCCTTCGCGATCCTCAAACGGATGCTCAACCAGGGTCGGTTCCGTTGTTGGCGGCTGGCATCGGCCAGCAGTGAGTACAGCCTGGGCGTTTTGAGCTACAACCTGATGAAGGCGATCAATGTTCTGGGGGTTCAGGGGATGCTTGCCAGGCTGAGGTGACTGGCCACCCTTTTACTTTGTCTTAACAGCAGCAGGTGTTTGAAAACAAAAATGCCCTGGAGACATCTCCAGGGCATCTGGCTCGCCCTACGAGGGCTGTGTAATTGAGTTCTCACACAGCCTCCACACCGGGGCTTTTACTCAGGTTCCGCGAGCTCAAGCTAGAAGCTGTATTGGGCAAGATACATCAGGCGATTGGCGTCTCCATCATTCCCACCTTGAGTTTCGGTCTCAAGGTTTGCGAACTCGACCCCCATAGTTACGTTTTCAACCGGTGTCCATTTATAGTTCACAAAGACCATCGTGTTGGTATCTGTGTCAGTTGGATCGAGTGCCCCTGCACTAACCGCATCGTCAAGGTCTGATGTCGCCGTGCCGTAGCCAGCGTTCACAGACTGACCGCCACCAAAATCCATGGTTGCACCAAGGGTGCCAGCGTACGCCTCAATGGTCTCAACCTCGCCACCGTCAACGTATGCATCAGGTTGGCCGAAAGCGCCACCCGCGCGGTAGACATACGAGTTTGCGCCGTCTGCGTAATTCATCGTTACGTTGACAGAGAACGCATCCGTGAGAGCCATATTAGCTGCAACAAAAGCCCCATAACCGATTGCAGAATCATCGTCAGTGTTAGCTGGGGTATTACTACTGGCATTGTCGAAGGCTGTTTGCTTGGCCATCACGCCGGTTGCATACGATAGCCCTTCCATTGAATCTGCTAGCTTCGCAGTCAGTACCGGAGAAGCGGTCTTGTCAGTACCGCCCTCAACACCACCTCCGAGGACAATTGGCTCCTCAAGAGAAACCGAGACGGGACCGCTGGTGTAGCGAATCTGCTCTGTGCGAAAAAAAGTCCCTGTCGCTCCGGGCATTGCGTCAAAATCAAGCGTCGGCGAGAACGCCACAAAGCTGTTGTAGTTCGACCAGGTACGACCTACCAAAACCCCTTTGTATTCGCCATAGGCCTTACGCAGGCGTATTTTTGCGCCGTCCCCGTTATCCCCTTCAAAATCCGTTTCCATTACGATTTTCAAATCCTGGGGAGTCGTTACTGAGAGACCAAGACGGCTGGTGGTGGTGTCCATGCCGAAATGCCCGCTGGATGTGTCTGCATTGCCGGTCGTAATACCTGAAAAGTTGGCAGCCCTGCCGCCACCTGGGTTGATGTCTTCGTCCAGATCATACGAGGCAGCTACTCGAGCAAAGCCATAAACTGAGCCCTCGACACTGCCGGCAGTGAAGTCGACGGCATTGGCCTGGCCTGCAGTGCCGAGAATCATTGCAGCAGTCGTGGCACGAACCGCCAGAGTCATGTTTGTTGTTTTCATTGAATTACTCTCCTTACGTTATTGTTTTCAACTCTTACTTGATTTCATGCAGAAACAGACTTGGGTCAGCGCGGACCTGAACAAAGTGCGTCCAGGCTGGCCCAAGAACGCGTTCAGTCCGGATCCGTGGCGCCCGGCGCCTCTGGGTCCGGCGTGAAGCGCAGCAGATGGGTCCGCTCAATCATCCAGTACAACAGCGCCCCGGTCGCCAGGCCCCAACCCGCACCGTAGACTGCCAGTACCACACCCATGGTCCCGGCAATGCCGCGCTCAGTGTTGTTCTCCAGCTGTTCCAACCCCACCATCAGGCAGATGTATCCGGTCAGCAGCAGCGTCAGTGACAACGCAATGGGCAGAACCGGCTGGAAGAAACTGACCAGTGGCAACAGGAATACAGCAATGAAGCCGGTGATCCAGAAGGTGCCGCCACCGCTGAAGATGGAGTCCATCGCCTTGCGGCCGTACTTATAGCGCTCAGCCATGGTCGCGGTGACCGCCGTCCAGATCGGTCCGGCCAGCCCCGGATAAGGTGCGAAGAACGCATGCAAACCATTGCGGATGGCAGTGATCAAGTGGACACGGTTGAGACTGGAGTCGATGTCCTCATCGCGGCGCAGATGATCCACGCGATCCATCAGCGACTTACCGACGATGATGTCACCAAAGGCGATAATGTAGGCAATCACGGCCGTGGGGATCGCGTAGAAAAACAGCTCCCAGTCCGGGAAGCCCACCATGAACGGCAAATAGTTCCACATCTCGGCAAAGGCCGGCTGCGTGAAGCCCCACTCCACATTGGGCACATCGTATTCCCCAACTATAAAACCGACCAGAATGGCGACAATCATGCCGGGCACCATGCCGTAATTGGCAATCTTCCTGGCCAGCTCACTCTTGTCCACAATGCCCTTGAACGAGACCGAAAACATCAGATACAGGCAGATCACACCGCCGGCGATCAGTGATATGGGCGTCTCCGCCAGGCGGCCACCGGCCTCGATCTCACCCATAAGAGCGGCGAAACCGGCCCCGATGATGATTCCACCTTTCATGGAGCGGGGAATCACCTCCACCAGCCTTGCACCCAGTCCCGTTATCCCCAGTATCAGAAATATCAGAAACACCAGAAACTGCAGGGCAAACATGGCCTGGATGGCTTCAGCCCCGGGTTCATAGTCACCCAGAAACAGCAGAACGACCGGTATTGCGGGCGTTATCCAACCGGGTACCATCGGCGTGCCCAGAAGTGCCGGCAACATGAAGCCGATACCGCAGATAACCACGTAGGCCAGCGCCACGTCATAGGGAATACCCAGATACTGCTCAAGCAGCGGAATCATTCCCAGACTGACCACAAACATGATCAGCCCCTGGAACATCTCGGCCGTTTCCCAGCGGTAGTGAATAAAAGGCAGACGGATCTTGAATGGGCCAGCCGGCCAGTACGGCTGCTCCTTCCCATGTTCACGCTCATAAAGTTGCATATAGGCCTCCATTACCCCGGCATGACCGGGGTCTGATTGTTGTTATTCAGTGACAAGGGGAGTCCGATCAGGCGGATTTGGCCTGGTCCCGCAGCATGAACTTCTGGATCTTGCCGGTCGAAGTCTTGGGCAGCTCCTGGAAGACCACCGTCTTGGGCACCTTGAACTTCGCCAGCTCACCGCGGCAGAACTCGATGATGTCTTCCTCCCAGACATCAACTGCGTCCGGTTTGAGCGTGATGAAGGCACAGGGCGTCTCGCCCCACTTCTCATCCGGGCGACCACGGCCGCTTCAAGCACCGCCGGGTGCTTGTAGAGCGCGCTTTCCACCTCAATGGTAGAGATGTTCTCGCCACCGGAAATGATAATGTCCTTCAGACGGTCCTTGATCTCGATATAGCCATCCTCGTGCCAGACGGCCAGATCCCCGGTGTGGTACCAACCGCCCCTGAACGCTTCTTCCGTGGCCTTGGGGTTTTTCAGGTAGCCTTTCATGACGGTGTTACCGCGCATGCAGATCTCGCCTACGCTCTGGCCGTCTTTGGGTACCGGCTCCATGGTGTTGATATCGGCCACCATCATCCCCTGCAGAGTCGGATAGCGCACACCCTGGCGGGCTTTGAGGTCAGCGCGTTGTTCCAGGGGCAACTCATTCCACTCATCCTTCCAGGCACAGATCGTGACCGGCCCATAGACTTCCGTCAGGCCGTAGGTGTGGGTAATGTCAATGCCCATGTCCTCGATGGCGCCGATGACCTGTGCGGGCGGCGCGGCACCGGCGGTCATGGCCTTGACCGTGTGTTCAATACCCTGACGAGGTGACTCCGGCACATTCAGCAGGGCATTGAGCACGATGGGCGCACCGCACATGTGGGTCACGCCATGCTCGCGGATCAGCTGCAGGATCTTCTCCGGATCCACGCGGCGCAGGCAGAGATGGGTGCCCGCCTTCGCAGTCACGGTCCAGGGGAAGCACCAGCCGTTGCAGTGGAACATCGGCAGCGTCCAAAGGTAGACCGGATGCTCGGGCATCGACCAGACCGCCAGGTTACCCAGTGCGTTCTGGAAGGCACCCCGGTGGTGATAGACCACACCCTTTGGGTTACCAGTGGTGCCGGAGGTGTAGTTCAGGGAGATGGCATCCCACTCGTTGTCAGGCAGCTGCCATTCAAAAGCCGGATCGCCTTCAGCCAGAAAGGTCTCGTAGTCCAGGTCGCTGATCGCCTCGCCCTCACCGTATTCCGGGTCGTCCACATCGATCAGCATTGGCGGATTGTCCAGCTTCTGCACCGCCTCGCGGATTACGCTGGTGAACTCGCGATCCACCAGGAGCACCTTTGCTTCACCGTGCTCCAGCATGTAGGCGATAGCATCCGCATCCAGGCGCACATTCAGCGTATTGAGCACCGCCCCGATCATGGGCACGCCGAAATGGCACTCGAGCATGGTGGGAATGTTCGGTAGCATGGCCGCAACCGTGTCGCCTTGACCGATGCCACGCCCGTGCAGCGCCGAGGCAAGACGACGGCACCGCTCATAGGTTTCGCTCCAGCTTTGGCGGATATCGCCATGGATCACGGCCGTGTACTCGGGATAGACACCCGCTGTGCGGGCAATGAAATCAACCGGCGACAGGCTGCTGTAATTGGCCTCTGTCTGCGGCAGTTCCTGATCGAAAATAGACGTCATGGCAGTTCTCCTGATGACCTTGTTGTTGTGACGGAAGAACGGATCCGGGGTTATGTACTAACCTTATAGGGATAGTATAAAAACGGTAAAAGAATAGCAATTAGACCATAGCATTATAGTATCTTTGCTATATAGGCGCTCGAAATTTATGATAGACCTGCTTAAACTGGACCCGCAGCCCAGCGTCCGACTCAACGCCGACGGCTCAGTAGCCGAAGCCAATCCGGCGCTGCTTGAACTGCGCGATGGCGACTACCCTGGAGCCGTGGAGGTGCTGCTGCCCGCTAACGTCAGGGCACTGGTGCGTGCCGCCCTGAAACAGACCCGTGCCATTGAGGGAGTACAGAGCCGCACCCCGACGCGTGTTCTTGAGTGGATCTTCATCCCAGACACCGCCATCAACGAGGTTCTGGCCCGTGCCCGGGACAAGACCCAGGAAACCGCCCTGCTGGATGAAGCCACGCGGGCTAGCCGCCTGTATCGGCTGATCATTGAAAACACAACGGACCTGATCTCACGGCATGCACCTTGCGGGCGCTTCATTGACGCCTCCCCCGCCTGCACGCGGCTGCTGGGCTATCGTCCCGATGAGCTCAGGGATCAGCCCGCCGAACTGCTGATGGACTTTAACTCCGCCAGCATCAGCCGCAGCACGCTCAGCCACCAACTCATGGAAACCGGCTACGCCACCTTCACCATCCGACTGCGATGCAAGGACACAGAGCGATGTGGCGATGCGCAGAAACGCTGGGTCGAGGTCGCCAGCCGCGCCATTCGCGAGACCTACACCGGGGAGATCATCGAGGTGATCGCCGTCACCCGCGACATCACGGAGCGGAAACTGCGCGAAGCCGAGCAGCGCCGCCACGAGGAGGAGTTGGCCCACACCACCCGCCTGGCCGCACTGGGGGAACTGGCCTCCGGGATCGCTCACGAGATGAATCAGCCACTGGCGTCCATCACCAACTACGCCAATGCCAGCCAGCGCTACCTCGAGAGACTACCTGATGACGGCGGCGCCCAGGAACGTGTCGCGCAGGGCCTCGACCATATCCAGACCCAGGCCGAACACGCAGCGCGGGTCATCAAGCGCCTGCGGGCCTTCCTGCGTAAACCCCCCCATACCGGCGATAATGCGGGTCTGACCACGCTGATCGGCAAGGCCGTGCAACTGTGCGAATGGCAGGCCGAACAGGCTGAGGTGACGATTGACCAGCCTGACGGCTCCATGAATCCAACGGTCCGGGGCGACCCGGTGCTGCTGGAACAGGTGCTGGTCAATCTGCTGCGCAACGCCATCGACGCGAACCGTGATTGCAACCCGAGCACCTCATCACGGATCCGGATTACAACCCACGAGGCAGCGGCTAACATGGTGGAGATCGTGATTGAGGATCAGGGGCCCGGGCTGGATGCGGAAGGCATTGAGCACATGTTCACGCCCTTTTTTACACGCAAGGCAGACGGACTGGGTCTGGGGCTTTCCATGAGCCGATCCATTGTCGACGGCTTTGGCGGCTACCTTAATGCAAAGCCGGCCGCGCAAGGCGGGCTTCGACTGGTCTGTAGACTGCCTCATGCACATGCCAAAGCACTCAGATGGAGCCCCTCGAGATGACTGAACGAGCCCCCGTATACATTGTCGACGACGACCCCGGCATGCTCGAATCCACCCGGTTCCTGTTGGAATCAGTGGGTCTGGACGCCCGGGGTTTTCAGGACGGTCGTGATTTTCTGGAAGCCATTGAACCCGCAGCGCAGGGCTGCGTGATCCTCGATGTGCGCATGCCCGGCCTGGGCGGTCTGAACGTTCAGGAGGAGCTGCAGCAGCGTGGCTGCCGGATTCCGGTGATCTTCGTCTCCGGTCACGCGGATGTGCCCATCGTCGTACGGGCCTTCAAATCCGGCGCCTTCGATTTCATCGAGAAACCCTTCAGCGAACAATTGCTGCTCGACAGCGTGCAGCAGGCGCTGCAGCCACCGGAAGCGGATTCCGGCCCAAGCGTCCCGGAATCCGTACAACACAACATCGACGCCCTAACCCCGCGCGAGCGGGATGTGTTCATCCCCCTGGCACAGGGCTACACCAGCCGGGAAATTGCTGAAAAGCTGGAAGTGGGTTCAAAAACAGCGGATCTATACCGGGCCCGCGTCATGAAACGCCTTGGTGTGCAACGCCCCCAGGACGTGACCGGCATCGCCATTGCGGCCGGCCTGGTGGATCCATTGGAGTTGCGCCGTTAAGGTGCCGCCTCGCTCCGCTCCTCTCCCCGACCTGGCAAAGGAGGCCGCATCGGGCGATTCGAGACGTTGAGGTTACTCAGCTATCCGGATTACTGGCAAGCTCCCTCAGTGCCCGCATGGCTTCGTCACTTCGTTCGCTGGGCACAAACATGTGGTCGTGATAGAACCCCGCAATGACATTGGTAGTAATGCCCCGCTCAGCCAGCAGGCTTGTTACCACCGACGTAAGACCCAGCGCTTCGAGACTTGAGTGCCCCTTGAGGGTTATACGACGAAAGACCCTGTGATAGTCCAGGTTTTCCGCCTTGGCCTTCTCGAGCGGAACAACCAGCGTCATCCCTTCCAGTTCAGCGATGCTGACGATCGGTTTCAGCTTTTCCAGCTGGCCATACTGTGCCTGAGCGACCGTGCAATACACATAAGGCGTGGCGTCCAGTACTGGTGACAGGTTCCGGATCAGGTCCTTGAGAAACTGTGTTCGCTTCATCTCTAGTTTTCCTTAAGCAGAATGTCTTGGGTATGCTCAAAATCTACCATTTCCCGTGGTCTTGATGAGCAAAAAATATCCGTACCGCCCTATCAAGTGCCGTGCCTTTCATACTGCGTGGTGTCACCCTGGCAGGTATCCACAGGGTCATGAAGCCCCTGGCCTACCGGGTTGAGGCCTGGCGCAGGCTGGGTGAGCTTCTTGATCCGGAAAAGCTGACCACTATCACTCAATCTATTACGCTGGACGAAGTGGTAGGTGCTTCCAATGACTTGCTGGCAGGAAAAATCAGAGGGCGAGTCGTTGTTGATTTGGCGTGATTCATATTCATTACGATTTCCAGCATTCCCCACCGCGTTCTGCTATAACGGACAGTGCTGCGATGCATGGAACGCTATCCCACGCAGGTCCTTTACCCATTGGTTTCAGCAATCGAGCACCACGAGGTTGATCAGGGATGCGGCGACTCATTCTTACTCTCGCTTCGGCAGCGGCACTGACCGGCGCACCGGTTACCCAGGCGGTACTCGAAGTGCCCGAGCCTTCCGGTGAACCGGCCGTTCCGGTTGTACGCTCAACGGATGACAATGCGTCACTGGAACAACAGCGCGAACGCTTCCTCAAGGCGGAAAAAGCCCTTGCCAAGCTGGATCTGGAAGCTTACGAGTCGCTGAGCAAGGGGCTGGAAGACTATCCGCTCCAACCGTATCTGGAACTGAAACACCTCAGTAAGCGCCTTTTCGTTGCCACGCCGACGGAGATCGACGCCATGATGGCGGAGTACGGCGACATTCCCCTGGCCCACACACTTCGCCGGCAGTGGCTGATCCACCTGGGGCGCAGCGGCCAGTGGTCAACGCTACGGCAGGTCCATGACGGCACCAGTGGCGGCGACCGGCTGCGCTGCCTATCCCTGCGCGCGCACCTCAAGGACGGCCGGCACAGCCTGGTGATGGACCAGGTACCGGAACTCTGGAAAAGCGGTTATTCACTGCCCAGGGCGTGCAATCCGCTGCTGGATTACTGGCGGGAGCACGGTGGGCTTACACAGGAACTTGCCTGGACGCGGTTCCACCTTGCGGTGACCAACGGCGAACCCGGGCTTGCCCGCTACCTGCGCCGTTACCTGGATCAGGACGACCGCCCACTCTCCCGGCTGCTGCTGGACGTGCACAGCAACCCGGAGCGGCTGCGGAAAGCACGCGATTTTAACCGTAACGACAAGCGCGTCGGCCAGATCGTTGCCTATGGCATGCGGCGACTGGTGAACCAGGATCCAGAGCGCGCCGCGGAGATATGGCCCTTCTACCGCGGGCGTTTTCCATATGAGCCGGGTGCAGTGGCGGCCATCGAGAAACGCCTTGCACTGCTGCTGGCAACCCGGTTCCACCCGGAAGCGGCAACCTGGCTCGCGCAGGCACTGTCCCACGGTGAGGATGAGGCCCTGCGCGAGTGGCAGGTGCGGGTCGCGCTCCGGGACCGGAACTGGCCCAAGGTGCTTGAGCGTATCGGTGCCATGGGCCGGGAACTCCGGGAAAAGCCCAGATGGCAGTACTGGCAGGCTCGCGCACTGGACCAGATGGACAGACCAGCAGAAGCCCAGGCCCTCTATGAGACGCTTTCCGATCGCCGCACCTTCTATGGCTTCATGGCAGCGGATGAGCTCGGCAAGCCCTATTCCCTGAACCACCAGGGCGTCACCATGAACAGCGAGGCCATCGAACGGGTCCAGGCCACCCCCGGCGTCCGCCGGGCGCTGGAGCTGTACCGGCTGGACCGGCTTGATGCCGCCCGCGCGGAATGGCGACAGGCCATGGAGAAACTGGAGAAGCGGGACGTACTTGTGGCCTCACGTATCGCTCAGGGCTGGGGCTGGCATGAACAGGGCGTTCACGGGGCTATCGCGACCAGCGCCTGGGACCACCTGGGCATGCGGTTCCCGCTGGCCCATCGACAGAGCTTCCACGGCGCGGCGCGGGATTACAACCTGGACGTCAACTGGGTCTATGCCCTGGCCCGCCAGGAGAGCGCGTTCCAGCCGGATGCCCAATCCCACCGTGGCGCCTTCGGGCTGCTGCAGCTGCTGCCGGCAACCGCCCGTGAGACAGCGCAGCAAGCCGGCCTCAACTTCAAGGGCATTACCACCCTGCTCGACCCGGAGGCCAACATCCGGCTTGGCAGCGCCCACCTGAGCAGCCTTCTGGAGCGTTTCGACAATAACCGGATTCTTGCCACGGCCGCCTACAACGCCGGCGAGTACCGGGTGAGCCAGTGGATTGACGAGGACAGCCGCGACCTGGCGTCCGACATCTGGGTTGAAACCATGCCTTACCATGAGACACGCCAGTATGTGCGCAACGTCATGGCGTACACGGTCATCTACGGCTACCGGCGCGGTGAGCCGCCGGGCCACCTGCTCACCGAGCGTGAGCTGGCTTGCATGTGCCTCAACGACGTGCAGTAGCAGGCGTCAGACCGGGCGGACCTGATAGTTCGCCTCGGCCCGTGCGACGACTTCCCCGCTGGTGTCCTTCAGGTCGAGCTCGATGATGAGTTCGGCTTTACCGTTATCCGCTACATCCTGCTCAATCCGGGCCTTGCGTTCGGCATCCAGTGTCAGTTCCACCTCCAGGTCCGTGCGGGCCGGCTGGTCGTAGAAGATGTGCAGATCCTTAAGAACCGGAATCAACCGTCCCTCGAACTCCACCAGGGCCATGGCCCCGAAAGGGATCTCCGCAAGCAGGAACTGGGCGCCGGCGTAGACCGTGCCCAGGTGGTTGCGGTTGCCCTTGCGGGTTAACCGCGCGCGCAGATAGCCATCACGCAGCTCCACGACGCTGAACCCATTGCGGCGGGTGAACGGCACGCTGGCCGCAATGAGGCGGTTGAGCAGGCCGTAGCCCAGTTTCTTCTCGAACCGGGCCAGCCCGGGGATGGGCCGCCCGGCTTCCTCGAGCTGCCCGAAGTAGCCCCGAACCCGGGGCGCAACCGTATTGAACACCTTCATGACGCGTCCTCTGTCAGACCCTGAAACGCGCTACCTTATCATGAAGTGTGCTTCCGACTTCACTGATTTCACTGCTCAAACGGTCGTTTTCCGAGGCCGCTTCCGCCGCATCCTGACCCTGGTCCGCAATCCGCGTAATGGAGCTGTTGAGCTCATCCACAGCCGAGGTCTGCTCCTCGGAAGCGGTGGCAATCTGGCTGGTGCGGTCGCTGATGTCGGAGATGGCCTGGCTGATCCGCTCCAGGGCCTCCATGGCATCCCGCGCCTTCTCCATGCTCATGTTGCTGACCGCCTGGGACTCCTGCATGACGCTCACCGCCTTGTCAGCGCCCTCCTTCAGGCGGGTGATCATGTTGTTCACCTGCTCGGTGCTGTCCTGGGTGCGCTTGGCAAGCGCCCTGACCTCGTCCGCCACCACGGCGAAGCCGCGGCCCGCCTCACCGGCACGTGCTGCCTCGATCGCCGCGTTCAGGGCCAGCAGGTTGGTCTGCTCGGCAATGCCCTCAATCACCTCCAGGATGCCGGTGATCTCGCCCACATCGTTACCCAGCTTGTCGATGACCTGGGCCGCCTCACCGATTTCACGGCCCAGGCGTTCAACAGCTTCATTGGAGGACTGCACGGTCTGCAGGGACTCCTTGCTGTCGTTATCCGCATTGCCAGCGGAGTCCGCCGTGCTCTGGGCGTTCTGGGCGATCTCATTGACCGCCGCCGACATCTCGTTGATGGCGGTGGCAACCTGATCAATCTCCTGCTGTTGCTGGGTCACGCTGTCCCGGCTGGTGGCGCTGGCATTACGCAGCGACGACACGTGCTGCTGCAGCTCGCCGGCGCTCTCCTGAGCTTCCGCCACCACGCCGCGCACATTCTCGACAAAGCCATTGAAAGCTTCGGCGAGCTGCCCGAATTCGTCCCGGCTTTCGACATCAAGGCGCTTGGTCAGATCCCCCTCACCCGAGGCAATCTCATTCATGGCCCGGAGCAGGCGCCGCGCGGGCCTGAGCAGCACATTCAGGCTGACGTAGATCAGGCCCAGGGCAACCAGAAGCCCCACGACAGTGCTTCCAAGTGCGTTCCAGCGCCCCTCGATAACCGGCGCCCAGGCCTCGCTCTCGTTCACCATCAGCCCCACGTACCAGTCAACGCCTTCGGCCCCTGAAATCGGGTGGAAACTGGCCAGGTGGGACTCACCGTCCACCTGAACCTGTTGCCGGGAGCCATCCATGGAGACGTCCGCGCCCAGAACGTCCGCGAGCGAGGCGTTGATGTGGTCGGATTCCGGGTGATACAGAACCTTGCCATCACCGTTCACGAGCATGGCATAGCCATTACCCGCCATGGTGATGGGGGCGAGCACATCATTGACGGCGTTCATACTGATGTCGGCACCGGCGACCCCCTCATAGTCCCCCGCGTTGACCGGAGCCGTCGCGGTTATGATGAGCCCGCCTCCGGCGGCATCCTCGTAGGGTGCCGTGAATCCGGCGCCTTCACTACGGGCTTTCTCAAACCAGGGCCGCTCCGAGGGATCAAACCCGCTTGGCAGAGCGTTTTCAGCCTCGCGGTTCTCCATCAGCATGGTTCCATCGCCAGTCCCCACGTAGAAGTGCTTGAGGTTGAGGCTGCCGGCTGCAGTTGCCGCCAGGTCACGCATTTCATCATCGCTGGTAACGGACTCAGCCGCTTCGGCAAAGCTCCTGGTGGTCTCCAGCCGCGTATTGAGCCACTGGGCGATCGTGGCGGTACTCTGGTCCACTACCTGCTCGGTCAGTGCATTGAGGTTGCGCTCGGTATGGGCACTCAGGCGACTGTTGTTGAGCACGGCGGTCGCGAGCATGGCAAGGACCAGAAGGGCACCGAATACGATCAGCAGTTTCTGGCTGAAGGACAGCGATTTCATGGGGTGCTCCGATTTTCCGTAGGAATTCCTGATCAGCATAGTCTTTAACGGCAGCCATCGCCTGAGCTTGAACCTGAGTTATGATGGCCTGCGTGCATAAACCGACTCACCGAGTAAGGAGAACCAGCTTGATGGCCCATGATGAACTCCACCTCCAGACGCGCAACCTGAAGCTGCGTGACTACCCGCAGCTGCGTGAGCTCATGGATAGGGTCTACGACGACATCGGCGGCGCCTGGCCAAGGGACACCATCAAGCACATGATCGAGAAATTCCCAGACGGCCAGATCTGCATCGAGGACAACGGCAAGCTGGTGGCGGTCGCGCTCACGGCCCGAGTGGATTATCAGCGCTTTTCAAACCCGCATACCTATGACGACCTGGTCATGAAGAATGACCGGATCCTGTACAACCCCGAGGGCGACACCCTCTATGGCCTGGATGTGTTCATCCACCCGGACTACCGCGGCTATCGCCTTGGCCGGCGGCTCTATGACGCGCGCAAGGAACTCTGCCGCAGCCTCAACATGCGCGCCATTCTCGCGGGTGGACGCATCCCCGGCTACCGCCAGTACGCGGATGAGATGAACCCGGCGGAGTACATCAAACAGGTGCACCGCAAGGAGGTCTACGACCCGATCCTCTCGTTCCAGCTCTCAAACGATTTCCAGGTCAAGCGCCTCCTTCACAAGTACATTCCAGAAGACGAAAAATCAAAGGGGTACGCAACACTCCTCGAGTGGAACAACATCATGTTCGAGCCGCCCTCTTCGGTGCTCGAAAGCCGCAAGAGCCAGGTCCGGCTCGGTGCCGTGCAGTGGCAGATGCGGGAATTCAATTCGGTGGACGAGGTGCTGCGCCAGGTGGAGTACTTCGTGGATGCGCTCTCCGACTACAAGAGCGATTTCGCCGTCTTTCCGGAGTTCTTCAACGCCTCGCTCATGGGGCTGACGGACCAGACGGACCAGACCAAGGCCATCCGTTTCCTGGCCGCCTTTACGGAGAAGTTCCGGGACGAGATGTCGCAGATGGCAGTGAGCTACAACATCAACATTGTGGCCGGCTCCATGCCGCTGTTCGAGGACGACCGCATCTACAACGTCTCCTACCTCTGCCACCGGGACGGGCGTATCGACGAGCAACGCAAGATCCACATCACGCCCCACGAACGCCGGGACTGGGTTATTGAGGGCGGCAACGAGCTGGGTGTGTTCGACACCGACGCCGGGCGCGTGATGATCCAGATCTGCTACGACGTTGAATTCCCGGAACTGACGCGCATCGCCGCCACCCAGGAACAGGGCGTGGACATTGTCTTCGTACCCTTCTGGACAGACACCAAGAACAGCTACCTGCGCGTGCGCAACTGCGCCCAGGCACGCGCCGTGGAGAACGAGTGCTACGTGGTCATTACCGGCAGCGTGGGCAACCTACCCCGCGTGGAGAGCCTGGACGTACAGTACGCCCAGTCCTCGGTGTTCTCGCCCAGTGACTTCGCTTTCCCCCACGATGCGGTGATGTCCGAGTCCACGCCGAATACCGAGATGATCATGTTTTCGGACCTGGATCTCGACAAGCTGAAAGTGATCCGGGCGGAGGGCTCCGTCACCAACCTCAAGGATCGGCGGCCGGACCTCTACGAACTCAAATGGCGGGGGTGACCCACGCTGGTGAAATGTTAGACTGATCGAGCTTTAAGGGCTCTGACTCACAGGCATATTCAGGGAGCAATACCGATGGGTAAGAAAAAGAAACTCGGCATCAGTTCGCTGGTCGAGCGCGTGGAGCAGCTGGTCAATGATGCGCTCAAGCGGATCGACACGCTGCAGAACCAGGTGAACGACCTGCGTGAACAGCTTATGGAGCGGGCGGGCTTCAGTGACAAACCCTCCGATAACGAGAAGTCCGGTGCGTCAGGCGGCACGAAGCCGAATGCCGCAAGCAAGTCCACCTCCAGCACGAAACAGTCTGCAGGCAAAAGTACCTCCGGCAGCAGTGCTTCCAAGGCAGGCTCCGGTTCCGGCAAGGCCGCGAAATCCAGTACGGCAAGCAAGGATGATCTTACTCAGATCAAGGGCATCGGCCCGGCCACTGCGAAGAAGATGCAGGCCAAAGGGATCACGTCCATCAAACAGCTCGCCAATCCCTCCGCGGATGACAGCAAGAAGCTCGAAGAGTTCCGCAAGCTCAAGAGCTTCCCCAGCTGGCAGGCGGAAGCGAAAAAGCTTCTGTAAACAAGCCTCAACGCCTGCGATCGGGGCCATTACCGGCCCCGGTTCCCCCTACCAGAGCAAGTGTTACTATCGGATACATCCATTAACGTGCGTTAACACGTAAAACCTTCGTATATCCCAAGCCAAGTGTGACGTAATTCCCTACGATAGAAAGGATCTTGTCTAGTGTGGAAGCTGAAGCATCCGCACAAGGAATAACAAAGGATGGCGCTGATGGCACTGGGAACCCTTCCAGCCTGGCTTACCCTGACCGCAACGGTAACCGCCGTGGTGGTCACGATGGTCCTGATCGCGGCCACGGCTGTGCTCAGCTTCCGGCTCGCACGTTCGCGCAGGGAGCAGAACGAACGTGAGACCACGCTGACCAAGTTCTCCAGTGCCGTCATGAACAGCGGCGCTATGATCCTCATCACGGATTCGCAGGGCCGTATCGAGTTCGTCAACGACCGGTTCTGCCAGCTGACCGCCTTCTCCAGGGACGATGTCATCGGCCACTCCGTCGCCACCCTCAGTGCCACTGTGAACCTGTCCGGTACCGAAACCGGTGTTCTGACCAACTTCCTCGACTGCCTCCAGCCCCACTGGAAGGGTGAACTGCTGTGCCGCACCAATGGCAGCACACCATTGTGGACGGCCGTCACCACCTCCTCGGTACTCGATGATGACGGCCAGCCCGTCAACTACATCGTCTCCGCGGTGGACATCACCGAGCTCAAGCTGGCCCATGAACGCATGGAGCAGCTGGCACTCTTCGACAGCCTGACCAACCTGGCGAACCGCCGCCTGTTCCAGGACCGCCTGGAGCAGGCACTGCAGAGCGTTGCCCGCCGCCAGACCCAGATCGCCCTGCTCTTTCTCGACCTCGACCAGTTCAAGCAGGTCAACGACAGCCTGGGCCACGACGCCGGGGACATGCTGCTTCTCACCGTGGCGGACCGGCTGAAGTCCTGTGTGCGCACCCAGGATACCGTGGCACGACTGGGCGGCGATGAGTTCACCATACTCCTGCACGATGTCTCGGATACCAAGGATCTGACCATGATCGCCGAGAACATGCTGGCCAGCCTGAAGGCGCCGATTCGGCTTAAGGGGCAGGAAGTACTGATCTCAACCAGCATCGGGATCACCACGGCCCCAGCCGACGGTGAAACCCCCGACACGCTGATGAAGAACGCGGATCTTGCCCTGTATCGCGCCAAGGACAAGGGCCGCGACCAGTACGACTTCTATACCGAGAGCCTGAATAACCGTGCCGAGCAGCTGATGACGCTGGAGCGGGAGCTGCGCCATGGCCTGCGGCGCGAGGAATTCTTCCTGCTTTTCCAGCCCCAGGTTGATCTCAACACCGGCGATATCACCGCCATGGAGGCCCTGATCCGCTGGCAGCACCCGGAGCGGGGCGAGATACTGCCCGATGAATTCATCCCGGTGGCCGAGGATACCGGGCTGATCATGCCCCTGGGCAACTGGGTGCTGCAGCAGGCCTGTATGCAGATCAAGCTGCTGCACCAGCTGCTTGGGCGTGGCGTGCGCGTTGCCGTCAATATTTCCGCCCGCCAGTTCCGGGATCCGGGGCTGGAAAACGTGATCGACTTTGCACTGCGTACGTCCGGCCTGGAACCGCACTTTCTGGAAATCGACATTCACGAGGGCATGCTCTCGGATGAGCCAGAGGTAGCACGGGACCAGCTTGCGCGCATCCGCAGGACCGGCGTCACCATCACCATTGATGACTTCGGAACCGGCTTCAGCAGCCTCCGGCAGCTGCGCTCGCTGCCCATCGACATGCTCAAGATCGGACAGACCTTTGTGAAGGAGATCCCGGAAGACGGCCCCAACACGGACATCGCCACCACCATCATCGGCATTGCCCAGCAGATGGAGAAGCAGGTGGTGGCGGAAGGCGTGGAAACGGAACAGCAGGAGTACTTCCTGCGCATGCACGGGTGCTCACTGGTACAGGGCTACCGCTACGCCTCACCCATGAGTTTCGATGAGCTCTACCGCTACTTCAGCGACGACAGCGAGCGGGAACTCAAGGCCTGAGCCCTGGGCTCCGCGGTTACTGTACTTTCTCCGCCAGCCCCTGATGGCGGTTGAGGATGCCCTCGATACGCTGCAGTGATTCACGCACGCCCTCGGAAGGGTCTTTCTCAAACTCCAGCCCGAAGAAGTAGCCGTGTTCATCCGTCTGGGAGTGACGAACACTGGCTGCCACCTGATCCACCGTGATCTCCCCCACTTCCGTGTTCAGGCGCAGGCTGACCTGTACCTTACTGTCTGGTTTCAGCAGGTCGTCCGCCGCAATGATCCCGATGCCCAGCCGGTTGTAATCCACAACCTCCACATCAACCCATGCGGATCCAATCAACCCCTTGCGGACCTTGATCCTGGCATCCATGGATACCCATGGCAGGCGCTGTTCACGGCGGCGCTCGTTCATCCTGGCAGTCTCCTTTCAGTACCTTTCTGTATTGTGGTCAAGGCTTCTCAGGGGGTAAAGTCCGCACTCCATTCGCTCTGTGAAGTGGCCGCTGTTTTGCCCGTCTCGAATACTGCTAAATCCGACCTGCTCTTTGTCGCAGCCGCGCTCCTGGCTGCCATCAGCTGGATGTTCTCCCGCGAGGCCGTTCTGGCAATGCCACCGCTGCTGTTCCTGTCGCTGCGTTTCCTGCTTGCCGGCGGCGTTCTGGCCGTCTTCGGCTGGCGGCAGCTGGCAGGCCTGAGCCGCGAGCAGCTCCTGCGGGCCGCGCGCGTGGGCGTTGTTTTCGGTGCCGGCATGAGCAGCTGGGTTACCGGGCTTCACCTGAGCAGCCATATTGGCGAAGGCGCCTTCATCATCAGCCTGAACGTGGTATTCGTGCCCATTATCGCAAGGCTGGTGTTTTCCGAGGAGCAGCCGGTAACAACCTGGGTGGCTCTGCCTGTCGCCATGGCGGGGCTGGCATTGCTCTCGCTGAATGGCGGTTTCAACCCGGAAGCCGGCCAGCTCTTCTTCCTGCTCGCCGCCGTGATCCTCGCCTTCTACTTCACGCTCAATTCCAGGGCCGCCAACAGCAACCCGGCAGGCCGACAGTCTCGCCGCGCCGCCCTCCCCGTCTTTCCCCTGACCACAATCGGGTTAACCATGGTGGGACTCGTCACCCTGGTGCTCTCATTCCTGCTGGAACCGTGGGAGCCCACGTTCAGTGACTTCGGCGGCAACCTGGTCCTCTGGATTGTGCTCAGCGCCATTGTGGGGACAGCAGCCCGGTTCTTCGTGCAGACCTGGGCCCAGAGCCTGGCCGCACACAGTCATGGTGTGGTGATCCTCTCCATGGAACCGGTCTGGGTGGCCCTCTTTGCGGCAGGATGGTTTGGCGAGACCATGGTGCTGCAGCAGTTCGCCGGCTGCGCACTTATTCTCACGGCGCTGCTGGTCAACCGCTGGCACACGGTGCGGGCACTGGTGCGGGATCTCCGAGGCGCCTAACCCTCGCCCCAGAGCTCCTCGAGCCGGGAATCCCGCCCGCAGCTTGTGCGGTAATACCAGTAACGGATCGGGTTCTTGTCGTAATAGTTCTGGTGGTAGTCCTCGGCCGGGTAGAACGCCTCCAGTTGCCTCACGGGCGTCACAATCTCCTGATCAAACCGCCCGGACTCAACCAGTTCCTGCTTTGACGCCTGTGCAGCCTCCTGCTGCGCCTCCGACTGCGTGAAAATGGCGGTTGTGTACTGGTAACCCCGGTCACAGAACTGCCCGCCGTCATCCAGGGGGTCGATATTGCGCCAGAACACCTCGAGCAGCTTCCCGTAAGAGACCTCATCCGGGTTATATCGAACCCGAACGACTTCCAGGTGTTCAGTCCGCCCGGAGCTGACCTGCTGGTAGCTGGGGTTCTCAAGCTCACCGCCCGCATAACCACTAGTGGTCTCCGTCACTCCCTCCAGTTTGTCGTAAGGCGGCTCCATGCACCAGAAGCATCCGCCGGCGAAAACCGCGGTCTGGGTATTCCCCTGGGCATGGCCAGTCAATGCGGTCATCAATAGCAGCACCGGAATCAGGACGCGCATGCTTACCCCCTCAACGCCGGAAGTGTTTCATCTTCCGGTACAAATGTCAGCGCCAGGCCGTTGTTGCACCAGCGTTTTCCCGTCGGCTCAGGCCCATCATCGAAGATATGGCCCTGGTGCCCGCCGCAACGGATACAATGATATTCGGTCCGTGGCCAGAAAGCCTTATAATCCGTCTTCGTGCCCATGTGCTTCTCATGAGCTGCCCAGAAACTCGGCCAGCCGGTGCCGGATTCGTACTTGGTCTCAGAGCTGAACAGCGGCAGGTGGCAGGCCGCGCAGACGAAGGTGCCGTTGCGGTTCTCCCCGTTCAGTGGGCTTGAGCCAGCCGGCTCCGTTGCCTCCCTGAAAAGGATCTGCCAGGCGTCGCTCGATACCTTGCCACGCCACCATTCTCCCTTGTGCTCCAGAGGCTGAAGCGCCGCATCCGCAACGGAAACCTCGTGGAAGTACCGGATGTCGCGGGCGAACGCCCATGAACATGGCAGGAGCGACAGCGTTCCACCGGCCAGTAATGACGAGAGCAGGTGCCTGCGTTTCATGATCGCCTCCGCGCGCTGGATACCTCTCCCTATTCTACGCCTGGAGGGCGGTTTGAGATGAACGGATGCGGATATCTTGAAGCAGACAACCAGTGATGGAATAATCCAAAAATCGCCCCACAGGGAATTCAGGGATCTGAAGCTTCGGGGCAGGCAGGACCAAACACAAGGAGAGAGTGCATGCCGGAATTCTATTTCCCCCGCAAAGCCGAGAACGCGACACAGCTGTGTGGCTCCGACCCGGATATCCGCGCCTCGTTCGGTGACTGTAATGGGCTCTACCGTAACGACACCCTCAAGCCCGGCTTCGCCTACGATGTAAGCTTGGATGGTCGCAGCTCAAGCCGCGCCGTTTCCCGCATCCTGAACAGGCCCTCACCTCAACAACGAACCTATCTGGCTGAATGTACGGCCCAGTTCGGACAGGATGCGGTCACACTGGCCCGAGCAGATCGCCGACAGCGTACCCCGCGAGTCCCAGAACGAACGGAAAAAGCCAGAGTGAATGGAGGCCTGTTACCGGGCGTTCACGACGCCAGACCTGCCAGGAAAGGACCAGTGAAACCACCAGGAGAAGAAAACCGTGGGAGTAGGACTCGTCGAGCTTCGTCCAGCGGTCCAGCGTCAGCCACCAGGTGTCAGCGGTACTGCCCAGTACAGCCAGCAGCATCGCCGCTGGGGCCAGTCGATTCAGGCGGCCAGAACGGGTGGAACCTTCCATGTGCATTGTGTCCTAAGGGTGATCATCAACCGGATTCTGCGCCCACTACCCTTTCACGGCAATAGACAGAATCTGTTTCCATGCGCGGGGCCACAGAGGGCGGTACATAAGAGCCTGGAGGGCTGAAGCTAAGCCTTCGCCAGATTCGCCGCCGACCGATAGGGCTTGGGCCCGTCTGCAATAAAAGGCTGCAAGGCAGTGTCGCGCGAAACGGGCAGGCACAGCCCTCCGGAAATTCTCCAACGCATAGGTCATTGCCGCGCTTCGTTCTTCAGAAATTGGATCAATACTGAGCGGTAATGCGCCGTCAATTGAGCGTATCTGAACGGGCGCCATCTCCTCGCTGGCCGGTTCAAATGAAACCTGATGAGCCAGCCATAAAAGAAGCGCGTGGTCGTTGCCCAGGACAAACCGCATGCCCGTCTTTTCCAGGGCGCGGATAGCGCGGCGACGAACCAGGAGCGCTGTAAGCGGGAACTGTGGCGCCGCAAACAATTCACGGACGATGGTCGGGTATTTCAGTGCCCCGGGTAGAGTCCTGACAACAGCCCCTTCCTCATTCAGCACCTGGCTCAATGCGTAGACCGCACCAGTACCCTCCGGGCCCTGTTCCACGCTGTGCAGCATCTCTTCTAGGAAGTCTGTGCCCCATAAAGTGTGCGGGTCCAACCAGGCGACGTAGTCTCCCCTGGCCTTCTGCAGGGCCAGACGACGGCCAATAGCGCGGTCGGTTTCTTCAGCGGACAGAACGCGGACCCGGTTTTCATCCTGTGCCCAGGTTTCAAGACACTCGAGCGTGTTATCCGTGGACGCACAATCCACTGCAATGACTTCCCAATCAGCCATGGTCTGGGCGTGAATACAGCTGATCAGGGCATCAAGCCAGGCCGCACGGTTGGCTGTGACCAGGAGGAGGCTTATGGTCGGAACGCCATCTTTCTCTCTACGATCCATTGCGTGCCCTGCTAAGTACATTCAACCGAGATAAAACGCGAATCGTCGCTTTCACGGGGTGAAGAGAAAGGTACTGAATACGTTAAGTGGCACTCGCCTGATTCCGCTTTAAGCGCCATTGGATTGATTCACTGAAACGATGATAAACCTTCCTGTAGGATTTCGCCCAATGACGCTTGATTCCGGTGGGATATCCGAATTCTTCAAGAAGGGAGCCAGCATATTCCCAGGCAATAGCCTGATCGGCAGCCGATAATTCCTTGTCCCATCTTGTGACGTTACTGATGTCGAGAGGGCCAGAGAGCCCTGTGTGGTGAGTGCCTATCCGGTCGCCGACTTTGGCGGCCGCATTCTGGTTAAACGCAGTCAGCATTTCGGGAACAGCCCAGCCTGTGAGCCCCGGCTTGACCCGGTGGCGTTCACTGTAGAACGGAATACTTTCGGAAAGCTGATCAACAAATACAGGGCGTTCCGGACGCGGCCCAACAAAGGCCATCTCGCCCTTGAGCACATTGAAGATCTGCGGCAGTTCGTCGATACGGACCTTGCGGATGACATGCCCAACCCATGTGATCCGATCATCGTCCTTCTGGGCCCAGACAGCACCGCCCTTCTCCGCGTCAGTGCGCATGGAGCGGAATTTGTGGACCCGGAAGATCCGGCCGTTCAGACCAACACGCTCCTGGCTGTAGAGCACCGGTGCTTTCAGGCCATCTTCAACCTTGATCGCAATCACGGTCAGAAGCATGAGCGGCCAGGTAACGGCCAGCAGAACCAGAGAGGCAGAGAGATCAATCAGCCGTTTACTCAATCGCGAAATGGCGGATAGTGAGAACCCTTCCGAGAACACCAGCCAGCCGGAGGTGATCATCTCCAGCGCCACCTTGCGGGTCTCCCGCTCATAGAAGCTGGCGCCCTCAATGATCCTCACACCGCGCATGCGGCACTCCAGCAGCCCCTCCATCGGGAGCCCGCCGTGACGCCGGTCATCCACCGCAATCACGATCTCATCAATCCGCAGCCGGTCAATCAGGCCAGGCAGATCCTCGTCTTTCTTTTGATGGCACAGGCGCTGCTCATCCACCTGCACTGAGTCCTCATTCGCGGGCAGGAATCCAACCAGCACGAACCCCTTGCGGTTCATGGGGGACTGCAGCTCCTGCTCCATCTGGTAAGCCCGACGCCCCGCCCCCAGCATCAGAACCCGGCGGCGGAAACGGTTCGCACCGATCAGGCGGAAGAACAGACTGCGGACGATACCCAGCATCAGAAAGCCGAAAACAGAGGCGGACGTTACGACGCCTTCGCCTCCCAGATACCAGAAGTAGTCCGGCAGCAGAAACGCCAGGACGTAGGAAAGTGGCAGGCTGAGGATCAGGGTCATGATGGTCCGGAGCATCATGCCGGTGAGGCCCTCCTCGAGCTTTGCCTGGTGAACCGCCAGCGCGACCATGACAACCAGGTTTACAAGCCCGAAGGCAACGGCCGAAGGCAGGACATAGGTCCAGTACTCGGCCAGCATGGCGGGATCGCCGAAATAGCGGAAGAACACCGCCAGATACAGCGCGAGCACCAGGGCCAGAAAATCAAGCAGCCCCAGAATCAGAAATGGGACATGAAGATAATGTCGAAACAGACGGACGTGCGCCACAGCATCTCCTTCCTTGCGCCGTCACAGAGCGGGACAGCTGGCAGCACACCCTGTGCCACCGGGCCTGAAGCCCTGCTCAACTGACTCCAGTCTACACTGGATTAAATCAATTTCAATTTGTAACGCTTCTGGTTTTGAGGTTTTTCTCACTGTCTCGTCAACCCAGTCACCATGAGGCACAATATCCGCTCTTTATCAACGAGGGATAGCAGCAACATGGCAACCGTTCAGGACGTTCGGATCGGAATCATCGGGCTTGGTTACGTAGGGCTGCCTCTGGCAGTGGAATTCGGCAGGCTTTATCACACCACCGGTTTTGACATCGACAGCCAGAGAATTGGCCAGCTCCAGGATGGGTTCGATGACACACGTGAGGTGGAACCCGATGAGCTGGCGGCCTCAGAGCGGCTCCGGTTCTCCTCTGAACTGGAAAGCATCCGTGACTGCAACGTCTACATCGTAACCGTCCCCACACCAATCGACGCCTTCAAAACGCCGGATTTCGGACCTCTTAGGGCTGCTTCCCGATCTGTCGCCCAGGTGCTCAGTAACGGGGACACCGTGGTCTACGAGTCCACGGTCTACCCCGGGGCTACCGAGGAAATCTGCATTCCTATCCTGGAAGCCGAATCCGGCCTGACTTTCAACCAGGATTTCTTTGCCGGCTACAGCCCGGAACGGATCAACCCGGGCGACAAGGAACACAGGGTCACCAGCATTCTCAAGGTGACGTCCGGCTCCACGCCGGAAACAGCGCGCTTTGTCGATGACCTGTACGCCTCTGTTATTACGGCGGGCACCCATCTGGCCAGCTCAATCCGGGTCGCGGAAGCCGCCAAGGTCATTGAGAACACCCAGCGGGACGTGAACATTGCCCTGGTCAACGAACTGTCCCTGATTTTTGAACGCCTGGGGATCGATACCGAGGAGGTGCTGCAGGCCGCCGGGACCAAGTGGAACTTCCTGCCCTTCCGCCCCGGGCTGGTGGGTGGCCACTGCATCGGTGTGGATCCCTATTACCTGACCCACAAGGCCCAGGCGGTGGGCTACCACCCCGAGATGATCCTTTCCGGCCGGCGCCTGAACGATCGTATGGGCGCCGAGGTCGCGGAACGCGTGATCAAGATGATGACCCGGAGCCGCATCCAGGTGGTGGACTCCAACGTCCTGATCATGGGGCTGACGTTTAAGGAGAACTGCCCGGACATCCGCAACACGCGGGCAATCGACCTGGTCCACGAATTCCAGGACTACCATGCCAACGTTGACGTGTGGGACCCCTGGGCGGACGCGGATGAAGTCCGGGAGGAATACGGCATCGAACTGGTTAAGAGCCCTGCCGAGGGGCATTACGACGCGATGATCCTCGCGGTGGGTCATCGGGACTTTGTGGCGCTCGGTGCGGAGAAGCTGCGGGCCCTGGGTAAGCCCGCCGGCTCCATACTGTTTGATGTGAAGTACGCACTGCCCAAGCAGGCTGTCGACGGACGACTGTGAGGCCTCGGTGGTCGCTCTCGCGAGTGTCAGTTTACTTTACAGGCAAAGGACAAGTGGTCCCCCGAGCAACTTATAACTAACTGTATTTTAAGGCTATAAATTTATGGCCTGCTCCTTGCATAAGCTTTCATGCGTTCCACCTTATATGCAAGGAGCATAGTGCGATGAAAACCTACACAAAATTGTTTAGCGTCGGTCTGCTGGCGGTAGGGGTAGCTACAGCGAATGCAGCGCCTGTATTGAAAATCAGCGGTGAGGGCGCAGCCAACGCCAATGCTGCCCAGGCCTCGTTCCTCAGCACGCTGCAACCCGGCTATGCGCCGCCCGAGGATTTTGAAAGCTACGACGTAGCCACCGACTTTAACGATCAGATGACGTCCTTTGCCACCAGTGTCGGGACCTTTGACGTGACTCAGCCGGCTTTTAATTCACCGACTGATAGCTGTAATGATGAAGGTTTCCAGTGTGGTGCTGGCATTGCGGTCCTTAACGCTGATGAGACACCGTTCAACGGCCGGTTTGCCACGTCCCCCAGCCAGTGGCTGGACAGCATGGATGCGCAGAGCGTGAAGTTCACACCGGATGCTGATAACAACGCGGTCGGTTTTTTCATGACTGACCCGAATGACTCGGGCGGCCGCTTCAGCATCGATGGGTTCGATTTCGCGTTCAGCGACGTTTTCGGGAAATCCCTGGGTAGTGGCGGCCTGTTCTACATCTCACTGTATGATGGCGAGGGGCTCGACAACTTCGAGATCCACTCCAACGATCCGAACGATGGTTATGGCATCGACGACGTCACCGTCGGCCGTGTGCCGGAGCCGGGCACCCTTGCGCTGCTTGGCCTGGGTCTGGCGGGTCTTGGCTTCAGCTACCGCCGCCGTGCCTGATTGCCCTGTAGGGCTTAGAACTGGAACGGCACCCTTATGGGTGCCGTTTTTCTTTCTGGATACTTAACAGAAAATAAACGTCAGTTCATTTAACACCCTTCAAACAGGTCCATGAACTCGTTGACCGGGGTATTCTCGAGCGTCTTCTGATCCTTGCACAGGCTGAAGATCTGCTCGGAGCGCTTCTGGGTGAAGCGGGTCGCCAGGTTGTTGCGGAACTTCTGCTCCAGCAGCGGAATACCGTCTTTCCGGCGGCGGCGATGCCCGATCGGGTACTCAACGGCCACATTCTCGGTGCTGGATCCGTCCTTGAAGAACACCTGGATGGCGTTGGCAATGGAACGCTTGTCCTCTTCCAGGTACTCGCGGGTATAGCGCTCGTCCTCCTGAACCTCCATCTTGCCCCGGATCTCGTCGATGATGGGGTTGTTGGCGTGGAAGTCGTCCTCGTAATGCTCAGCCGTCAGGTTGCCGAAGATCAGCGGCACGGCGGTCATGTACTGCAGGCAGTGGTCACGGTCGGCGGCGTTGGCGAGGTTGCCTTCCTTGGAGATGATGCGGATCGCGGATTCGTGGGTGGTGATCACGATCTTATCGATCTCGTCCAGCCGGTCCTTCACCTGGGGATGCAGTGTTACGGCGGCTTCGGCAGCGGTCTGGGCGTGGAATTCGGCCGGGAAGGAGATCTTGAACAGGACGTTCTCCATCACGTAGCTGCCGAAATCCTGGGGCAGCTTGAACTGGCGCTCCCCTTCCGGTTTGACCTGCTGGTCACGGTTGGTCTTGCTGAACAGCACGTCATAGAAGCCCCACTGCGGCGCGCTCAGGGCACCCGGAATGCCCATTTCCCCACGCTTGGCAATGTCAGCCAGGCGCACGGCGCGGGAGGTGGCATCACCCGCCGCCCAGGACTTGCGGGAGCCCGCGTTGGGCGCGTGCCGGTAGGTGCGCAGGGACTGGCCGTCAACCCAGGCGTGGGAGAGCGCGGCCATGATTTCTTCGCGGCCGCAACCCATGAGCTTGGCGGTTACCGCGGTGGAGGCGACCTTCACCAGAACCACGTGGTCCAGGCCAACGCGGTTGAACGAGTTCTCCAGTGCCAGCACGCCCTGGATCTCGTGGGCCATGATCATGCCCTCGATCACGTCGCGCATGGTCAGCGGGTCCTTGCCTTCAGAAACACGCTTCTGTGACAGGTGATCGGCAATGGCGAGGATGCCGCCAAGGTTGTCTGACGGGTGACCCCATTCAGCGGCCAGCCAGGTGTCGTTATAGTCGAGCCAGCGGATGATGCAGCCGATGTCCCAGGCGGCCTTGACCGGATCCAGGCGGAAGGGGGTTCCGGGCACGCGCGCGCCGTTGGGAACCTGGGTGCCTTCAACGATGGGGCCGAGGTGCTTGGTGCACTCGGGGAAACGCAGGGCCAGCAGACCACAGCCGAGGGTGTCCATCAGGCAGTTACGGGCGGTGTCCAGGGCTTCCTTGCTTTTGATGTTGTAGTCGAGGACGTAGTCCGCGATTTTCTGGATGATGTCGTCGTAGTCCGGGCGGACGTTGGATTCTACGTTGGCGCTCATGATGTTTCCTTAATGGATTTTCCTGATAAAACCAGCTTGTTGATTCTCCAGCCTACTCGCTACCGCTGCACTTGTAGGAGCGGGCATGCCCGCGACAAGGGCGGCCTGGCGCTGACATGGCGGCATCGCGCGCATGCGCGCTCCTACAGGGGGCTTCAGCGCTCGTCGATCGGCAGCCAGTCCTGGTGCTCCGGGCCGGTATAGTCGGCGCTCGGGCGGATGATGCGGTTGTTGGCACGCTGCTCCTTCACGTGGGCCGTCCAGCCGGAAACACGCGACATCAGGAAGATGGGCGTGAACAGCTTGGTCGGGATGTTCATGAAGAAGTACGCGGAGGCGTGGAAGAAGTCCGCATTCGGGAACAGTTTCTTCTCGCGCCACATGACCTCCTCGCACCGCTCGGAGATGTCGTAGAGGCTGGTGTCGCCGTAATCCTCGGCCAGTGCGTGGGACCATTTCTTGATGATGGCGTTACGCGGGTCGGCGTCGCGGTACACGGCGTGGCCGAAGCCCATGATCTTGTCCTTGCGCTCCAGCATCCCGAGGAGTTTCTCCTCGGCGTCGTCCGGATCGTTGAAGCCTTCGATCATTTCCATTGCGGCTTCGTTGGCGCCGCCGTGGAGCGGACCGCGCAGGCTGCCGATGGCGCCGGTGACGCAGGAGTGGATGTCCGAAAGCGTGGAGGCGCACACCCTTGCGGTGAAGGTGGAGGCGTTGAACTCGTGCTCGGCGTAAAGGATGAGCGAGACGTTCATGACATCGGCGTGCAGCTGGCTGGGCTTGCGACCATGCAGCATGTGCAGGAAGTGGGAGCCGATGGTGTCGTCGTCCAGATCGGTGTCGATGCGCACGCCGTCGTGGCTGTAGCGGTACCAGTAACAGATGACGGCCGGGAGTGCCGCGAGCATGCGGTCGATGTGGTCATCCTGCTCGTCGAAGCTCTGTTCGGTCTCGAGGTTGCCCAGCATGGAGCAGCCGGTACGCATCACGTCCATGGGGTGGGCGTCCGCTGGAATCCGCTCCAGCACCTCTTTAAGGGCATCCGGCAGGTGGCGTTTGGCTGCCAGGCGTTTTCTGTAGGCTTCAAGTTCCCGCTGGTTGGGCAGGTGGCCGTGGATCAGAAGGTGCGCCACTTCCTCAAACTGGGCATTGTTGGCCAGATCGGTGATGTCGTAGCCGCGGTACGTAAGGCCGGTCCCGGTCTTGCCAACGGTGCAGAGTGCGGTCTCCCCTGCTACCTGGCCACGCAGGCCAGCGCCGCCTTGTGGTTTATCGCTCATGGTTCTTTCCTCTCACCTGTCATGCTTTTTGTTGCTGCTAGTTTTTCTGCGCAAAAAGTTCGTCGAGCTTGGCCTCGAATTCGTGATAGTCGAGGAAGTCATAGAGCTCGTCACGGGTCTGCATCTGGTCCACAACGGCCTTCTGGTCGCCGTCGTTGAGAATGTGCTGGTACACGTTGAGCGCGGCTTGGTTCATGGCCCGGAAGGCACTGAGCGGGTACAGCACCATGCCTACGCCCACATCCGCCAGTTCCTGCCGATTGAACAGCGGCGTCTTGCCGAACTCGGTGATGTTGGCCAGAACAGGCACATCCAGTTCCTCGACAAAGGCCCGATAGTCCTCCAGGTCCGCCACCGCTTCCGCGAAGATGGCGTCCGCTCCGGCGTCCACGCAGGCCTGGGCGCGGTCAATCGCGGCATCGCGACCTTCCTGGGCGAACGCGTCAGTGCGCGCAATGATGAAGAAATCCGGGTCCTGCCGGGCATCGGCCGCGGCCTTTACCCGGTCAACCATCTCGTCCTTTGAGACGATCTCCTTGTTCGGCCGGTGACCGCAGCGCTTCTGGGCCACCTGATCCTCAATGTGCACAGCGGCGACCCCGGCGCGCTCCATCTCGCGGATGGTACGGGCGATGTTGAGGGCCCCGCCCCAGCCCGTGTCGATATCCACAAGCAGGGGGATGTTCGATGCGGCGGTGATCCGGCGTGCATCCTCGACCACATCGTTCATGGTGGTCATGCCCAGATCCGGCAGGCCGAAGGAGGCGTTGGCGACGCCACCGCCGGAAAGATAGATCGCCCTGTGGCCGCTCTTCTCGGCCATGATGGCGGTATAGGCATTGATAGTGCCGACGATCTGGAGCGGCTGGTCTGTCAGCGCATCGCGGAAACGCTTACCGGGGGAACGGGAATCTGTCATGAGAGCACCTGTCGTGTCGGATCTCTATAAATGGGGCTGTCAGCACGGAATACTCGTGACTCAGCGCACAACTGTCAATCACCCTGCGTTGCCGATCAGCCTTGGCTCAATTTCCAGCGCCACACCAAAACGGGCCCGTACATCCTCGCGGATGCGCTCGGCCAGCGCCAGCAGTTCCGCCCCGGACCCATTGCCGTGATGGATCAGGACCAGGGCCTGTTTCGAATGCACCCCGACATGCGCCTCCCGGTGCCCTTTCCAGCCGCACTGCTCAATCAGCCATCCGGCCGCCAGTTTGACCCCGCCGGGATCCGGATGGGCCACCAGTTCCGGAAACCGTTGCCTCAGCGCATCGCCGGTAGTCTGATCCACCACTGGGTTCTTGAAGAAGCTGCCGGCATTGGGCAGTACAGCAGGATCCGGCAGTTTCGCCAGACGGATACGGCTGACCAGGTCGGCGATGGCCTCCGGTGTCAGTTCCTGTTGCGGGTCGTCATAATCCGCAACTTCCCGCGCAAGCTCGCCGTAATCCAATCGGAAAGGCGCCGAACGCGACAGGCGCACCCGTACGCGCACAATGATGAAGCGTTCGGGGTCACGCTTGAACAGGCTGTCCCGGTAGCCGAAGCCGCACGCTTCCGGTCCCAGGGTCCGGAAGCGCCCTTCCTGCCGGTCCCAGGCGTCGAGGCTTTCGAGCACATCGCTCAGTTCCCGGCCATAGGCCCCGATGTTCTGGATGGGTGCCGCTCCCACGGTCCCCGGGATCAGGGCCAGATTCTCCAGCCCACGATACCCGATGGAGGCGGCGTAACGGACCACCGAATCCCAGTTCTCCCCGGCTCCCAGACTCAGGATGGCCCGGTCATCATCAAGAACCTGCCACTGGCGTTCATGGATGGCCATGCCCAGCACCAGGCCATTGATATCCGAGCGCAGCACCACGTTGCTGCCGCCGCCCAGGACCTGAACCGGCAGCTTCTGGTCATCCGCCCATTCCAGCAGCTCTGGAAGCGCCTCCGGGTTCACGATGTGGGCGAACCACTGGGCGTGACCCGGCAACCGCAGGCTATTGCACGGCTGCAGGTCGACCCCCTGTTCAAGAACCCCCTGGTTCATAGGCCATGCCGCGTACGCAACTCGGCAAGCAGACCTTCGCCCGCATCCGTGATCAGGTCCAGAACCCGCGCAAAGCCGGACTCTCCGCCATAGTACGGATCCGGCACCTCCTGCGTATCCGCATGGCGGGCGTAGCTGAGAAACAGTTCCACAGAGGCATCCGCATTGGGCGGCGCCATGGCTCGCAGATCCCCGTGGTTGGCAAGGTCCATCGCCAGGATGTGGTCAAAGGTGTAGAAATCCTCCAGCGAGACCTGGCGCGCCCGCTGGTCCGTCAGGTCAATGCCGCGCTGGCGGGCGGCGTCGGTGGCCCGGGGATCCGGCGATTTACCCACATGCCAGTGCCCTGTGCCCGCGGAATCGATCCGGATACGGTCCTGCAGCCCGGCATCCTGCAGCTGCTTTGCAAACACGCCCTGGGCCGTGGGTGAGCGGCAGATATTGCCGAGGCACACAAACAGAATGGAGACCGGTTGTGTCATAGTGCGTCACTCCTGATGGGGTGATGGGCCGGCAAGGCGTGCACGGACCCGTTCCAGGTCCACTTCCGTATCCACCCCTGCCGGCGGGGTCTGTTCAGCAATGCCCACCTGGATCCGCGCGCCGTGCCAGAGCGCCCGCAGCTGCTCCAGGGATTCCGCGCGTTCCAGCGGCGCCGGCTGCCAGCCCACAAACTGGTGCAGCAGGCTGACCCGGTAGGCATAGAGGCCAATGTGGCGGTACCAGCCGGCTGTCTCCGGCACCCGTTCCAGCCGGCGCCGGTCCTCGAAGGTCTCCCGGTCCCAGGGAATGGGCGCACGGGAGAAATAGAGCGCCCGCCCGGCTTCATCCATGACCACTTTCACGGCATTGGGATTGAAGAGTTCCTCCGGGTCCCTGATGGGCTCACAGAGGGTGGCGATGGCGGCATCCGGCGCGCCCTCGAGCAGCCCGGCCACCTGGTTGATCAGCCCGGCGGGCAGCAGCGGCTCATCCCCCTGGACATTGACGACGATCGCATCGTCCTCCAGCCCCAGTGTGGTGGCCACCTCCTGAAGGCGATCCGTACCCGAGGGATGATCATCCCGGGTCATGACGGCCTCGCCTCCAAAGCCCCGGACTGCCTCACCAATGCGCTCGGAGTCGGTAGCAATGATCACCCTGCCCGCCCCGCTTTCCGCGGCCCGGTCCCAGACGTGCTGGATCATGGGCCGGCCACCGATGTCCGCCAGGGGCTTGCCCGGCAGGCGGCTGGAGGCATAACGGGCGGGGATGACGACAGTGAAGGCCATGGGGAATCCGCTCAGCGTACCGGCGTAAGCCGTTCGTCAGTGGTCAGGGACCGGGCTTCCTCGGGCAGCATCACGGGGATGCCCTCGCGGATGGGGAACGCCATGGCATCATTGCGGCAGATGAGTTCCTGCGCCTCGGCGTCGTAGATGAGCTTGCCGTGGCACACGGGGCAGGCAAGCAGTGCGATCTGGCGTTTATCCATGGGTTCTGTCCTTCCCCGGCAGTTCAAGCTTTTGATCCAGTTCGGTAACCAGTGCGGCGTCCGGCCTGGCGATCACGTCCAGGACCCAGACATCGTCCCTGGCGATTGTGTGGCATTTTACGCCATCCTTGGCGGTCATCACGACCGGTCCATGTGGAAAGTCCAGATCATCCGAACGGAAACGATGGTGGTCGTCGAACGGATGGGGAATGACCCGGGCACCGAGGTCGTTAAGCGTATCAAAGAAACGCGCGGGGTTCCCTATCCCAGCGACCGCGTTCACCACGCGCCCGCTGAGCCATTCCAGGTCCCGGGTCTCACCGCTGCTCAGGTTGCGCAGCACGGTTGGCACCAGGGTCACTGCGTAGCACTGCTTAGCGCCCGGCAACCCGCCCCGGAACGTAGCGTGCTCCGGTTGGCCCGTGGTCAGGCAGAAATCCACCGATCGTACCCGCTCCAGCGGTTCACGCAGCGGGCCCACCGGCATCAGTGCCCCGTTGCCGACACCCCGGGCGCCATCGAAAATGCAGAACTCCAGGGTCCTTGCCAGGGCATAGTGCTGCAGGCCGTCATCACAGACCAGCACATCCCCCAGCTTGTCATGTTCCGCATAGGCCGCGGAGCGGGCGCGTCTGGGATCCACGAGAACCGGCACACCGGTCTGCTGCGCCAGCATCACCGGCTCATCACCACAGGCCGCGGGGTCCGAGTCGGGGGCCACGGCACAGGGATAGTGATCCGGCCTGGCGCCGTAGCCCCGGCTGAGGATGACCGGTCGCCACCCCTGCGCTTTCAGATGGCTTACCAGCCAGGCCGTGAAGGGGGATTTGCCGGTACCGCCAACCGTGATGTTGCCAACAACCAATACCGGCAAGGGGGAATGATGGACGGGGCGCCGCCCATTCCGGTAAGCCCTGCGGCGCCGATTCACCAGCCAGCCGTAAAGCCACGCCAACGGTGCGAGCCATCCCAGGGGGCGTCTATCCGTATACCAGAGGCGTTCCAGCGTATCCCCCATAGTCCGCGGCCCTGTGCTCAGGCGTCGTCTGAGAACTGGAGGCGGTGCAGCGCCGCGTAGGCCCCGTCATGCTCAATCAGCTCACGGTGGCTACCGATCTCCACAAGGCGCCCGCCATCCATGACCGCGATTCGATCAGCGGATTCAATGGTCGAAAGACGGTGGGCAATCACCAGCGTGGTCCGCCCGGCCATGACCTCTTCCAGCGCCTCCTGGATATGACGCTCGGACTCGGTATCCAGCGCGGAGGTGGCCTCGTCCAGGATCAGGATCGGGGCATCCTTGATGAGGGCCCGGGCGATCGCCAGGCGTTGGCGCTGACCACCGGACAGCAGCACACCATTATCCCCGACCATGGTGTCAAAACCCTGGGGCAGATCCTCGATGAACGACAGCGCATGGGCCTTGCGTGCCGCCTCCCGCACGACCTCCCGGCTGGCGCCGCTCATTTCGCCATAGGCGATGTTATTGGCCACGGTGTCGTTAAACAGGACCACGCTCTGGGTCACCAGCGCGATCTGGCGCCGCAGTGCTTCGAGCTTGAAGTCCCTTACGGAGACATCGTCGATCCGGATATCCCCATCCGTCAGTTCGTAGAACCTCGGGATCAGGCTCACCAGGGTGGACTTGCCGCTGCCGGAGCGCCCCACCAGCGCCAGGGTCTCCCCGGACGCCACGTTCAGGTTGATGCCCTTGAGCACGTATTCGTACTGCTCCTGGTAATGGAACCACAGATCCTGGAAATCGATGCGGCCATCCACGCGGCCCGGATCCCGGGTCCCGGTATCTTCTTCCTCGGGATAGTCGATGCTTTCGAAAATACTCTGGGACGCCGCGATCCCCTTCTGGATCTTGGCGTGGACCGAAGTCAGCTGGCGCACGGGCTTGGCCATGGTGGAGGCGGCGGTGATGAAGGCAACGAACTGGCCTGTGGTCATGGCGTCCCGGAATTCCGGAGACAGGGCCACCCAGATCAGGAAGCCGATGGCCAGCGAGACCAGGACCTGGACCACAGGGGTACTGATGGCCTGAGTCTTGGCCATTTTCAGGCTCTGGCGCAGGTTGTCCCAGCTGACCTTGCGGAAACGCCCGGATTCACGCTCTGCGCCCCCGAAGGTGCGCACCACCCGGTAGCCGGTGATGGCCTCCGATGAGACATGGGTCACATCCCCCATGGAGTACTGGATACGGCGGCTGATACGACGGAAACGACGGCTCACATAGCTGATGATCCAGCCGATGATCGGCCCCACCGCCAGGAACAGTAAGGTCAGCTTCCAGTTGGTGTAGAACATGAACCCGAGCAGGCCGACCACGGTCAGCCCCTCTCGCAGGATGATGGTCACGGCCTCGGTGGCGGCGTCCGTCACCTGCTCGATGTTGAAGGTGATCTTGGAGACCAGGTGCCCTGAGGATGTCTGGTCGTAGAACCTTGAGGGCACCCGCATGAGATGGTCGAACACCTGCACGCGCATCACATTGACGATGTTACGCCCGACATAGTTCATGTAGTACTTGCTCAGGAAGAAACCGACGCCGCGGATCGTGAACACACCGATGATCAGCATCGGCAGGAAGCGCCGGTTTTCGGGCGTGGGGTTCTGCAGCGCCTCGATCACGAACTCCATGGACCAGGCCATGGCCGTGGAGGCACCGGCATACACCGCATTGCCCAGGGTCGCGACGGCAAACGCCACCCAGAACGGGATCGCGTACCGCAGGAGTCGTTTATAGACCTGCCAGTTGGTCAGGTCTGAGATATCGGAATCATTCGCCATTGGCGTCGGGGCTGTTCTGGGTGCTGATGCTCAGGCCGGTAAAGCCGAGGCTGCCAGCCACGTCCATTGCACGTACCACCAGCTCGTGGCGGGCATCGGCGTCGGCGGTAATGATGAACGGAAGCTCGGTATTGCCTTCGGCCACGCTCTGGATGCGTTCATTCAGAGCCTGGCGTTCAACGCCCTCAAGGCGTTCGCCGTTGATGGAATAGACACCATCGGCACTGATCTCCACTTCAATGCGCTTGTTTTCCTGCTCCGCCTCGGTTCCCTCGGCCTCGGGCAGGTCGATCTGGAGTTCAGTCTCACGCGTGAAGGTGGTCGAGACCATGAAGAAGATCAGCAGCAGGAACACCACGTCGATCAGTGGCGTGAGGTTAACCGAAACCTCCTGTTGCGACTGACGCCGGAACTTCACTGCTCACCGCCCTCGTCGACAATGATGTCACGGTCACCGTGGACCACTTCCACCAGCTTGATGGCTTCCTGTTCCATATTCACGACCATCTCGTCCACACGACGGATGAAGAAGCGGTGGAAGACAAGAGCCGGGATGGCCACGGTCAGGCCCGACGCAGTCGTGATCAGGGCCTCGGAAATGCCGCCCGCCAGAACGCCGGGGTCACCCACGCCAGCCAGCTGGATCTGGGAGAACACCTTGATCATACCGATGACCGTACCCAGGAGACCCAGCAGCGGCGTGATGACCGCGATCGTTCCCAGCGGGTTGAGGAAGCGCTCAAGCTCATGCACCACCTGGGAGGCTTCGTGTTCGATGCTCTCCTTCATGATGTCACGGCCATGCTTGGCGTTACTGAGCCCGGCCGCCATGATCCGGCCAATGGGCGAGGATTCCTGGATCGCCTTGAGGCGGCGTGAGTTCAGCTCCTTTTTCTTGATCAGCCGCCAGAGCTCATTGGTGGTCGCCGCCGGCGCCACACGACTGATCCGAAGCGCATAGAACCGCTCAATGATGATGGCCAGCGCCAGGATGGAACAGATCAGCAGCGGAATCATGATGAATCCGCCGGGCCTCAGAAGCTCGAGCACACGCCTTCTCCATGCTGTTGAACAAGCGCCGACACTTTAGCACAGGCGCACCTTCTGGCCACAATCCCGCGCGGGGTCCACGCGCCACCCGCCCTCTTCCGGCAGCAATCGTAGTTCCCCGGTGCGCGGAGTGAACAGCACCCGCGTCGCCGCGTTCTCATATCGCTCAAGGGCCGGCGCCCCGGCCTCTCCCTGATACCAATCGGGCGGTGCCAGCACCGAAACCGACGGCGACAACGCCTCAATGAAGCCGAGTTGCGAGGACCGCCCCTGACCACCCCGTGGCGCCATAAGCAGATCGACCTCCCGGCCCTTGCCGAGTTCCCTGAGAATACGCCTCTCCCCACGACGGTCCACGGGCCCGGCAAGCAACGCCGTGCGTTCTCCGCTGCGCAGCAGCAGACTGCACTGTCCGCCCGCAGCCATCCCACTCAGGGTAATACGCCCCCTGCCGGTGTGTTGCTCCAGCGTACATGCGGGCGCTTGAATAACACGGCGGACATCCGGAAGCCTGGGGGACACCCAGTATTGCTGCGGGTCCATATCCGGATCCCCCAGCACCAGTTGATCGATCACGCTGATCCCCAGCGTATCCAGCCAGGCACCTATTCGGTCACGGGTAATCGCCCGGGTCCGCGAACCGGGCTCACGCCCATCAAACAGCACCGTCCACGCCCCATCCCGGATCACAACCACCGGCCCACCCACGCCATCCGCCACCCTCACCTCATGGGCACTCCCAACGGGTGCCACCGGCTGATGCCCAGCCAGGGGAACCAGGCCCAGCACAGCGCCGGCAAGCAGGCGGTAGGGCCAGCCAACCGGCAACATCGCACACAGGACAAGAGCAGCACCCACCAATGCGGTGCCGGGGGCGGGCACGGGCAGTTCAAAAGCCCACTGCTGGGCCCAGCCCAGGAATGACCAGAGCACGGTGACCGCCATATCCACCCCAGGAAGGACCCAACTGGCGGACGCTGGATGGAGCAGCAATAAGGGTGCGGCAACCAGAATCACCGGCATCACCACAACGGAAAGCCAGGGAATGGCAACCAGATTCACAGCAAAGGCAACGCCGGACGGGGCCATTCCATGCCACAGCAACAGCGGTGCTAGACCGGCCACCACGGCAAACTGGGCCAGCACCAGACCACTCACGGCACCGGGGGAACGGAGGCGGGCGCCCAGCCCCAGTATGAGGCAGGCCACGGCGCCGAAGGACAGCCAGAAACCCGGCCCCCACAGGGCCCGTGGCTCCAGCACCACCACCATCATCAGGGCCATCAGCCAGCCGTCCCAGAGCCGCCATTGGCGTCCGGAGGCGAGCATCCAGCCCGCCACGGCCACCATCACCAGCGCGCGCTGGGTCGGCACGGTCAATCCAGCAAGCAGCGCGTATCCCGTCGCCACCAGCCCGACCAGGACAAAAGCGATCATCCGACCCATGGCAGGTCGCCTGTGGGCCGCGCGGGTAATGGGCGCCCCCAGGACCGCGCCGGCAATGGCGGCCACCAGTCCCACGTGCAGGCCGGAAATGGCCACCAGATGCTGGGTCCCCGTGGCATCAAGCCGACCCCAGTGCTCTTGCTTGAGGCCCGCGCGGCTGCCAAAGAGCAGCGCCTCCACCAGCTCAGGATTGCGAAGGCGCTGTCCGTGACGATTGAGGCGGTGGATCAGCCCAATGCGGGCTGCATGGTAGTGGCAGGCGAGGCCACAGAATTCCGGGGCGGGCTCCATGCTGCGGACCCTGGCAATGGCGCCGATGCGCTCGCGCCAGAGCCACTGCTCAAATCCGCCACCGCCGGCGTTGAGCGGGGCACGCGGCGGATTCAGGCGAGCTTCAAGCACCACGCCGCCACTGATCCGGTGGCGGGAAGCCTCGCCGTCCAGCGTGGCCCTGATCCGGGCAGGCAGGTGTCCATCCCCTCCGCTGGTACAGACCACAAAAGCCAGGTGACCGCCGCTGGTGGGCCGGGCGGGGTCACAGACATAGCCCTTAACAGTAACCGGCTCCGTCCATGCCTTTGGCTCTGTGGGTGGCTGTACCCCCGGCCATTCCAGTAGGATAAGCACAACTGTCAGCGCCAGCATCCCTGCGCGCATAGCACCCTTCCCTGTCATACCGTGTTTTCGTTCGGATGAGGTGAGCTTCACTCATGGACAGACGTTTCTTCAGGCGCCTCATCCCTCACCCGGATCAGCTCCGCCGGTTCCGTGCCCTGAAGCTGCTCGGCGACGTCCTGCATGAACCCAACCTGTGGCACATCAACCGCCACTCGGTGTCCAGGGCCATCCTGCTCGGCGTGTTCTGGTGCATGGTGCCCATGCCGTTCCAGAGCCTGCCGGCCGCCATGACGGCCATCTGGTTCAATGCCAACCTGCCGCTGACACTGATCACCCTCTGGATCAGCAACCCACTGACAATGGGACCACTGCTCTACGCCGGTTACGCCGTCGGTGTCCTGGTGCTCGGGCGCCCCGGGGAGGCCGAGCAGTTCCAGCTCAGCTGGGAGTGGATCAGCAGCCGCCTGATCGAGGTGGGTGTGCCGCTGTACATCGGGTCCCTGATCCTGGGCGTGGTCTTTTCCCTGAGCGCCTATCTCGCCATCCAGCAGTTATGGCGCCGGCGTGTGCGCCAGCGCTGGCATCAGCGCCAGTACGAACGCCGCCTCAGGAATCGGTCTCACTGAGCCCACCGTGGTCCAGGCGCAGCACGCGTCCCATCCCCTGAGCCAGCTCCAGGTCATGGGTGACCACCACGAAGGCGGAATCCAGCTGCTCGTTCAGTTCGCGCATCAACCCCTGGATCCGCTCGCCGGTATCGTCATCCAGATTGCCCGTGGGCTCGTCCATCAGCACACAGCGCGGGTCGTTGACCAGTGCCCGCGCAATCGCCACCCGCTGGCGCTCACCGCCGGACAGCTCCGATGGCTTGTGCCTGAGGCGCTCACCCAGGCCAACACGCTCCAGCAGATCCCGGGCCTTCGCCCTCGCCTGGCGGGGACTGTAACGCCCCAGCGCCGCCGGAAGCGCCACGTTGTCGAGCGCACTGAACTCCGCCAGCAGGTGGTGGAACTGGTAGACGAACCCCAGGGTGCGGTTGCGGAAGCGGCAGCGCTCACGCTCGCGCATGCCATGGATGGCCTCGCCGTCGATCCAGACATCCCCCTCGCTGGGCCGGTCCAGCCCACCCAGCATGTTGAGCAGTGTGGTCTTGCCGGAGCCGGAACTGCCCACAATGGCCAGGGTTTCCCCGGGCGCAACGCTCAGGTTCACGTCCGAGAACACGCGCAGGGTTTCGCGCCCTTCGCGGTACGTCTTGGCCAGGTTACGGCACTGGATGATCGGTGTCTCACTCATAGCGCAGGGCCTCCGCCGGCTGCACCCGGGAGGCGCGCCACGCCGGGTAGATGGTTGCAAGCAGGCTCATGGCAAGGCCGGCGCCACCGACAATGAGCACGTCGTTGAGCTGCAGTTCCGACGGCAGGTAACTGATGAAATACACATCCGCACTCAGGAACTGCATGCTGAGCACGCTCTCGATCCACTCGATCACGCTGCTGATGTTGAGCGCCAGCAGTACGCCCAGGCCGGTGCCGATGAGGGTGCCGCCCACGCCGATCACGCCCCCCTGGATGATGAACACGGCCATGATGCCGGCCGGGGTCATCCCCATGGTCCGGAGAATGGCGATATCCGCCTTCTTGTCCGTCACCACCATGACCAGTGCCGAGACAATGTTGAATGCGGCCACGGCCACGATGAACATCAGCAGAAGACCGATCATGGTCTTTTCCATCTGGATCGCCTGAAAGAGGTTGCCGTGGGTCTGGGTCCAGTTCATGGTCCGATAGGCGCCCGGCAGCGACTGCGCGATCTGATTGGCCACCCGCGGAGCCTGGAAAAGCTCCTCCACCTGGATCCGCACGCCCTGAGCCTTATCCCCGAGACGGAGCAGTTTGCCGGCATCCTTGTAGTGGATCAGGGTGTAGCTGCTGTCGAGTTCCGCCCCGACACTGAAGGTGCCCACCAGCGTGAACCGTTTCATTCGGGGCAGCACACCCGCCGGGGAAACGGACGCTTCCGGCAGCACCACGGTCACCCTGTCCCCCATGCGGATCCCCAGGCGCCGTGCCAGTGCTTCACCCAGGATGATGCCGAACTCGTTCGCCTTGAGGTTCGACAGACTGCCATGGGTCATATGCTTCTGGATGATCGAGACATCGGGTTCGTATTCCGGATCCACGCCGTTGATCAGCGCACCCTGAACCTGGCCCCTGCCCGTGAGCATGCCCTGGGCCCGTGAGAATGGCGCCACGCCCGTCACCCTGGGGTTGGATTCGGCGACCCGGGCCACATCGCGCCAGTCCTCCATGCCGTCCGGGCTCTCGACCACTGCGTGCGGCACCATGCCGAGAATGCGTTCACGCAGTTCCCGGTCAAAGCCGTTCATCACTGACAGCACGGTGATCAGCACCATGACCCCGAGGATCAGGCCCAGCATTGAGACCAGGGAGATGAAGGAAATGAAGTGGTTGCGTCGTTTGGCGGCGGTGTAGCGCAGGCCGATGAATACGGAAAGGGGTCTGAACATAGATGGTTACCGGAATCCTTGGGCAGGTCGGCCGCGCCTGCACTGTCATGAATCACTGTTACACTCAGGAGGATCGGGTCCAGGAGAACGTCATGCCATCAGAACACGATCCCGAGCGTCGCCAGTTCTACCGGATCGAGGACCGCGTGGGCCTCGAATGCCGTCAACTCCAGGGGGAGCCAACCGGTCCCCCGGAAACCCTCTTCGAGGGCGGTGAAACGCTTCCGCTGGCGGAGGAGCTGCGCCGGCATGATGCAGAGATCCGGCATCAGCTCGGGCTGCTTTCGGAAAGCGACCGGGTCCTCTCCCAGCTGGCCCGTGCTCTCAACGAGAAGCTCGACACGGTGGCGCGGATTATGACCTTTCAGCAGAATCCCTTGCAAGACAGTGAGTGGGTTCATGTCACCCTCAGCGAGGGAGGCCTTTCCTTCATCACCACGGACCCGGTGCCTGAGCTCGATTCACTGATGGCCGTGCGCCTGACCCTGATGCCCGAACTCAGCCAGGTTGCCGCCTATACCCGCGTGGTGTCCGTGGATGCCACGGACGACGGCACCCGCCTGCACCTGCAGTTCCACAACATGGAGGATGCCGAGCGCCAGCAGATCGCCCGGCATGTGCTCCGGCTGCAGGCCCGGGAACGCCAGCAGGCGCGACAGCGCCGTGAGCAGCACGGCGACACCCCCTGACTCGACGCAGCCGGCTCGTGCGCTATAGTTAGGGAAACACTCATGGATCACCGAGTCTGACCGGAACAACAATCATGCGAACACTGACTCCCCGGACACTTTGTTGCCGGATCGCCACGCTCACACTGCTGCCGCTGGCGGCCTCCATGGCTTCTGCCCAGCAGATGGCCAACCCCGAATCCGACGCGGCCAGCGCCCGCGCCCAGCAGCAACAGCAGGCCGAACGCACGACCCGTCCCCTCAGCCTTAAGATCCAGCAGGAAGGCAATATACGCACTCCGCGCCGGGGTGAGAGCATGGGCTCCGTCCAGGACCGCTTCGGCGATCCGGAGGCGCGTCAGGGCCCCGTGGGGGAGCCGCCCATCACGCGCTGGCAGTACCCGCGCTTTGTCGTGGTCTTCGAGGATGAATGGGTCATCGACACCGTTGTGGAGCCTGACAGCGCGGACTGAACCCGGTATTGTTGCGCGCCCAGAATCGACACCGGAGGTTCCCGGAACCGTGAGCCGTTTCCGTCTTGCCGCTGAATGGGCGAAGCAGGGCTCTGTCCTGATGGCATGGCCCCAGCCCGATTCCGACTGGGCCGCGCTGGCCGATCGCGCCGAGCCCACGTTCACCGCCATAGCCCGGGCGATACTGGCCGAGCAGGATCTCACCCTGTGCGTCAGCAGTGAGCGCCAGGCCCTTGATCTTGAACAACGCCTTGTTTCCGGAACCGACCTGGGCCGACTGCATACCGTGGTCGTGGCCAGCAACGACACCTGGGCCCGCGACTTCGGTCCCCTGGCACTCAGCAATGGCGCCGAGTGGCGACTTCTTGACGCCACCTTCAATGGCTGGGGCAACAAGTTCCCCGCTGATCGGGACAACGCGGTCAACCGCGCCCTGCACGCCCAGGGCGCACTCGGCAGTCTGCCCCTGGAGAGCGATCCACTGGTGGTGGAAGGCGGCGCACTCGAGACCGACGGGGTGGGCACGCTGCTGATCAACCGCCCCTGCGTTCTCAATCCCAACCGCGGCAACCCGGAACCGGCCGCCGAGCGGATGACGCAATGGTTCCATGAACGGCTGGGCGCGGAGCGCATCCTGTGGCTCGATCACGGCCACCTTGAAGGCGACGATACCGATGGCCACATTGACACACTGGCCCGCTTCGCCGGGCCGGGGCACATTGTCTACCAGGGCTGCGATACCCCCGGGGACAGCCACTACACGGAACTCCAGGCAATGGCCCGGGAACTGGCGGCGCACACCGATGGCAACGGCCAGCCTTACCGCCTGACGGCCCTGCCCTGGCCGGATCCGGTCCACGACGAAGAGGGCAACCGGCTGCCGGCCACCTACGCGAACTTCCTGATTACCAACCATTCCGTGCTCGTGCCATGCTACGGCGTCGCCCAGGATGACGAGGCCTGCCGGGTGATTGCAGGCTGTTTCCCGCAGCGCCGGGTCCAGGGCATCCAGTGCCGACCTCTCATCCACCAGGGCGGAAGCCTTCACTGCCTGACCATGCAGCTGCCACCAGGAGCCGTGCCCGATGGCTGATCAACACGCCTTCACCGCCGCCGCCATACAGCAGAGCTGCGGCGCGGACCGCGAAGCCAACCTGGCCCATTCCGCAGGCCTGATCGAAAGCGCCGCCGACCAGGGCGCCCAGCTGGTGGTGCTGCAGGAACTCCACACCGGCCCCTACTTCTGCCAGGAAGAGGCCACGGACGTCTTCGACCGGGCCGAAACCATTCCCGGCCCCACCACCCGTTTCCTGGGCGAGCTGGCCGCGGAGCTGGGTGTGGTCATCGTGGGTTCCGTCTTCGAGAAGCGCATGGCGGGGGTTCACCACAATACGGCGGTAGTGCTGGACAGCGACGGCAGCCTGGCCGGCCGTTACCGCAAAATGCACATCCCTGACGATCCCGGATTCTACGAGAAATTCTATTTCACGCCGGGCGACGCTTCCGCGGATGCCTTCCGGCCCATCCAGACCTCACTGGGGCGGCTCGGCGTTCTCGTGTGCTGGGATCAGTGGTACCCGGAGGCCGCCCGGCTCATGGCCCTGGCCGGCGCCGAAGTGCTCATCTACCCCACTGCCATTGGATGGGACCCGGCAGACGACGCCGACGAACAGGCTCGCCAGCTGGATGCCTGGATCACCGTCCAGCGCGGTCACGCCATTGCCAACAACCTGCCCATCATCGCGCCCAACCGGCACGGTTTCGAGGAGGCGCCGGACGGCTCCGGCAACGGCATCCAGTTCTGGGGCAACAGCTTCATCTGCGGTGGCCAGGGCGAACTCCTGGCCCGCAGCAGTGCCGAGGGTGATGACATCCTTCTGGCCACCATCGACCCTGATCGGACCGATACCCTGCGGCGTATCTGGCCCTACCTGCGGGATCGCCGCGTGGACGCTTACGATCACCTGACCCGACGCGTGAGGGACTGATGAAGAATGCCGACCTGCTCCAGCAGACCACCGACCAGCTCAACCGGGTCCTGTTGGGCAAGCGTGACCAGGTGCGCCTGGCGCTGTGCTGTGTGCTCGCCGGGGGGCACCTGCTGATCGAGGACATTCCGGGCATGGGCAAGACCACCCTGTCCCACGCGCTCTCCGGCACCCTGGGGCTCAGCTACAACCGCATCCAGTTCACGAGCGACCTGATGCCGGCGGACCTGCTGGGATTCTCCATGTACGACAAGGAAGCCGGCGACCTGGTGTTCCACCCCGGCCCGATCTTCGCCCAGGTGATTCTGGCGGACGAGATCAACCGTGCCTCGCCCCGCACCCAGAGCGCCCTGCTGGAGGCCATGGAGGAACGCCAGGTCTCCATTGAAGGGGAAACCCGTTCCCTGGAGGAGCCCTTCTTCGTCATCGCCACCCAGAACCCTCTGGATCAGCGCGGCACCTTTCCCCTGCCGGAAAGCCAGCTGGACCGTTTCCTGATGCGCCTGACCCTGGGCTACCCGGACGAACGCGCCGAGCGTGAGCTTCTCATGGGTCGGGATCGGCGCCACATGACCGCGGAGCTGACACCACTGCTGTCACCGGAATCCCTCCAGCGGATGCAGGCGCTACTGCCCGAGATCAGCGTCTCCGACGCCCTTCTGGATTACATCCAGCGCATCCTCGCCTACAGCCGGGACATCCCCGGCGTTCTTTACGGGCTTTCCCCCAGGGCGGGTCTGGGCCTGCTGCGGGCCGCCCGCGCCTGGGCGCTTCTGGAGGGCCGTGGTCATGTGCTGCCCGACGACGTCCAGGCGGTCCTGGCCAGTGTGGTTGAACACCGCCTGGTGGATGACCACCACAACCGTCAGGAGATGCTCTCCCAGCGCATCCTGCGTGACGTGCCCGTGATCGTGTAGCGCCCGCCCCTGCGCCGGCGTTACCATGAGCACCATTGATTGACACCGTTTTCCCGATAGAGGAACAGCATGAGCGACAGCAACCACCATCGCCTGATCATTCTCGGCTCCGGCCCCGCGGGCTACACCGCCGCCGTCTACGCCTCGCGCGCCAACCTCAATCCCACGCTGATCACCGGTATCGAAGTGGGTGGGCAGCTCACCACCACTACAGATGTCGAGAACTGGCCCGGGGATATCGAGGGGCTCCAGGGCCCCGACCTGATGGAGCGCATGAAGGACCACGCCCAGCGCTTCAACACCGAGCTGGTGTACGACCACATCAACGGTGCTGACCTCAGCCAGCGGCCCTTCACCCTCACCGGCGATTCCGGCACCTACACCTGTGACGCGCTGATCATTGCTACCGGCGCCAGTGCCATGTACCTGGGCCTGGAGTCCGAGGAGACGTTCATGGGCCAGGGCGTGAGCGCCTGCGCCACCTGCGATGGTTTCTTCTACCGCAACCAGGACGTGGCCGTAATCGGCGGCGGCAACACCGCCGTGGAAGAGGCGCTCTACCTCTCCAACATCGCCAACAACGTCACCCTGGTCCACCGCCGGGACCAGCTGCGCGCGGAGAAGATCCTGCAGGACAAGCTGTTCGCGAAGGACAACGTCAGCATCATCTGGGATCACACCCTGGATGAGGTACTGGGCGATGCCACCGGCGTCACCGGCGCCCGCCTGAAGAACAAGCATTCCGGCGAGACCCGGGATCTGAATGTTGCCGGCGTTTTCATCGCCATCGGCCACAAGCCCAACACCGACCTTTTCCAGGGCCAGTTGGACATGAGCGGCGGCTATATCCGGATCCGCAGCGGCCTTGAAGGCATGGCGACGGAAACCAGCGTGCCCGGCGTCTTCGCGGCGGGTGACGTGGCTGACCACGTCTACCGCCAGGCGGTGACCTCGGCCGGCTTCGGGTGCATGGCGGCGCTGGACGCCGAAAAGTACCTCGACGGCCTCGCCTGATCCCTGCTCATGTCCGCGCTCCCCTGGCTGGACACACGCTCCCACTGGTTCCCGGATCCGGAAAGCGCTCTGGATGAACCGGACGGGCTTCTGGCCATCGGGGGCGATCTGCACCCCGATCGCCTTCTGAACGCCTACAGCCAGGGGATCTTCCCCTGGTTCTCCGACGACCAGCCCATTCTCTGGTGGTCTCCCAACCCGCGCTGTGTCCTCTTTCCGCCACACGTACACATCGCCCGCAGCCTGCGCCGCCGGCTCAACCGGGATGAACTGCGCATCACGGTGGACTGCGCCTTCGAGGACGTCATCCGTGACTGCGGCCGACTGCGCGAGGAAGGCACCTGGATCACCGGCGACATGGAAGCGGCCTACTGCCACCTCCATGAACTCGGCCATGCCCATTCCTTTGAAGCCTGGAACGCCGACGGCCAGCTTGTGGGCGGCCTCTACGGTGTTGCCGTCGGCCGCTGCTTCTTCGGGGAATCCATGTTCAGCCGGCAGCGTGATGCCTCCAAGATCGTGTTCGTGCACGTGGCCCGTCAGCTTGAACGCTGGGGCTATGCTCTGCTGGACTGTCAGGTGGAAAACAGCCACCTGTTGAGTCTGGGCGCCGAACGGATTTCACGCCGGCGCTTTTTGACTATACTCAGAGAGAATGTGGATCATCCCGCCGGACACGACTGGCGGATGGACTGGTTCTGGGGCCGGGAGTCCGATACATGAGCAGTCTCAAGACGCTGATCTTCTTCGCTACCCCCGAGCATCCGTGCAGCTACCTGACCGACCGTCAGGCAACGACCATGTTCGTCGATCCCCGGGCCCAGGTGGACCGCAACCTCTATACCCAGCTCACGGAACTGGGCTTCCGCCGCAGCGGCTCGCATTATTACCGCCCGCACTGCCGTGGCTGTAACGCCTGCATTCCGGTGCGGATTCCGGTCGAACGCTTCCAGCCGGATCGCTCCCAGCGCCGTGTGCGGCGCGACAACCGCGACCTGACCCTGATCCAGACGCCGGTGCGCTTCGACGAGGAAATCTACGACCTCTACGAGCGCTACGTTATTGAGCGCCACCACGACGGCGACATGTACCCACCCAGCCGGGAACAGTTCACCTCCTTCCTCATCGAAGGCAGCATCGACGGCTTCTTCCTGGAGATGCGGCGCGAGGGGCGGCTGATCGCGGTCGCCGTGGTGGACGTGCTCGATACCGGCCTGTCGGCCATCTACACCTTCTTCGAGCCCGGCGAGGAAAAGCGCAGCCTGGGCACCTTCGCCATTCTGTGGCAGGTCCAGGAGGCCCACAGGCGCGGCCTGCCGCACCTGTATCTGGGGTACTGGATCCGCCAGTGCCGCAAGATGAACTATAAGACCCGCTTCCGCCCGCTGGAGCAGCTGATGAATGGACGCTGGACCGAGCTGGTCACCAGCGACGGTATGCTGCACAATTCGCCCGCCTGATTTGGCAATGAACGCAAATTAAGGCAGAATTGCGCCACTCTGCCCCGGCATACGCCGTGTTCTGTTCAATCCCTGCCGGGCGCATACCAGCGTTTCATCAAAGTACGGAGTAGCAACTGAATGGCAAAGTCCGATGCCGTTGAAATGGAAGGCGTGATCGTCGATACCCTTCCCAACACCATGTTCCGTGTGGAGCTGGAGAACGGGCACACCGTTACCGCTCACATCTCGGGCAAGATGCGCAAGAACTACATCCGCATCCTGACTGGCGACAAGGTCAAGGTGGAGCTCACGCCCTATGACCTGAGCAAGGGCCGGATCACCTACCGCTACCGTTAACGGCTCCTTCCATTAAAAAACCCCGGGATCCGAATGGATGCCGGGGTTTTTCTGTTACGGGTCAACTCTATTCGACGGGTTCGGCTGGCTCTTCCGTTTCGAACTCGAACGCCAGGTCGTCGTCCTTCACATGGATGGAGACGTCGCCGCCGTTCTTCGACAGCCGCCCGAACAGGATCTCTTCCGCCAGGCCCTTCTTGATCTTCTCCTGGATCAGGCGGCCCATGGGACGTGCGCCCATGTTCTCGTCGTAGCCGTGCTGGGCCAGCCAGAGCTTGGCCTCGTCGTCCACGTGCAGCACCACCTGTTTCTCGTCCAGCTGGGCCTGGAGCTCCGTAAGGAACTTGTCGACCACGTGCGAGATGATTTCCGGACTGAGCGAACGGAACTGAATGATCCCATCCAGGCGGTTCCGGAACTCCGGCGTGAAGGTCTTGTTGATGATCTCCATGCCGTCGGTGCTGTGGTCCTGGTTAGCGAAGCCGATGGAACGCTTGGTCAGCACCTCCGCGCCCGCGTTGGTGGTCATCACCAGGATCACGTGGCGGAAGTCCGCCTTGCGCCCGTTGTTGTCCGTGAGCGTGCCGTGGTCCATGACCTGCAGCAGCAGGTTGAACACTTCCGGGTGCGCCTTCTCGATCTCATCAAGCAGCAGCACACAGTGCGGATGCTTGTTCACGTTCTCGGTCAGCAGCCCGCCCTGGTCGTAGCCCACGTAGCCCGGCGGTGCCCCGATCAGGCGTGATACCGTGTGGCGCTCCATGTACTCGGACATATCGAAGCGCACCAGCTCGATCCCCAGCAGGTTCGCCAGCTGGCGAGTAACCTCGGTCTTGCCCACGCCGGTGGGGCCGGCAAACATGAAGGCCCCCTCGGGTTTCTCCGGCGCTTTGAGCCCGGCCCGTGCCAGCTTGATGGCGGTGGAAAGGGACTCGATGGCCTCGTCCTGGCCGAAGACGGTCATCTTCAGGTCACGCTCGATGTTGCGCAGCACGTCCTTGTCCGAGGAGGACACATTCTTCGGGGGGATCCGTGCGATCGCCGCCACGATGTCCTCAATGGCCCCTTCGTTGATCACCTTGCGGCGCTTGGACACGGGCAGCAGTTGTTGCCGCGCCCCGGCCTCGTCAATCACGTCGATGGCCTTGTCCGGCAGGTGACGGTCGGTAATGTACCGGCCCGCCAGCTCTGCGGCGCTGCGCAGCGCCTTATCGGTGTACTTGAGCTCATGATGCTTCTCGAAGTGGCTCTTGAGCCCCTTGAGGATCCGGTAGGTGTCCTCAACGCTCGGCTCGTTCACATCAATCTTCTGGAAGCGCCGCGCCAGGGCACTGTCCTTCTCGAAGATCCCGCGGAACTCGGAGAAGGTGGTTGAGCCGATGCAGCGTATCTCGCCGGAGCCCAGCATGGGCTTGAGCAGGTTCGAAGCGTCCATGACACCACCCGAAGCCGAGCCGGCACCGATGATGGTGTGGATCTCGTCAATGAACAGGATGGCGTGCTCGCGCTTCTTCAGTTCCGCCAGCAGCGCCTTGAGCCGCTTCTCGAAATCACCCCGGTACTTGGTGCCGGCCAGCAGCGCGCCCAGATCCAGCGAGAACACTTCCGCATTCTTGATGACATCCGGCACATCACCATCCACGATCTTCTTGGCAAGCCCCTCGGCAATGGCGGTCTTGCCCACGCCGGCCTCGCCCACCAGCAGCGGGTTGTTCTTGCGCCGGCGGACCAGGATCTGGATGGTGCGCTCCACCTCATGCTCGCGCCCGATCAGCGGGTCGATGTGACCCTGGGTGGCACGCTCATTGAGGTTCTGGGCATAGGCTTCCAACGGATTGGAGCTCGTGCCTTCCTCCGCGCTCTCTTCCTGCTGCATCGATTCCGACTCCGAGCCGCCTTCTTTCTCATCCGGGCCTGACACCTTGGAGATGCCGTGGGAGATGAAGTTCACAACGTCGATGCGCGCGATGTTCTGTTTCTTGAGCACGAACACCGCCTGGCTCTCCTGTTCGCTGAAGATGGCCACCAGCACGTTGGCGCCGGTCACCTCCTTCTTGCCGGAGGACTGCACATGGAAAACGGCGCGCTGCAGCACACGCTGGAACCCGAGCGTCGGCTGGGTCTCGCGCTCACTGTCATTGGAGGGAATCAGCGGCGTCGTGGAATCCACGAAATCGTTGAGCTCCTCGCGCAGTCGCGGCAGGTCGGCCCCGCAGGCTTTAAGCACGCGTACGGCGGATTCGTTGTCGAGCAGTGCCAGCAGCAGATGCTCCACCGTCATGAACTCATGACGCTTGTCCCGCGCGTTACGGAATGCCTCGTTGAGGGTCAGTTCGAGGTCTTTACTGAGCATGGGCCACCCCGGTTTCAGTCAGCTCGTTCAATCTCACACAGCAGCGGATGATCGTGCTCGGAAGCATATTGATTCACCTGGGCCGCTTTCGTTTCCGCTATATCCCGAGTATAGACGCCACAGACCGCTTTGCCCTGAGTGTGTACCGCCAGCATGATCTGTGTCGCCTTTTCCTCCGGCATGGCGAAGAAGGTCATCAGAACCTCCACGACGAAATCCATCGGCGTGTAGTCGTCGTTCATCAGCACCACCCGGTACAGCGAGGGGTGCTTGACCTCGGGTTTCTCCGTTTCAACGGCGGTGCCGTCGTCCTGGCCCGGGTCCTCTTCTCCACCATCCTGATTCCATACTAGTAGAGCCTGATCCATCTTTACGAACCTGTCTTCAGTCATAATGTGTCGCCATGTACGGATTCCAGGCCATGCTCACCATCGCCCGGCTTGATTTTATCACGTTCATCCCGCGCGACACCCGCCCCGGTCACCCGCGACCAGTCCTCAAATCGGTTATACGCCACTTGACTCTGGTGGATTTTTAGTCAACAGTTTCCATAATGATTTTACAAAGCGTTACATTCATTCACCCGCTGTGACCAGGAGCTGTTTCCGGGGGAACCGGCTCCGGACGCCAACCAGGCAGTCGGCAGGCAGGGATTCTCTGAGAGCAAGGAGGAAGTGATGCATCAGGGCAAGGTCAAGTGGTTCAACAACGCCAAGGGGTACGGCTTCATCATCGAGGAGGGAGAAAGCGAGGATCTGTTCGTCCATTTTTCGTCCATCCAGATGGAAGGCTACAAGACGCTCAAGGCGGGCCAGCGTGTTGAATTCGAGAAACAGCCCAGCGCCAAGGGCATACACGCGGTCAACATCATCCCCCATGAAGCGCCGTCGCGGCGCAGGGAAAGCAGTGAGTCCGCCTCCCAGGAGGAAAGCAACGCTGGTACCGGCAGCGAGTCGCGTGCCCGACAGCCGGAGTCCCAGCAACAGACAGCCTGAACTCCCCACCCCGGCACCGGGGCATCCATGGTGCCCCGGCGGGCGCACTGCGTCCGCTCTTCCCTTCCGCCGCCGAGCGTTCTAGAGTCTGCACCCATTATGTCAGACCGGAGTTTGCCCGATGCAGTGGAAGCCCAATGCCACCGTGGCCGTTGTTGTCCCCGATGCGGATCGGTTCCTGATGGTTGAGGAGCACAGCGAGGGCGCCGTGGTCCTCAACCAGCCTGCGGGCCACATCGAGGAAGGCGAATCCATACTGGAAGCCGCACGGCGTGAGGCCCTGGAGGAAACCGGCTATCCGGTAACGCTCACAGCCTTTCTCGGCATCTATGTGTTCCGTTCGCCCCATAACGGACTCACCTATCACCGCTATGCCTTTATCGGAGAAGCGGGCCCGCGGGAAACCGACGCGCTTGATGATGGCATTATCGCAGCACACTGGCTTACCCCCGGTGAGCTGGATGCCCGCAGTGATCAGCTGCGCAGCCCTCTGGTCGCCAACTGCATCAGCGACTACCGCAGCGGACGGCGTTTCCCGCTGGACCTGATCCGGGAGGCCACCCCGCAGTGACGCACCCGCGCCAATCCCCTACAATAGGCGCCCTATGACCGAAGTCCAGAATCCCGGCAACGCAAACGCCCCCCACGTCATCGTCGGTATGTCCGGCGGTGTTGACTCCTCCGTGGCCGCCCTGCTGCTCAAACAGCAGGGCTACCGCGTGGAGGGTCTGTTCATGAAGAACTGGGACGAGGCGGACGGCACCGAGCACTGCACCATCATGGAGGATCTGGCGGATGCCCAGGCTGTGGCAGGGCGCATCGGGATTCCGCTGTATACCGCCAGCTTCTCCGGTGAATACTGGGACCGCGTTTTTGAGCACTTCCTGGCCGAATACAGCGCTGGCCGCACCCCCAACCCGGACATCCTGTGCAACAAGGAGATCAAGTTCCGGGCCTTTCTCGATCATGCGGTTACGCTCGGCGCTGATTACATTGCGACCGGCCATTACGCCCGCCGGCGCGTGATCGGCGACGGCAGCCAGGCCCAGCTTCTACGGGGGCTGGACGGCAATAAGGACCAGAGCTACTTCCTGCACGCGGTGGCCGGTGAACGGCTGGCCCGCACCCTCTTCCCGCTGGGGGACATGGACAAGACCGAGGTCCGCCGGATCGCGGAGGACGCTGGCCTGGTCACCCACGACAAGAAGGACAGCACAGGGATCTGCTTTATTGGTGAACGCCGCTTCAGCGATTTCCTCAAGACCTATCTGCCGGCCCAGCCCGGGAACATCGAAACCCCGGACGGTGATGTGATCGGGCGCCACCAGGGCCTGATGTACCACACCATCGGTCAGCGCCAGGGTCTTGGAATCGGGGGGCTTTCCGGTTACAGCACCGAGCCCTGGTACGTGGCGGACAAGGACCTGGACCGCAACGTCCTGGTCGCCGTCCAGGGGGGCCAGCATCCCCTGCTGTACCGGCAGGGTCTGTACACCTGGCACATCGACTGGGTTACCGGGGCGCCGGAACTGCCCCTGCGCTGCGTTGCCAAGAACCGTTATCGCCAGCCGGATCAGAGCTGCACCCTGGAGGCCGCCGGTGACGGCTATCGCGTCCTTTTCGATGAACCCCAGCGCGCGGTTACACCCGGCCAGTCGGTAGTCTTCTATCAGGGCGAGGTCTGCCTGGGTGGCGGCGTCATCGAACGCACCTTCATGGACGAGGCGGGCTCGCCCGGCGAATCCATTCCCATGCAGGGGCAGTCCGCGTGAGCGCCAGTCTGCGCGACCAGACCCTGGCGCTGGCCGGCATCTTCCAGGCTGCCAGCCTGGTACACCAGACGGCCACCAAGGGCCAGTGTCTGCAGGACCCACTGGAAACCACCATCCGCTCCCTGTTCGAAACGGATCCGGGCAACACCCTGGATGTCTACGGCGACCTTTATGGCCTGCGTGAAGGCCTGAAAACACTGAGCCGGGCCATGGGCCAGCAGCCCGCCAGCCAGGACGCGCAGATCCTGCGCTACAGCCTGAGCCTGGTCCAGCTGGAGGCGCGTCTGCACAAACAGCCGGACATGATGGACACCATTGGTGAGCGCATCGAACAGGCACGGCGGACCGTTGAGCATTTCGGCCCGACCCACCCGAACGTGCAGCGCAACCTGGCCAGCATCTACCAGGACACGCTCAGCACGTTCCGGATCAAGATCAACGTCAACGGTCACCGCCAGTACCTTGAAATTGAAGAGAACGCGGCCCGCATCCGTGCCTGCCTTCTGGCCGGCATCCGCTCGGCCGTGCTCTGGCGCCAGCTGGGTGGCCGGCGCTGGCAGCTGCTCTTCCGCCGCAAGCGCCACGTCGCCATCGCCGACGGCATTCTCCACGACCTCGACTGAGCGCCTGCCTGCAGCCCGTCCGCTCGTGTATAATAGGCCCTTTACCCATTGCACGAGAGGCTTGTCTCCATGGATCTGAACGCCCTCACGGCGATCTCGCCCGTCGACGGTCGTTATGGCAGCAAAGTGGCGCCGCTGCGTGAAATCGTCAGTGAATACGGGCTCATCCGCGCCCGGGTGACCGTCGAAGTACGCTGGCTCCAGCACCTGGCCGCGCAGCAGGACATCCCCGAAGTCCCTGCATTCTCCGAGGCTGCCAACCGCTTTCTGGACGACATGGTGACCGGTTTCAGTCTAGACGATGCCGAGACCATCAAGGCCACCGAGCGTACCACCAACCATGACGTGAAGGCGGTGGAATACTTCATCAAGGAGCGCATCGCCTCGGTCAGTGAGTCACTGCCAGAGCTCACCGAGGTCTCCGAGTTCGTGCACTTCGCCTGCACCTCAGAGGACATCAACAACCTCTCCCACGCACTCATGCTGCGCGAGGCCATGGACACCCAGATCCTGCCAACCATGGATGAGCTCCTGGAGCGCCTTCAGGGCATGGCGGAAGAGCTTGCCGAGCAGCCGATGCTGGCCCGCACCCATGGCCAGACCGCCTCGCCCACCACGGTCGGCAAGGAACTGGCCAACAGCGCCTACCGCCTGTCCCGCCAGCGCGAGCAACTGGGCGGCACAGCGCTCATGGGCAAGATGAACGGCGCCGTGGGTAACTACAACGCGCACCTCTGCGCCTACCCGGAAGTGGACTGGGAAACGCTCAGCCGCGACTTCGTGGAGGGGCTGGGCCTGAGCTGGAACCCCTACACCACCCAGATCGAACCCCATGACTGCGTGGCTGAGCTCTTCAACGCCCTGAGCCGTTTCAATACAGCGCTGACCGATCTGGATCGGGACCTGTGGGGCTACATCTCGCTCGGCTACTTCAAGCAGCGCACCGTTGCCGGCGAGGTGGGATCCTCCACCATGCCCCACAAGGTCAATCCCATCGACTTCGAGAACTCCGAGGGCAACCTGGGGCTGGCCAACGCCATACTCGACCATCTCGCATCCAAACTGCCCATATCCCGCTGGCAGCGCGATCTGACCGATTCCACGGTTCTACGCAACCTGGGCGTGGGCCTGGCGCACAGCCTGATCGCCTGGCAGGCCACCCTGAAAGGACTCTCCAAGCTGGAGATCAACCCCCAGCGCCTGGACGAGGATCTGCAGCAGGCGTGGGAGATCCTGGCCGAGCCCATCCAGACCCTGATGCGCCGCTACCGGGTGGAAAAGCCCTATGAGAAGCTCAAGGAGCTCACCCGCGGCAGGGATATGACCCCGGAGGCCATCCACACGTTCATCGACGGTCTGGATATCCCCGAAGCGGCGCGTGAGCAGCTGCGCAGCCTGACACCGGCCCGCTATACCGGTAATGCCGCGGAACAGGCGCGTTCAATCCGCGCCCGTTCCCCGAAGTGACCCCTGAGACCGAAGGCCCGAAACCCCATGTCCGTACTCGGCGAAACCAGCATCGAGCGCTTCCTCAGCGACTACTGGCAGAAGAAGCCACTGATCATCCGCAACGCCTTTCCGGGTATTGAATCACCGGTCTCGGTGGACGAGCTCGCCGGACTCGCCTGTGAGGAGGCGGTGGAATCCCGTCTTGTGTTTGAAACGGAGAACGACAAGCCCTGGCAGCTCCACAACGGGCCCTTCGAGGAGACCTACCTGCAGTCGCTTCCGGACCGGGACTGGACCCTGCTGGTCCAGGGCCTGGATCACTGGGTGCCGGAGGCGGCGGAGCTGCTGGAACACTTCCGGTTCGCGCCCAACTGGCGCCTGGACGACATCATGGCCAGCTTCGCGCCTGTCGGCGGCAGCGTCGGTCCCCACTTCGACCGCTACGATGTGTTCCTGCTCCAGACCATCGGCCAGCGGCGCTGGAAGATCGGGGGCGTTCACGACAACACCTCACCCCGGGTCGAGGGTACGCCACTGCACATTCTCGCGGATTTTGAGACTCAGGAAGAAGCCGTACTCAATCCCGGTGACATGCTCTATCTGCCCCCCGGCGTGGCCCACTGGGGTATTGCCGAGGACGACTGCATGACCCTGTCCATCGGATTCCGCACGCCCAGCCATGCGGATGTGGTAACCGGTGTCGCGGACTCTGTGGCCGACAGCCCCGCGCTGGATCGCCAGCTGGAGGATCCGGCGCCCGCGCTTCAGGATAACCCGGGGCGCATCAGTGACAGCCAGATCAAGGAACTGCAATCGATCCTTGAGAAAGCACTTCAGAATCCGGACGCCATCGCCAGCTGGTTCGGCCAGGCCATGACCGAACCGAGTCACGAAGGCATTGTCGAGCCACCGGAAGACCCGATGGATGCCACAACCCTCCAGGAACTGGTCGCCGAAGGCAATCCCCTTGTCTGGAACGAGGGCAGCCGCTTCAGCTTTTACGACCTCCCTGACGACGGCGGCCGCCTGCTGTTCGTGGACGGCCAGCGCTTCCGCCTGACCGGCAACGCCACCGGCATTGCCGCCGTCCTCTGCGCCGGCCGGCATCCGGACATGGGCGCCCTCACCGACTATATGCGGGAATCCGCGCTCGCGGATCTGGTGGTCTCGCTGGTCAACCAGGGCAGCCTCTACCCCGAGGATGATGAGGGGGAGGAGGACGACGAGGCATGAGAATCGAGGCGCACCCCGCCGGCCAGCTGCCGGAAGCCGCCATAGCCCTGCGCCGCCAGGTGTTCACGGCTGAACAGCAGGTGCCCGAGGAACTGGAGTGGGATGATACCGACGCCAGCGCGGTGCATTACCTTGTCCATGACGACACCGGCGAGCCCATTGCGACGGCGCGTCTTTACGAGGCACAGACCGGATGGGGCGCCATAGGCCGTATGGCGGTCGCCGCCAGCGCACGCGGCCAGGACGTGGGAACACGCCTTCTGACCCGGATGCTCCAGGATGGGCTTGCGACCTGGAACCGCTTCACACTTGGCGCCCAGGAGACAGCCGTCGATTTCTACCGGCGGCTGGGGTTCTATGTGGTCTCGGACAGGTACATGGATGCCGGCATCCCCCACAGGCGCATGAACTGCACCGCGCCCTCGCTGGTCACCCAGCAGGAGGCCGAAACCCGGTGCCCCTTCCTGCTGGCCTCGGACACCACCAGCTGGCAGCTCGGCGCCAACGGCGATCAGCTGGAAGCGCTCCTCGCCATGGCGGAACAGGCAACCCGGCGGCTCTGGATTCATGACAGCACCCTCAGCCATGCCCTCTATGACGACAGCGAGCTGGAACAGGCGGTGTCACAGCTGGCCCGGCGCAGCCGCCACAGCGACATCCGGTTTCTCATCCATGACGACAGCCCACTGGTGAAGCGCCGGCACAGCCTGGTGGAGCTGATGCGCCGACTGCCCAGCCGCATGGGCCTCAGACTGGTGAATACAAGCTACCCCCACCCCAGTCGCCCCGTGATTCTTGTGGACGACAGCGGCGTCATCAGTCGGCATGATTTCAATGCGGCCGAAGGCTTTGCCAACGCCTCGGCGCCGCGCCGGGTGCGCCCCTTTGCCGAGGAGTTCGAGCGTGCCTGGGAATACGGCCGCAGCTCCGTGGAACTGCGCGACCTGCCCCTCTGAGGCTCAGCGTTCCGAGGGATGGGCCGGTTCCGGACCGGCCGGGATGAAATCCGCCGCAAAGGGCTCGAAGGCCTGATTCAGCTCCTCCGCCCCCTCCACGATCCGCTGGCGCAGCCACTGATGATCCGGATTATGCTGCAGCAGGGGGCTCCAGGCCATCTTGAGGTCAATCGGCGGAATCGGGAACGGCGGCGCCTTGACCACCAACCCCGGATTGTCCTTCTGCAGCCAGGCCGCACGGCATGGCAGTGTCGCCATCACATCGTGCTGCTCCGCCAGCAGGGTCGCCACCTGATAATGGCGGGTGAACACCGAGATCCGGCGCTTGCGGCCCAGCTTGCCCAGCGCCTCATCCACCCACCCCAGGCGCTGCACATCGCGCGGGTTCACGCCCACGCCGACACCGAAACCGGTCTTGCTGACCCAGATGTGATTCGCCTGAAGGTAGGTGTCCAGAGTGAACGGCTCGCGCAGCACCGGGTTCTCATTGCTCATCAGGCAGGCGAACCAGTCGGTCCAGAGGGTGCGCTGATGGAACGACTGCGGGATGGTGTCAAAGCGGTTGATGGCCATATCCACCCGCCCCTGCTCCACATCCAGAAAGCTCACGTCCGAGGGGGTCAGCACATCCAGGGTCACGTGCGGCGCCAGCCTGCGGATCAGGCGCAGAACCCGGGGCATGAGCGTGGATTCCGCGTAGTCGCTGGCCATGATGCGGAAAACCCGCTCACTGGCCCCGGCATCGAATGACCCGGTCTTCTGGACTGTCTGCTCCACCTGGGCCAGGATCTCGCGCACCCGGGGCTGGAGCCCCAGGGCCCGCTCCGTTGGGCTCATGCCCTCGCTTGTGCGCACCAGCAGCGGATCATCAAACAGTTCCCGCAGCCGGCGCAGCCCATTGCTCATGGCGGGCTGTGTCAGGCCGAGGTAGCTGGCCGCTCGCGTGACGCTCTTCTCGCGCAGCAGCACATCCAGATACACCAGCAGGTTGAGGTCGATCCGGGACAGATCCATGCCATCTCCAGGGTCAGAAGAGCGGCCATTATGCCGTTACAGCGGCGTGCCAGACCAGTCTGGACCGCTTTGCTCGTCCATTCATGCAGTTATCAGGCATCTCGTCTATACTGGAACCATTCCGGATACCACAGCGTGTACTGACTATGACCACTATCGCCATCATCGGTGTTCTGGCGCTATTGCTGATCATCGGCCTTGTCCTGATCGTTGTCAGCCAGATGCGTGAAAAGGCGCGCGTGGAACGCATGCGCCGCGTCAAGGCCCTGGAGGATGGCCACAGCCTCCTGCGCCGGTTCGTTGACGAACTGCCCAACTCCTTTCTGGACAAGGCTCTGCGCCGCCTCATACTGCAGCGGGCACTGGAACTGGCGGGCCAGCTGCGGGAACTCAATGCGCCGGGTAACCCGAAGGCGCTGGAGGAAGCCGACCAGGCCGCACTGTCGGCGCTGGAATCCGGCCAGGTCGAGGGCCCCGGCGAGTTCCCGATGAACGACCCGCAACGGGTCAAGGAAATCCGCAGCCTGCTGCAGATGCTTTTCCGGTTCGTGGAACGCCAGAAGAAGGCGGGACGGGTGTCCGCCGAAGCCTCGCGCCAGCACCTCGTCAACATTCTTTTCCTGGTACACCGTGTCTATGCCGAACTGATGGTTTTCCAGGCACAGGACCATGAACAGGCCAAACGCTACCGCAAGGCCATCCACTGCTATCACCTGGCGGCAAGTGAGCTGGAGAAATCCAAGGATCACCCGGATGCGGCTGAGCTGGTAACGCGTTACCGTGAGCGCATCAAGGAACTCAACCGGCTGGCCGAGGGACAGGATCCCAATGCTGAGCGCACTGAAGCGGTCATGCCCAGCAGCGTGAACCGTGAATGGGAAGAGTTCATCCACGAGGAAGAGGCCTGGAAGAAGAAAGCGGATTACGACAGCTGAGGCCTCCTGAGGAGGTTCTGGAACGATCGCCGGAGGCAAGGCCTCCACTGAAAAGGGACAGACCGGCGTGGATTCAAGGCTTTCACAGCGTTTATCGTTCCGCCTGACCCGCAATGTGGTACTGGCAGCACTGACCCTCGGGGTCCTGCTGAACCTGGGCGTGGTCACGCTGGACTACTTCAACGCCCGCTCCAACATGAACAGCGAGATCCGGGCCCTGATGGAGATCAGCCACAGCCCGGCCTCCCAGATCGCCTACAACATCGATACCCGGCTTGCCGAAGAACTGCTGGACGGCCTGCTGCGCCACCCCGCCATCGTGAGCGCGCGCATTGAGGATCCCCAGGGGCGCATTCTCGCCCAGCGCCAACGCCCCACCTCCGATAGTCCCTACCGCTGGTTGAGCGACTCCCTTTTCCAGCCACGCCGTGACTACAGTGAGCAGCTGCACGTCTCCCAGCTGCAGGAGATGGAACTGGGTCATCTCCATGTGACCATCGACACCTACCCGTTCGGCAGCACCTTTCTCCAGCGTGCCGGCTACACCCTGCTCAGCGGCTTCATCATGAGCCTGGCCCTGGCGGGTCTGCTGCTGGTGATCTTCTACCTGATGATCACCAAACCACTGCTCCGGGTGGTCAGCGGGCTCCAGGACGTGGACTCGGACAACGCAGAGAAAGCGCGCCTGCCGACCCCGAGGCGCCATGAGCATGATGAGATCGGGCTTCTGGTGCACATCACCAATGAGCACCTTGATACCATCGACAACAGCCTCCAGAAGCTGCGCGAGGCGGAAGGCCGGCTCAAGGAGTACAACGAGAAGCTGGCCCAGATCGTTGAGGCCCGGACCTCCGAGATCCGGGACAAGAATGAAGCCCTCCAGCGTTCCAACCGGGCACTGATCGACGCCCGCGAGGAAGCCCTGGAAACGGCGCGCGCACGGGCGGATTTCCTCGCCAGCATGAGCCATGAGATCCGGACGCCGCTGAACGGGCTCCTTGGCATGCTGCGCCTGGCACTCGAGAACCGGCTCAGCGCCCCCCAGAGGGAGCGTATGGAGCTGGCACTGAGCGCCGGCGAGAACCTGGTGGCCCTGGTCAATGACATCCTGGACATTTCCAAGGTCGAGGCCGGCAAGCTCACCCTTGAACACATCGGCCTGGACCCCGGGGCACTCGCCGAGGAGTGCGCAACCCTGTTTGCCCAGCAGAGTGTGCGCACCGCGGATGTCGCCATCGTTACGCGCATTGCGCCGGACATTGAGCCGGTCTACCTGGGGGATCCCACCCGTCTGCGCCAGATCATCAACAACCTCATGGGCAATGCCATCAAGTTCACCTCCCGTGGGCAGATCACCCTCAGCCTTGACCCCCACCACGACGGCCTCGAGCTGGTCGTGACCGATACCGGTATCGGCATGTCCAGGGAGGCCCAGAAGATGGTTTTCTCGCCGTTCTCACAGGGACAGGCGGACACCGCACGACGCTTCGGCGGGACCGGGCTCGGCCTTACCCTGTGCCGGCAGCTGGTGGACCGGATGGGGGGCACCATCGAAGTCTCGTCACAGGAGCAGGAAGGTACCCGCGTCAGGGTCCACCTGCCGCTCGAGGTCGACCCGGAAGCAACGCCGCGCAGCGGTGAGAGCGACTTCGGAGGCATGCACACACTGCTGCTGACAGGGCACGACAACCCCCATGCCCCGCCCCTTCAGGATCATCTGCGCTACTGGGGCGCACACGTGCGCCACCAGACCACGTTACCGGAGACAGGTGCCGGACTGGATGTGGAGAACCAGGATCTGATCATCATCGACAGTCAGGACACTGGATGGCGCGCACTGCTGGACCGGGCCCAGCGCTGCCCACCGGTTGTCCATCTCGGCACGGATGGCGACGGTGCCGACCGTTCCGAGACCATCCAGTTGCCCCTGGTGCGCCGTCAGCTGGTCAACACCCTGCGCATCGCCATTGGGCTCACTGCCGTGGGCTCGCCCTCACACGAGGGGGCACCACGTTCATCCGTCGCACTGGATGTGCTTCTGGTGGAGGACAACCAGGTCAACCAGATGGTGGCCAGCGGCATGCTGCGTAAACTCGGTCACCGGGTCGTGGTCCGGGAAAACGGCCAGCTGGCTCTTGAATACCTGCAGAGCAACCACTGTGACCTGGTTCTGATGGACTGCCAGATGCCGGTCATGGACGGTTTTGAGGCCACGCGGACAATACGCGCCACCGAAGGGCTCGCGCATTTGCCGGTGATCGCGGTCACCGCCAACGCCATGGAAGGCGACCGCGAACAGTGCCTCAGCGCCGGTATGAACGATTACCTCACCAAGCCCTACAGTATCGAGGCCATGCGCGAGGTTCTGGAACGCTGGGGCGCGGGGGCGGAGGCTCAGTCGTCCCGGGGGTGAAGCTCCAGCGCCGCCGAATTGATGCAGTATCGCAGCCCCGTGGGCTCAGGCCCGTCCGGGAACACATGCCCGAGATGGGCGTCACAATGGGCACAGAGCGCCTCGGTACGCACCATCCCGTGGCCGCGATCGACCCGCTCGGTAACGGCCCCGTTGCTGGCCGGCTGCCAGTAACTCGGCCACCCGGATCCCGAATCGAACTTGTGCCGGGCATCAAAAAGCGGCTCACCACAGCAGACGCAGCAATAGACCCCGTCCTGCTTGCAGTCATTGTATTCACCGCTGAACGGCCTCTCCGTGCCACCCTCGCGGGTGACCCGGTAACTTTCCGGGGACAGCCGCTCAAGCCATTCCTGATCGGACTGGTTTACTTTTGTCATCTCGTGAGCCTCCGCTACAATACCGAGTGCGCCAACTCAGGGGTTTACAACAGAATGCAGCAATTTGAGAAATCCGCCAAGCTTGAGAACGTCTGCTACGACATTCGCGGTCCCGTCCAGCAGGAAGCCCACCGGCTCGAGGAGGAAGGTCACCGGATCCTCAAGCTCAACATCGGCAACCCCGGCGCATTCGGCCTGGATATCCCGGAGGAGATCCAGCAGGACGTGGTGCACAACCTGCCCACGGCCCAGGGCTACTGTGACTCCAAGGGGCTGTTCTCCGCGCGCAAGGCGGTGATGCAGTACAGCCAGCAGCTCGGTATCCCGGACGTGGACATTGACGATGTCTTCATCGGCAACGGCGTCAGCGAGCTGATCGTCATGGCCACCCAGGCGCTGCTGAACACCGGCGATGAAGTCCTCATTCCCGCACCGGACTATCCGTTGTGGACGGCCGCGACCACCCTCTCCAGCGGCCGGCCCGTGCACTACCGTTGCGACGAGAAGCAGGACTGGTACCCGGACATTGACGATATCCGCGCCAAGATCACCACGCGCACCCGGGCCATTGTTCTGATCAACCCCAACAATCCCACGGGCGCGGTCTACTCTGCCGATCTGCTGGAACAGGTGATCCGGCTGGCGCGCGAGCACGATCTGGTGGTACTGGCTGACGAGATCTACGACAAGATCCTGTACGACGGCAACAAACACATACCGGCCGCCTCCCTGGCGGATGACATCCTGTTCATGACGTTCGGCGGCCTCTCCAAGAACTACCGAGCTGCCGGCTACCGCGCCGGATGGATGATCATCAGCGGCGCCAAGCACCGTGCCGAGGGCCTGATCGAGGGCATCAACATGCTGGCCTCGATGCGCCTGTGCGCCAATGTGCCGGCCCAGACCGCCATCCAGACCTCCCTGGGGGGCTACCAGTCCATCAATGACCTGGTGGTTTCCGGTGGCCGCCTCTGCGAACAGCGGGACCTGGCCTGGAAGATGCTGAACGACATCCCCGGCGTCAGCTGCGTGAAACCCTCGGGTGCACTGTATCTCTTTCCGCACCTGGATCCGGAGGTCTACCCCATCCGCAGCGATGAACAGATGGTCTACGACCTGCTGCGACAGGAACAGATGCTGCTGGTACACGGCTCGGCCTTCAATCTGCCGGACACCCAGCACTTCCGGGTGGTCTTCCTGCCCAGGGTGGACATGCTGGAGGACGCCATTGGCCGTCTCGGCCGTTTCCTGGAGCATTACCGGCAGGACTGAGGGAGAGCGCCCATGGCCGATCTCCACATTGAGGATTTCTACCGGGACACGGCTGCGATCCTGATCCACCTCTACAACCGCTTCCCGCGCAAGGGCGCGGTTTTTGTGGAGGACATCGCCGGCGACGACGAGCCCGACGAATTCGGTCTGCACAGCAACCGCCACATGGCCTGCTTCGGCACCATGCTCTGGCTGGCCGACGAAGGGCTGCTGCGGTACGAGTCCGTGATCGGCCAGGATGCCGTGGACCAGGCCGTGCTCACCGCGGAGTGTTTCAACAGGCTCTCCACCCAGTACCCCGAGGGCGAAGCGGCCGGCGGCAGCGGGCTGATCCGGGAAGCCGCCCTCGCCGTGAACCGCATCCGTCAGTGCATGGCGAACGGGACCTCGACGGAACTCTCGGAAACGGTCCACCGGTTTCTCTTCGATCCGCCCACACGTCTCTGAACCTTCTGTAATACACGTATTCCGCGCTTGAATCCCGCCCTGGAACCCCCAATATAAAGCGCTGGATAACAGGTCCTGATCCGGGAGAGGACGACCCATGAGAATACTGCTTCTGCTCGCCACCAACCTGGCGGTGATCATTCTGGCCAGCGTCACGCTGCGCCTTCTGGGCTTTGACAGCTATTTCGAACAGCAGGGGCTGAACTTCACCGCCCTGCTGATCTTTGCCGCGGTAATCGGCTTCGGTGGCTCTTTCGTCTCGCTTCTGATGTCCAAGTGGATTGCCAAGAAGTCCACGCGGGCCCGGGTTATCGAGAATCCCTCAAACCCGGCGGAGCAGTGGCTGGTTGAAACCGTGCAGCAGATCGCCCGGGAAGCGGGTGTGAAGACGCCCGAAGTCGCCATCTTCCCGGCCCAGCAGTCCAATGCATTCGCCACGGGCTGGAACCGGAACGAGGCGCTCGTGGCGGTCAGCGAAGGCATGCTGCAGCGCTTCAACAAGGATGAGATCCGGGCTGTTCTGGCCCATGAGATGGGGCATGTTGCCAGCGGCGATATGGTGACGCTGGCTCTGATTCAGGGCGTTGTGAACACCTTCGTGATCTTTCTCGCGCGAGTGGTGGGCTCATTCGTTGACCGCGCCGTGTTCAAGAATGAGGGCGGCCACGGTATCGGCTTCATCATGGTGACGATCGTTGCCGAGATCGTGCTGGGCATCCTGGCGAGCACCATCGTGTTCTGGTTCTCACGGCGCAGGGAGTTCCGGGCGGATGCCGCCGGCGCCCGCTGGGGCAGCAACGAAGGCATGATCTCGGCGCTGCAGAGACTCAAGCGGGAGGCGGGAATGCCGGATGAAATGCCGGACAGCATGCAGGCCTTCGGCATCACCAGTGGTGTGCGTTCCGGGCTGCAGAAGCTCTTCGCCAGCCACCCGCCGCTGGACGAGCGCATCGAGGCGCTGCGCAACCGCACCCATCAGTAGATGAGCGTGAAGCCGGCGGCCTCCAGCTGCCGGTTCAGGACCGGGTCACTGCCCGCTGACAGATGGTGGAAACCCAACTCCCGGCGGACCGGATAGTCCCTGCGCAGACGGTCAAACGCACTGGCCCTGCTGGACCGGGAACGGTCGAGGGTCGCACGGAGCTGGTGGGCGTCACGGCGCGGATCATAGGTGGCCAGCAACACCTCCTCCAGGGCGGCGGGAAGCGCATCCAGTGTGGCCGGCTCGGGCACCAGTGCTTCCAGGGCTGGCTCCGACTCCACAGCCAGCCAGCGATTCAGGGCCTGGGCCAGCATCACGGTTCCCCGAAGCTTGCCTTCCAGGCTGTAGCCGGCGATGTGGGGCGTGGCGATGCGGACCATGCGCGCAAGCTGCGGATCAACCAGCGGCTCTCCTTCCCAGACATCCAGTGCCGTCCAAGGGCCACCGTCAGCAGCCTCCAGGCGTTCACGCAGGGCGGCGTTGTCCACAACCGCGCCACGTCCCGCGCTGATCAGCACCTGATCCGGCCTCAGGGCCTGAATGCGCCCGGCATCCAGCAGGTGTTCCGTGGGCCAGCATCCGCCCCGGACCAGTGGCGCATGCAGCGCGATCCGGTTACAGGCCAGAACCTCATCCAGTCCGACCAGACCCGTAACACCGCTCCGGGCCAACGGTGGATCGGTTACCCGGGTTTCAATGCCGAGCGCCTGCAGTCGCCTGTGAACACGGCTGCCGACATTGCCGAAACCCACAATCCCGACGGCACCATCCGTCAGGGTTTTCCCCTGTTCAACGGCGGCCAGTGCCAGCACGGCCAGCACGTAATCGGCAACCGCTTCGGCATTGCAGCCCGGTGCTGAGGCCCAGGCAATACCCTGCTGCTCAAGCCAGTGGGTATCCAGATGATCCGTGCCGATGGTGGCCGTGCCCACCCAGCGCACGGGCGTTCCCTCCAGAAGGACCGCGTCGACACGGGTAACGGAGCGCACCAGGAGAACGTCCACATCCTGCAGATCAGCCTGGCGGATGGAGCGCCCCGGCAGCGTCCGGATCTCACCGGAACCACCGAAGCAGGCCGGCAGCGCGGGAATATTCTCGTCCGCCAGGATGCGCAGGCCGCTCATCCGGAGGCGTCTTCTTCTCGGCGCTGGCTGCGATTGCGATTACGCTGGCGCCCGGGCTTGCCGTCTCCGCCCTCCGAATGCTCAGGCTTTTTTGCCGGTTCCGGCAGCGGCACCATCAGCGGGTCCGGTGGGCGTACAAAACTCAGTGACTGGTTCAGGTAGTTCTCCAGATCCGGGAGCACAAAGCTATCATCCTCACCGGCCAGGGTGACCGAGGTTCCGGAGGCGCCAGCCCTGCCGGTGCGCCCGATCCGGTGCACGTAATCCTCGGGATTGTCGGGCAGGTTGAAGTTGAACACGTGGGAGACGTCTTCCACATGGATGCCGCGGGCCGCCACATCCGTGGCCACCAGCACCCGGATATCCCCCTCCTTGAAGCGGTTGAGGGTGCTGATGCGCTTGTTCTGGGGGATCTCGCCAGACAGCAGCGCCGAATGCACCCCGTGAGCGCGCAGCTTCGCCTCCAGATCCCGGGTCTGGTCCCGCCGGTTGGCGAAAACAATGGCGCGGCTGACCTCGTCCCGCTGGAGGAAATTGATCAGCACCATCTCCTTGTCGGAATCGCTGACCGTGAAGAAGATCTGTTCAACCCGTTCAGCCGCCTTGTTTTCCGGCTCGATCTCGATGAATTCCGCGTTCTCACTCCACATGGCAGCCAGGTTGAGAACATCCTGGTTGAAGGTGGCACTGAAAAGCACGGTCTGGCGTCCGGACTTCGGGGTGCAGTGCCGGATGATCTTCTTCACGTCCGGGATGAAGCCCATGTCGAGCATCCGGTCCGCCTCGTCCAGTATCAAAAGATCAAGCTGATCCAGGAAGACGTCCTTGCTGCCAAGGAAATCCAGCAGCCTCCCCGGCGTCGCCACCAGGATATCGATGGCTTCATTGCGGATCTGCTTGCGCTGGCGGTCGTAGTTCATACCGCCCACAGTGGTCACCACGTTATGGCCACTGTGACGGGTCAGCGCTTCCGCATCCCGGGCGATCTGCATCGCCAGCTCACGGGTCGGCGCCAGTGCCAGAACCCGGGGTTCACTGGCATAGCGCTGCTCAAAGGGAATGGGGTTCTCCAGCAGACGCTGGATGGCACTGATCAGGAAAGCGGCTGTCTTGCCGGTGCCGGTCTGGGCCTGGCCGATGAGATCCAGCCCCTTCAGGGTCTTCGGCAGCGCCTCGCCCTGGATGCCGGTGCAATGCTCAAAGCCAAGCTCATCAATAGCGCGCTGCAACCGCTCATCCAGATTGAAATCCCGGAATCGGGGCTGCGGCACCGCCTCCTGATTGTCCTGACTCTGGTTCTGCTCCTGGCCCTGCTCCACCTTCTCTGGCTCTGTTTCCGCAGGGGTTTCGGCCTGGTTGTTCATTGAACCTCCTCTGATCCAATCAGTTGGGCCCGGGTGAAGGGGTAGCCCTGGAAATAATGCCGGGTGCCGTAAAAGGCCTGCAATGCGTCCAGAAACCGGGCGGCCCTGGGGGGCATGGCCTCATCCAGGCAGCACCGCACCTCGGCATGCACCCTTTCGGCAAAGCGCTCCCTCTGCCCGGGCACCTCACCGGCCAGGTTGTCCATGCTCAGATGGAAACGGCGACCCGCGGCCACCGTGAACAGCCACTCAAGGGCCTGGGGCCTGGCCTCGACCTGCTCAAACATGGCCTGGCTATCCCCATCACGACCATCGGGTTCATACCAGTAGCCGTAGTCGTAGAGCTGACGGCGACGATGGCCGGCTATGCACCAGTGGCTGACCTCATGCAGGGCACTGGCGTAGAAACCATGGGCAAATACTATCCGATTCCACCGGCACTCGCCATCGGCCGGCAGGTACTCGGGTTCATCCCCACCGGGCACCAGAATGGTGGCGTGGCTGGGCTGGAAAAGGCCGTTGAACAGCCGTACTAGATCCGCGTAGGAATCCGGGAGAGGTTCAGCTGACATCATGGCGCCAGTCTAGGGATTGTGCCGCAACCTTCAAGCATTCGTTATAATAGGCGCGCTCAGCCCACTTCCGAGCCATAGGAGTCCCCATCATCCTGACACGTCTGCTGATCCTGCTGTTCGCTCTTGTCGGCCCGGCTGCCGCCCAGTCACCGTTCTCCGACGGCAGCGGCGGTAACTTTCCACCGGTCGAGGAAGCTTTTCCGTTCACTGCCTGGGCGGAAGACGGTGAGCTCGTCCTGAACTGGGACGTGACGCCAGAGTACTACCTCTACGAGAACCGCATCAGCATCGAGACCGAACCGGCGGATGCCCTTGCCCTGCCCCCGCGGTTCAGCATTGACAGTAACATCAAGGATGATCCCTATTTCGGCCAAACCCCCGTCTTCTACGAGCCAGTCAGTGCCAGCCTGAGCCCCGCCGAGGGTCATGGTAGCAGCCCCATCCGTGTCACCGTGGAATGGCAGGGGTGTGCCGAGGCCGGCCTGTGCTACACGCCCCAGACGGAGACACTGCGCTACAACCCCGCCGACGGCAGCGTGATGTATCCGGCACCGGAGAAGGACACCGCCTCCAGTGCCTCAGCGGGCAGCGACAGTTCTCCTCCCTCCGGCGGCGATGACGGCCGCTGGCGTGGCGGCAGCCTGGAGACACTGCTGAGCAGCGACTCCCTGCTCTGGGCCATGCTGGTGTTCTACGGCCTGGGGCTGGGGCTGACCTTCACACCCTGCGTGCTGCCCATGATCCCGATCGTCTCGGCGGTTGTCGCCGGCCAGCGCCAGCTCAACACTCTGCAGGCCTTCTACCTCTCCCTGGCCTATGTCCTGGGTATGGCGCTGACCTATGCCGCGGCGGGCGTGCTGGTGGGCCTGCTCGGTGCCTCCTTCAACATCCAGGCCCATCTCCAGGCCCCCTGGGTTCTGGCCCTCTTTGCCGGGCTGTTCACGCTGCTGGCACTGGCCATGTTCGGCGTTTTCGAGATCCGCCTTCCGGAGCGCGTCATGAACCGCCTCACGCGCCAGAGTGAGCGCCTCAGCGGTGGTAATGTCGCCGGCGTGGCGGGCATAGGCGCTCTCTCCGCCCTGATTGTCTCCCCCTGCGTCACGGCACCGCTGGCCGCCGCCCTGGTCTATCTGAGTGCCACCCAGAATGCGGCCATGGGCGGACTTGCGCTCTTTGCCCTGGCGCTGGGCATGGGTACGCCACTGATCCTGGTGGGTACCGGGGGACGGCGCTTCATGCCGCAGCCCGGCCCCTGGATGAACCGCATCAAGGCGGCTTTCGGCATCCTCATGCTGGCCGTCGCCATCTGGCTGCTGGAACGGGTGATCCCCGGCCCGGCCACACTGGTGCTCTGGGCCCTCCTGCTGGCGGTCACCGGGGTCCAGCTGGGCGCTTTTGAACCCCTGGGCGAAGGCTGGCCACGCACCCGCAAGGGCATCGGCGTGGTGCTGGTGCTGCTGGCCGCCATGCTTCTGGCCGGGGCCATGGCCGGGGCCGGTGACCCTCTGCGGCCCCTTGAGCCCTTCCGTGCCGGGTCCGGAAATGGCGCCTCCGGGCTACCGGAAGAACCCTTTGAGCGGATCGTCGACGCTGATCGTATCGAAGCCCGTCTGGAACGGGCAGCCGAGGCCGGCAAGCCGGTGATCCTGGACTTTTACGCGGACTGGTGCATCAGCTGCAAGGTGATGGAACGTCAGGTATTCGACACCGAGCCGGTCCTGAAAGCCATGAGGGGGTTCGAGCGCCTCCAGGTGGATGTAACGGACAACACGGCCGCCGACCAGGCCCTGCTCGACCGTTTCAACCTTTTCGGGCCGCCCACCCTGCTGTTCTTCAACGCCCAGGGAGAGGAGCTCAAGCAGGCGCGCATCCTTGGCGAAATGGACCAGGACGAGTTCCTCGAGCACCTTGAGCGTGTCCGCGAGCGGACAGGCGTCTGAGCGTGGCCGGTTTCAGCCTGCGATCGCCCCTGCACCAGGGCGCCGCCTGTGTTCTTGCCGGCGAACTCCTGCTCGCCCTGATGGGAGCACAGGTCAAGGCACTGGCCCCGGAACTCGACAACACCATGCTGGTGTTTGCGCGCAACGCCCTGGGGCTCAGCATCATTCTGCCCATCATGCTGTGGCGCCAGGGGCCGGACTGCCTGCGCACAACCAACCTGCGCTTTCATGTGGTCCGGGGTGTGGTGGGCGTCTCCGCCATGTACTGCTACTTCTTCAGCCTGGGGGGACTGGCGCTGACCGAGGCGGTTCTGCTCAAGCTCACATCGCCCTTCTTCATCCCGCTGATCGCCTTCCTATGGCTGGGAGAACGCACCTCACTCTGGGCCCTGATGACCATTGTGCTGGGATTCTGCGGGGTGGTGGTCCTGCTGCAGCCCGGTCATGCCGGCATGCAGGACGTACTCTTCGTGACGGCGGGGGTCTCGGGGGCGGTTCTGGGTGGCACGGCCAAGGTCGCGATCCGCCGCATGGGCACGCGCGAGCCCAGTGCGCGCATCGTGGTCTACTTCGGCATCGTGGCAACCACGGTCTCGGCGCCGGCTGCCCTGCTGAACTGGACCTGGCCCACCCTGTGGCAGTGGCTCGGGCTGGTTTCCATCGCTGCCTGCGCCACGGCCGCGCAGATGCTGATCACGACCGCCTACCGCATTGCGCCGGCTGGCCGTATCGGCCAGTTCACCTATTCGTCGGTGGTTTTTGCGGCGCTTCTGGGCTGGCTGATCTGGTCGGAACCGTTCACCCTCAACCAGGCCATCGGCTGCGTGTTCATCGTCGGGGCTGGGCTCCTGAACATGCGACGCTGACGCCGTTCAGACGGTGCGCTCGATCCAGTAGGTGTACTGCTCGTCGCCAGCTTCCTCCTCGACCAGACGATGGCCGAGAAACTGGCAGAAACGCGGAATGTCACGCTGCGTGGACGGATCCGTGGCGATCACCCGCAGCACCCCGTTAACCGGCACATCCGCAATGCGGTTATGCAGCATCATGACCGGCTCCGGGCAGACCAGACCGGTGGCATCAAGGGTTGCATCGTACTCCCGGGTCAATGGCGGAACCTCCGTACACGCGTTTTCCGAATTTTCTGCCAGAATTAGGGTAAGGATACCATATTCAAAGGTAACCGCATGAGTAACAGGGAGCTTTCGGGGAGAGAACAACCATGATCCGTGTCATCATCGAGCGCTATATCGCTGAAGCCATGGAGAGCACCTATGATGCCCAGGCCCGCCAGGCCCTGCGCAACGCTGTTGAGATTCCCGGGTTCATTTCCGGCGAATCCCTCAAGGATGAGTACAATTCCCGTCACCGGGTGATCCTCTCAACCTGGCGCTCAACCGCGGACTGGTACCGCTGGTACGATTCCACGGAGCGCCGGGAGAAGATCAATCGTATCCGGCCGCTGCTGGAGTCCGATGAGCGCATCACGGTGCTGGAATACGCAGTCCCTACCGGGAACGTGTGAGCGGCGCCACACAGCAGGTGATCTCCTCCCGGTCGTGATACAGGTGAGCGGCTCTGACCGTCAGGTCCGCGCCGCTGGCGGCGATGCTTTCCTCCAGGCGCGCCCTGTACTCCTGCCAGCACGCCCAGCGCTGCTTCATGGGCAGCTTCAGGTTGAACACCGCCAGCCGGCACAGCCGGTTCTCAAGCCACTCCGCCATCAGCTCCACGACCCGGGCAGGCCGATCCACAATATCGCAGACCAGCCAGTCCACCGGGTGCGACGGCCGCCAGCTGAAGGCATCCTCCGTCCTGTGGGTCACCAGCCCGGAGGCCATCAACGCCTCGTCCATGGGCCCGTTGTCCACCGCGGTCACGGCCAGCCCACGCTGCACCAGCTGCCACGTCCACCCACCCGGAGCGGCGCCCAGATCCACCGCCGTCATGCCATGCCGCAGCAGACGCTCGCGCTCATCCGTGGTGAAAAACCGGTGAAGGGCCTCCTCCAGTTTCAGCGTTGAGCGGCTGGGGGCCGTCCCCGGCATCCGAAGGCGCGGGACGCCTTCATGAAAGGCCGATGACAGGGCTGGATCCCGGCGGGCGAGCAGGGCCCGACTGAAATCCGGGAGCAGGATTTCCAGACCCGGTGCACCCGCATCCCCATCGGGGTTCCCCTGCAGGATGCCCGCGCCGCGCAGCGCTTTCGCCAGTGGGCTGGTCCACTTGCGGGCAAAGCGCGGTAACGCCTCTTCAGTCTCCCCCAGGGGCACATGCACATCCACACGCCCGAAGGGCCCGCTCTCTCCGGCATCACGCAGCCCCTCGAGAACGGCACCAACACGGTCCTCGCCAGGCAGCGGATCCACTACACCGATGCCGGAATACCAGTCCCGCACGAAGACCAGGTTGCGCAACGACACCGCCCGCATGACCGGTTCCGCGGCCTGACCGGGCAGCTCAAAGCGTATCCAGCCGGCGGCTTCCGGGACAAAGAAACCATAACCGCCAACCTCTGCGGCGCGGCTGACCAGTTCCTGCCCCGCATCCGCCTCAAAGCCGGGCCGGCACAGCGCCCGGATCACACCTGTTTCAGTCATTACCTGTCCGTCTCCGTTGCCTTCACGAAAGCCCGCGCACTCTCCGCGGCTGTCGCCAGAACCCGCTCCGGATCCAGGCCGCTGCGGCGTGTGGGCATAAGCTCATGGTCTCCATCGGCCACCCACTCCAGATGGACCGGTCCGGGAAATGGCATGCGTGGCTCCAGCTCGCTTCGCTTCCCGAAGGGATCGCGCTCCCCATGCGCGATCCAAAGGGGCCGCTCAAGTTCCGCGAAGTGATCCGTCCGCCACTGTTCGGGCCTGCGTGGCGGATGGAAGGGGTAGCCGAACACCAGGGCTCCGGACACGGGTTCCGGACGCTGCTCCGGCGTCAGCAGCATGGAGGCCGTACGGCCCCCCAGCGATCGCCCACCGATCCAGAGGTGGTCCGCATCCGGCTCGCGGCGCCCAACCTCTTCGATGACTTCTCTCCAGACCTGGAGCAGAACGGGAGGACGATCCGGTGGACGTCGCTTGCCGGTGGTACGACGCTGCGCCATGAACGGAAACTCGAATCGTCGGACACGGAAGCCTGCCGCCGCCAGCGCGGTGGCAAGCCGCTCCATGGGCACGGAATCAGCAGGTGCGCCGGATCCGTGGGCGAGAACCAGAACCGGCCCCTGTTCGCCATTAAAGAGTATATCCAAAGGCACTACCGCATTAAGGTTTTGACATATATCATTGAGCACCAGCGCTGCGTTGCCTACGCTGCGCATACCCTCCAAACAGTCCCGGAAGAGCCGAACATGGAAACACAGACGTCCGCGGAAACCTATAACTACCGGGTGGTCAGGCAGTTTGCCATAGCCGCCGTGGTATGGGGTATCGTCGGAATGGGTCTGGGCGTGTTCATCGCTGCCCAGATGTTCCTTCCCCAACTGAACTTTGACCTGCCCTGGACAAGCTTTGGGCGCCTGCGCCCACTGCACACCAATGCGGTCATCTTTGCCTTTGCCGGCAGTGCCCTCTTTGCCACCTCCTACTATGTGGTGCAGCGCACTTCCCAGGCACGGGTGATCTCCGATCAGGCCGCCGCTTTCACCTTCTGGGGCTGGCAAGTGGTGATCGTTCTGGTCGCTATCACGCTGCCACTGGGCTACACCACCACCAAGGAATATGCTGAGCCCGAGTGGCCCATCAATATCCTGATCGCGGTGGTCTGGCTGACTTACGCCTACGTGTTCTTCGGCACTATCGCACGGCGCCGGGTCAAGCACATCTATGTGGCCAACTGGTTCTACGGCGCCTTCATCATCACCATCGCTATCCTGCACGTGGTCAACAATCTGGCCATCCCGGTCGGCTGGTTCGAATCCTATTCGATCTACCCCGGAACCATTGATGCCATGGTGCAGTGGTGGTACGGCCATAACGCGGTGGGTTTCTACCTGACGGCGGGTTTCCTGGGCCTGATGTACTACTTTGTGCCCAAGCAGGCCAACCGGCCCATCTATTCCTACCGGCTCTCGATCGTGCACTTCTGGGCACTGATCGCGACCTACGTCTGGGCCGGTGGCCACCACCTGCATTACAGCCCGCTTCCGGAGTGGGCCCAGACCGCTTCCATGGTCATGTCCCTGATCCTGCTGGCTCCAAGCTGGGGTGGCATGATCAACGGCATCATGACCCTGTCCGGCGCCTGGTACAAGCTGCGCACTGACCCCATCCTGCGCTTCCTGATCGTGGCGGTTTCCTTCTACGGCATGGCCACCTTCGAGGGCCCGCTGATGTCGATCCGTACGGTCAACGCCCTGTCCCACAGCACGGACTGGACCGTGGGTCATGTGCACTCCGGAGCTCTGGGCTGGGTTGCCATGATCAGCTTTGGTGCGCTCTATCACCTGTTCCCGCGCCTGTACGGGCTCAAGAGCATGTTCAGCATCCCGCTGATCAACCTGCACTTCTGGCTCGCAACAATCGGCGTGGTGCTCTACACCGTCTCCATGTGGATCAACGGCCTGCTGCAGGGCTTGATGTGGCGTGCCGTGAACGATGATGGCACCCTCACCTACAGCTTCGTAGAAGCGGTTGAGGCCAGCTATCCCGGTTATGTTGTGCGCTTCATCGGCGGCGCCTTCTTCCTGGCCGGCATGCTGGTAATGGCCTACAACGTCTGGCGGACTGTTGGCCAGAGTGAAACCGGCGCCCTTGATGATTCCACTGACGCAGTGCAGGGAGCGAACGCATGAGCCACGAGAAAGTTGAGAAAAACCTTGGCCTGATGGTCGGGCTGATCATTGTGGTGGTCAGCCTCGGCGGGTTGGCGGAGATCGTTCCCCTGTTCTTCGACTCTCAGGTCAACGAACCCGTTGAGGGGCTTGAGCCCCTGAGCGCTGTTGAGCTTGAAGGCCGTGACATCTACATCCGTGAGGGCTGCCACGTCTGCCATACCCAGAAGGTACGGCCTTTCCGCGCGGAGACGGAGCGTTACGGCCACTACTCAGTGGCTGGTGAGCACGTCTACGACCATCCCTTCCTGTGGGGCTCCAAGCGCACAGGGCCGGATCTGGCCCGCGTGGGCGGTCGCTATTCGGATGCCTGGCACCGCCTCCACTTCTATGACCCGCGGATGGTGGTTCCGGAATCCAACATGCCGGCCTATCCCTGGCTTTTCGAACAGAAGGTGGACCCAACCCAGACCGCAACCAAGATGCGGGCCCTGCGCACACTGGGCGTTCCCTACACCGATGAGCAGATCGCAAACGCTGAGGAGAACGTCCGCGGGACTTTTGAGATCCAGGCGCTGATCGCGTATCTGCAGCAATTGGGCACCGCTATACCGGAGCAGAGGTAACAACATGCCGTGGGAAACGTTGCTCAGTCAGTTCAAGGGCATTCATACGCTGCTGATGATTGCCCTCTTTGTGGGGATCTGCATCTGGGCCTTCAGCCCTTCCCGGCAACGGGAAAACGAACAGGCCGCGCACCTGGTTTTCGAGGACGAGGACATGGAAGCGCGCACCATCGAACAGCAACGGAGAGACAACCACGATGAGTAGTTTCTGGAGCATTTGGATCAGCGCGCTGATCCTGATTGTGGTCCTTGGGTGCTGGTGGCTGGTCTGGATCGTACGCCGGAACCAGCCTTCCGACCGCGTGGAGAACCGCAGCGTGGGCCATGAAGTCGATGGGATCGAAGAGCTGGACAACCCGCTGCCGAAATGGTGGTACTGGATGTTCATCGGGCTGATCCTGTTCTCCCTGCTCTATCTGGCACTGTATCCAGGACTGGGCAACTACCAGGGTCTCCTTGGCTGGAGCCAGACCGAAGCATGGGAGCGTGAGATGGAAGCGGCACGCGAGAAATACGGACCGCTTTTCGCCCAGTACGCCGACACTCCCGCACCGGAGCTGGCGCACAATGGTGAGGCCATGCAGGCAGCCCAGCGTCTGTTCTCCAACAACTGCGCCACCTGTCACGGCTCCGCCGGGCGCGGCGGCTATGGTTTCCCCAACCTCACCGACGATAACTGGATCTGGGGCGGCAGTGTGGATGCCATCAAGCACACCCTGACCAATGGCCGTCAGGCGAACATGCCAGCACGCGGCATCAACCCGAACCTGAGCAATGATCAGCTCGGCGACATTACCGAATATGTGCTTTCGCTCAATGACCGCAGTGACGTGAATGAAGCAGCCGCGGAACGGGGCAAACCACTTTTCGCCCAGGCCTGCTCCACGTGCCACGGTCAGAATGCGAAGGGCAACCAGAACATGGGCGCCCCCAACCTGACCAACGACACCTGGCTCTATGGCGGCGATCGTGGCACCATCATGGAGACCCTCCAGTATGGTCGTAACGGTCATATGCCGGCCCAGAAGCAGCTGTCCGAGGACCAGATCCACCTCATGGCCGCCTATGTTTACCGGCTCTCCGGCCAGCATCGCGAGAAAGGAGCGGAATGAGCGACATACCCGTACGCCAGGTTGACGCCGGGCCCAACCCGGACCGGATCTACGTCCGCAGCACCACCGGTTTCTACCAGAAGCTGCGGACCGTCACTCTCTGGACGCTCATGGGTCTGTACTTCGCTGCTTGCTGGATCCAGATCAACGGGCGGCCATTGGTCCACTTTGATCTGCCGGAACGCCAGTTCCATCTCCTGGGGACCACCTTCTGGCCCCAGGACTTCTTCATCCTGACGCTGCTCCTTATTATCGCCGCGTTCGGGCTGTTCTTCGTCACCACGCTTTTTGGCCGTATATGGTGCGGGTTCACCTGCCCCCAGACCGCCTGGACCTTTATCTTCATGTGGGTCGAAGAGAAGGTGGAAGGCAGCCGAAACCAGCGCATGAAGCTTGACCGAAAGGGGTCACTGAGCCAGTGGCTACCATGTAAGGTCCTAAAGCACGCCCTCTGGCTGGGGATAGGGTTCTGGACCGGTGTTACTTTCGTCGGCTACTTCTACCCCATCCGCGAACTGGTGCCGGATCTGTTCACCTTCAGCGTCACCACTGGCTGGGCCGTTTTCTGGATTGGCTTCTTTTCGGTGGCCACCTACCTCAACGCAGGCTGGATGCGTGAGAAAGTCTGCCTCTACGTCTGCCCTTACGCCCGTTTCCAGAGCGTCATGTTCTCTCCGGACACGCGGACAGTCACCTATGATGCCAACCGGGGCGAGCCCCGAGGTCCCAGGCGCAAAGATACAGACCGCGCTGAGGCGGGTCTTGGTGACTGCATCGACTGCAGCATCTGCGTGCAGGTATGCCCCACCGGTATTGATATCCGCAATGGCATGCAGTACGAATGCCTCGACTGTGGCCTCTGCGTTGATGCCTGCAACCAGGTTATGGACCGTATGGGCTATGACCGTGGCCTGATCCGGTACGCGACGGAGCGAGAAGTTGAAGACCAGCCCCGCCGCCGTTTCCAGCCCCGGACTCTTGGGTACGGAGTGGCCATGGCACTTCTGCTTGGAACCATGGCCGTCCTTCTGATGCAGCGTGACGCGCTGGACATCGAGGTCACCCGCGACCGGGGAGGGCTCTACCAAACCGGCCCCAACGCCACCATTGAGAACTCCTACAGCCTCAAGTTGAGCAACCGCACCAACCAGACACGCGAACTCAGCGTGCGGGTTGCCGGTCCCGAGGGCACCCATCTGCTCGAGCCCATCGCCATGGAGCTCGGGCCACTGGACACGCGCTCTCTTCCGGCAGTGGTGAGAATCCCGCAGCGTGAGCTTGAAGGAATGAGTACGCCCGTCACCTTTGAAGTCATCGCCGAGGGCTCCGAGGCGCGCAACAGCGCTGAGACCCCCTTCATCGGCCCCAGACCCTGACAATACCGGAACCACCATGAAAGACGACGACACCAATCGCCCCTGGTACCGCGAGCCCTGGCCCTGGGTGCTGATCGCAATTCCCGGTGTAACCATTCTCTGGAGCGTGTTCCTGATCTTCTTTTCAATGGAACAGCATGTCTCCATGGTTGAGGACGATTACTATGACGAAGGAATGGGCATCAACCGGGAACTGTCCCGCGATATCGAGGCAGCCAACCTGAACCTGACGGGCGAAGTCAGCTTCACGGACGGTGAGCGCCTTAACATAGTGCTTGAATCCCCGGAGCGCCGGAACTGGGAATGGCTCGAGGTGGAACTGACCCATGCCACCCTGGGCGACCGCGATCAGACCACCATCGCCCAGCGTGTCGGGGAAGGCCGCTACCGTGCCCGTGTGCAGCCCCTCAGCGACGGGCGCTGGTACATTGATATCCGCAACACCGGTAATGACTGGCGCCTCAGGGGGCCGCTCGTAACGCCTCTGGAACAGCCACTTACCCTCAAACCCATCCGGGAGGCGCGTCAGCAATGACGGCGGCTGCCGGCGCCTGCTTCCACTGCCAGGACCCTCTGCCGGAAACACCCCCCGTCACCGGCGACATCGCCGGCCGGACCGAAGCGTTCTGCTGTGAGGGCTGTCTCGCGGTCTCGCGCATCATCCGCAACGAGGGGCTTGACCGCTTCTACCAGCAGATTGACGGCCCCATCGCCACGCCGGACCCGGTGGACGACCGGGTCCGTGCTGAGTGCCTGCATTACAACGACCGTCAGCTCCTCGACGAGGTTGTCCATGCCCGGGATGATGGGCTCCACGAGACCTGGCTGATGATCGACGGTCTCAGCTGTGCCGCCTGCATCTGGCTGATCGAGCATCACCTGGCCGGTTTTGAGGGGCTTGAGTCCATCCGCATCAACCACAGCACCCAACGCGCCCATCTGGTCTGGCACCCACAGGCCACAGGCCTGGGCAACCTGCTCCTGGGCATCCGCGAACTGGGCTTCCAGGCGTCTCCATTCCGCCCCGACGAATGGGAAGAGCGGATACGCAACCAGCAGAAACAGGCCATGATCCGGATCGGCATCGCGGGCATTGCGGCGCTTCAGACCATGATGCTGGCCTACCCGCTCCAGTTCGGGCTCAGTACCGAATCCGACCCGGCCATGGTCCAGCTTTTCCGCTGGGCCAGTTTCGTCATCGCCACACCGGTGGTGCTCTACAGCGCCGTTCCCTTTTTCCAGGCAGCCGTCCGGGATCTGCGGCACCGTCATCCGGGCATGGATGTGCCCGTGTCCATCGCGATCCTTGCCGGCTACCTGGCGAGCGTCCATGTGACCCTCTTTGGCGGCGAACATGTCTATTTCGAATCCATCTCGATGTTCACCTTCTTCCTCGGCCTGGGGCGATTTCTCGAGGGCCGCGCCCGCTACCGGGCGGGCCTGGAAAACCTGTCGCTGATCAATGCCATGCCCGGCACGGCACTGCGTATCGATGGCGACACCGAGATCGTGGTGCGCGCCCGTGACCTGAACCCCGGTGACCGTATCCGCATACGCCCAGGGGATACCCTGGCCGCGGATGGCCATGTGGCCTGTGGCCAATCCGCACTGGATGAATCCATGCTGACCGGTGAATCGCTGCCGGTCTCCCGGGGACCGGGCGAGCCGGTCTCGGCGGGCACGGTGAACACCGAGCACCCCCTGGAGGTGATCGTGGACCAGGCCGGGGACAACACCCGGCTTTCCGCCATCACCCGGCTTCTGGACCGGGCCCAGGCCGAGAAACCCCGGACCCAACAGCTCGCGGACCGCGTTGCCGGTATTTTTGTCACCGCGGTGCTGGCTGCTGCCACTGCCACTTTCCTGGTCTGGTGGTTTGTGGACCCCGCGCGCGCCTTTCCGATCACCCTGGCGGTTCTCGTCGCCACCTGCCCGTGCGCCCTGTCACTGGCCACGCCAACGGCTCTGACCGTGGCAACCAACCGGCTGCGCCGGGCCGGCTTCGTTCCCACGAGAGGTTCGACCCTGGAGACGCTCAATACCGTGGACACCCTGGTGTTCGACAAGACCGGCACCCTTACCCGGGGCCAGCTCAGAATTGCCTCTGTCACCCCGTCGTCCGGCATTTCCGAGGCGCACTGCCGGGCGTTGGCAGCCGGGCTGGAACGCGGCTCCGAGCATCCCATCGCCCGAGCCTTCCGGGAGGAACCGGCAGCAGTCATCAGCGAGCGGGAAAACCATCCTGGCGGCGGCGTCACCGGCTTCAACGAGGGGCGCAGGCTGGCCCTGGGCCGGGCGGATTTCGTCGCCGCTGAACTCAACCTGCCCTCTGCGCCGGAAACCGATGACGATGCCGCCCTGGCGGTTCACCTGGCGAGCGAGACTGGCTGGCTGGGGCGGATCACCCTGGATGATACGCTGCGCGAGGACGCGCAGCCGGTGCTGGCGACCCTGCGTGCCCGGGGCTGGCACTGTGTGCTCCTCAGTGGCGATCATTCCGGCCAGGTGGCAAGGGTCGCCGGAGCACTCGGCATCGACCGGTATGAAGGGCGTCTGTCACCGGAGGCCAAACTGGAGCGCATCCGTGCCCTGGAGGCGGAGGGCAACCGGGTCATGATGGTGGGTGACGGACTCAACGACCTGCCCGGTCTGGCGGGAGCCCGCCTGTCCGTGGCCATGGCCGGCAGCAGTGATATCGCCCGCCTGCAGGCGGATGCCGTGGTTCTGGGTGAGCGGCTGTGGCCGCTGATGGAAGCGCTCAAGGTCGCTCCCATGGCACGCCGGGTCATCCGCCAGAACCTGACTCTGTCGCTGTTGTACAATGCGGCGATCCTGCCTCTGGCAATGGTGGGTCTGGTGATCCCATGGATCGCGGCCGCGGGCATGTCCGCCAGCTCGGTGGCTGTGGTGATGAATGCGCTGCGTCTGGGAGGAATGAAGCCCGATGGCAATACTCTACATACTGATTCCGCTGTCACTGATCCTGCTGGCGATCGCCGTCCGGGTACTCATCTGGGCAGTGCGCAACGACCAGTTCGATGATCTGGAAGGACCGGCTCACCAGATCCTTTTCGATGACGACGAGGACCGGATTCCCCCGGAAGCCCGGCAGCATACCGAACAGACCAGTCGCCAGCGTGAAGGGAGCGATCCGGAATGACTGATGCCCTCATCACCACCCTGGGTTCAGCGTTCCTCATCGGGTTCCTGGGCAGCACCCACTGCCTGGGCATGTGCGGCGGCATCGCCAGCTCACTCAGCCTGGCCCTGCCTGTTGGCCCGGGTTACCGGCGCCGTCAGCTGTCACTGCTGGCGGGATACAATCTCGGGCGGATCCTGAGTTACAGCCTGATCGGGCTGATCGCGGGCCTCCCGGGCGCGCTCCTGACCGAAGGCGTCCCCGGCGCCGGCATGGTCCTGCGCACCCTTGCCGGTGTTGTGCTGATCCTGCTGGGCCTGGCCGTGGGTCAGTGGTGGCAGGGTATCATGAGCCTGGAACGCATCGGCGCGCCACTGTGGCAGCGGCTCTCTCCCCTGACCCAGCGTTTCATGCCCGTTGACCGCCTGAGCCGTGCCCTGCCGCTCGGGCTGCTCTGGGGCTGGCTGCCCTGTGGCCTGGTCTACAGCACCCTTGCTTGGGCCCTGACCCAGGGGGATGCGGTTCTCTCCGGTCTGCTGATGTTCAGCTTCGGGCTCGGCACGGTGCCGGCAATGGTGGCCACCGGCCTGCTGGCCAGCCGCATTACCCGGCTGCGCCAGTCCACGGCCTTCCGCCGGGTTACGGGCCTGGCCCTGATCGTTTTCGGTCTCTGGACCATCCCCTGGATCCAGCATCTGATTCTTTCCCATTAAGGCGGGGTTTGACCGATATCAACAGGTCCAGCCGCCGGCTGCGTTAGGCTGTGTGCAGCACAGAACCTGCCGTCGGAGGACACCATGGCTTCGGAACGCATCAACCTCCTCTGGGACCCGGATCTGATCGCACGCTACGATCTGTCAGGCCCCCGTTACACGTCCTACCCGACGGCGCTGGCCTTCAGCGAAGACTTCAACGGCGAGGCCTACGAGCGGACCCTTGAACGAAGCCGTGCCTCGGGCGCGCCGCTCTCACTCTATCTGCACATCCCGTTCTGCGCGCACCTGTGCTACTACTGCGCCTGCAACAAGATCGTGACCCGCAAACGGGACCGGGCTGCTCCCTATCTGGAACGGCTGCATCAGGAGATCGCCATGCGCTCCCGGCAGTTCGGCGGGCAGGAACGACCGGCGACCCAGCTCCACTGGGGCGGCGGCACGCCCACTTTCATCAGCCACGATGAAATGCGCGAACTGATGAGCGTGCTGCGCCAGCACTTCCAGCTGGCGGACGACGACAGCGGCGACCACTCGATTGAGATTGACCCCCGCGAGTGCGGCCCTGAAACCCTGGAAGTCCTGCGCTCCATCGGTTTCAACCGCATCAGCCTGGGTGTTCAGGACTTCAACCCGACCGTCCAGAAAGCGGTGAACCGGATCCAGCCCCGGGAGATGGTGGCCAACCGCATTGTCACAGCCCGGGATCTCGGTTTCCGGTCCATCAACATGGATCTCATCTACGGGCTGCCCCACCAGACCCGGGAGACATTCCATGAAACCCTGGACCAGGTGCTGGAGCTGTCGCCGGATCGGCTGTCGGTGTTCAACTACGCCCACCTGCCCGACCGGTTCATGCCCCAGCAGCGCATCCGCGAGGAGGATCTGCCCTCCCCGGAGGAAAAACTCCGCATCCTTGAGGACACCATCAACCGGCTGCTTGAGGCCGGCTACGTCTACATCGGCATGGACCATTTCGCCAAACCGGATGACACACTGGCCATCGCCCAGCGCAACGGGGAACTGCACCGGAATTTCCAGGGCTATACCACCCACGGGGAATGCGACCTGATCGGCATGGGGGTCTCCGCCATCAGCCAGGCCGCCGACAGCTACTTCCAGAACCATCATGACGAAGGCGCCTGGAACCTGCAGCTGGATTTCAACCGCACACCCCTGAAAAAGGGCTATGAGCTCAGTGACGACGACCGCATGCGCCGCGCCGTGATCATGGAGCTGATCTGTCACTTCTCGCTGGACAAACAGGCCTTCGCCGCCGCGTGGGGGGAGGCCTTTGATCAGGTGTTTGCCGATACCCTGCCGGCACGCCAGACCATGGTGGAAGACGGCCTGATTGAAGAGGATGCGCAGCGGTTGACGGTGCGCACACCCGGCCGCCTTCTGATCCGGGCCATCTGCCAGCTGTTCGATGCCGGCGCCCAGCAGGCGCAGACCGGGCGCTACTCACGGATCATCTGAGCTGGCGCTCAGATATTGAGCACCTGGACCTGGCCGTATTCGGTTCCGGGCTCCGCGCGCTGGGGCTCAGCAACCTGTTCCTGCGCCTCGCCCCTGCCGGAGAAGTCAAACAGCTGCGGATCCGCAAGATGGGAAGGCGCCACGTTCTGCAGGGCCCGGAACATGTTCTCGATCCGCCCCGGGAAACGATGGTCCCAGTCGTTGAGCATGTCCTTGACCATCTCCCGCTGCAGATTCTCCTGGGAACCACAGAGGTTGCAGGGGATGATGGGGTACTCCCTCAGTTCGGCGAAGCGGGCAATGTCCTTCTCACGGCAATAGGCCAGCGGCCGGATCACGGTATTGCGCCCATCATCGCTGAACAGCTTGGGCGGCATCGCCTTGAGCGTGCCCCCGTGGAACATGTTGAGCATCATGGTCTCAAGGATGTCATCCCGGTGATGGCCCAGTGCGATCTTGGTGCAGCCCTGCTCTTCCGCGAAATTGTAGAGAATCCCCCGGCGCAGGCGTGAGCACAGACCGCAGGCCGTTTTCCCCTCGGGAATCTTCTCCTTCACGATGCTGTAGGTGTCCTTCTCCAGAACCTGGAACGGCACTTCAAGCTGCGCCATGTAATCCGGCAGCACATGCTCGGGAAAACCCGGCTGCTTCTGATCCAGGTTCACCGCCATAAGCTCGAAGTTCACCGGCGCCCGATGACGCAGGACCATCAGCATGTCCAGCATGGTGTAGGAATCCTTGCCACCACTGAGACAGACCAGGATGCGGTCGCCTTCCTCAATCATGTCGAAATCCGCGATGGCACGCCCGGTCTCGCGCTGCAGCTTCTTCTGCAGGCGTTTGCTTTCGTCGCGCGGATCGGTGGAGGTCTTGTCCAGCATTGATTGGCCCCGGTCAGACTGTGTGGCTGCGGATTATACCGGAGAGTCACGGGCTGCCACCAACCGGGATTTGCATTGCCCGCTCTGGCAACGCATAGTCTGGACATGATGGATTCCACCGCCTCACTGAACCGGACCGGCGAAACCAGCGACAGCGCCCTGGAAGCGCTGGTCGGGCGCATCATGGACGCCTGCGAGGCATTGCTGCGCACCCACCCGGAAGGCATGAGCGAACTGGTGATGCTGCGCACCCTCCAGGGAGAGCCCTGGTATCTTTTCGGGACCATCGACTTCAGCAGCCCGGCGGCCCTCTACCCGGTGCACTTTCTCCTGTTTCACAGCCTCTACCGGCAGCGCGAACGACTGGCTGCCGAGAGCGGGGAAACCATCGACATCAACGCGCTGAATATCCGCATTCGCCAGACGTACAACGCCGGGCAGCAGGAGGCGGGGCAGCACGATGCGCTGCACGCCTTCTACCGGGACCTGTCCAACCATGACCTGGGCGAGAGCACCATCAACCGCATGCTGGATGACTTCTGGCAGGGCATCACGCGCCCGGCGGATGATGAGCTCACCCAGGCCTGCCAAACCCTGGCGATCGACACGCCACCTCCGGATCTGGCGACCGCACGGCAGGCGTTCCGGCGCCTTGCCATGCAGCATCACCCGGATCGGGGGGGCTCCAACGAGCAGCTCCAGGCCCTTAACCGGGCCATGGCCACCCTACGACATCACTTCAGAGGACACCCATGAGTCGAGTGACCCCCCTGACCCGTATTGCCGTCACTACAGCCCTGGGCCTGAGCATGGCCTCCGGTGCCCATGCCGGCGTTGCCACTCTGGCCTATCACCATGTCTCCACGGAGACACCTCCCTCCACCACGACCTCTCCATCACTGTTCCGGGACCAGCTGGCACTGATCGAGGAGCTCGGCGTGGAGCCGCTGTCACTCACCCCTGAGCGCATCCAGAAGACCCTGGACGGCGCGGATGCGGAGAACCAGCATGTCGCCCTGACCTTTGATGATGCCTACGAGAGCGTCTACACCGAAGCATGGCCGCTTCTCAGGGAAAAAGGTATTCCGCTGACGGTCTTCGTACTCAGCGGCTCTGTCGGCAACAACGGCTACATGAGCTGGGACCAGATTAAGGATATGGCCGAGCACGAGCTGGTGACCATCGGCAACCACAGCGTGGATCACGGCACCATGCTCCAGCGCCCGGATGAGAGCGCGGAAGAACACGCCAAACGCATTGCTCGGGAACTGGACCGGGGTGCTGATCGCATCGAGGAGAAAATCGGCGTGGAAACCGAGCTCTATGCCCACCCCTACGGTGAGTTCTCCCAGCCGGTCCTGCAGGCACTGGAGGAGCGCGGCTGGTATGGATTCGCGCAGCATTCCGGGGTTATCGGCGAGCACTCCCATCCCGGTGCCATGCCGCGCTTTGCCGTGGCGGATGCCTACGGCGGCATCGATGCCCTCAGGAACAAGTTGAAGGCGCGCAACTTCCCGGTTACCAGAGCCAATCTTCCGGCCCCGGTGATCGGCGACCAGAACCCGCCCCTGCTGGACATGACGGTCCCCGAGGGCTGGGACAGCGGCCGATTGAACTGCTTTGCCTCTGGCGAGGGCAAGATGGAACTCGACGCGGAGACCCTTGCCAACGGCGTGCGCATCCAGACCCGAGCCCAGAACCCCATTGAAGTCCGTCGTTCACGCTACAACTGCACCTACCCGGCGGGTGATGGCCGTTTCTACTGGCTCTCCCAGCCCTGGTTCAATCCGGAGGCACCGGAGGGCTGAGGTCAGTCGACAAGCCGCAGTGACAGGCTGCCCACGGGCTCGTGGGTCAGCCTGCGGCGCTTGCCTTGCTCGCCGACCCTGGTGCCGGACTCAAGGTCTTCCGGGCGGGTAAAGACAACCAGCCAGCGCTCACCGGAATCCAGCTTCAGCGCCAGCCTTGCCTCCATATGCCCATAGCGTCGCCAGGTTTCGGGACTGTATTCCATCACGATGTCGGTCACCATCCGGACAGGACGGAAGCCACCGTCAAGAAAAACGGCATTCGGCAGAAAGAAGCCGCCGTCGCGGATGAAACTGCGGACGCGCAAGAGTGATTGTTCAGGATCCTGTGGCAGGCGCACCAGAGCGAAACGGCTGTCGCCCGTGGCAAAACGGTACACATCGGCCTCTTCGCCGAGATCGACGGGCAGGGTCCGCTCGGGCTCCAGCTTCTGGTAGTCCAGGCGCGGCAGCGCCCCGCAGCACTGCTGCGCAAACGCATCCAGCCGGGTCTCCGACCCCTCGCCCACCCCCAGAATGGCGGCAGCTTCGGAATCCCGACGGAACCCTGGGGCGGCTGCCGCGCCCGAGGTGGTCACCCGGGCCTCGGAAGCCCGAACCGGCTCCGGCTCGCGCATCACCTGCCCCAGGGCCTCTTCCCCGTAAAGGTAGGGCGTATTGTGAATGCGTCCCTGGGCATCCCGCCAGCTGTAGAAAAGCTCCTCGGATTCCCTGCTGCTGTTTTTATCCCCGGCATCCGGATACTGTTCCAGATTGAATTCCGGATGGGAGGATTCCGCAGTCCGCGTCACCCCCGTTTCACCGGAGCCCTTCTTACCGGTGGTCTCGCCAGAGGTCTCAGAGGCGTTGCCGGCGGCCGGTGTGTATCGGACCTGCCCCCGCTCATCCACCCATGCGCGCATGCCCCCTGCAGCCCCATCCCCAGCACCACTGGCACAGCCGGCGGTCACCAGCACCACCAGAACCAGCAGCGCCGGCGTCAGCCGGTCAGAAACGGCTGCGGATGGTGAGGTTGGCAAAGGTGATGGTGGTTTCGGTTTTGACATCCAGGCCTGCGTAGGGGTTGTACACAATGTTGGTGATGTTCGTGCAATTGATATTGCAGCTCGAGTCCGCCGGGATGTTCTGGGTACTTTTCATCTGGCTCAGACTCATATCGATCTGGGTATGCTTCGACCACCTGTACCCAAGCCCGACGCCATACATTGTGCCATCCCCGATGGGCGAGAAAAGACTTTCCGCCCCTTTGGGGATGACGGTGCTCCGGTTCTGGGCCCCCGCCCTCAGATCAAGACGGTCGTTCACGTGCAGTGTCGCACCATAGCCAAGGTTCCACACATCCGTGAACTCACGGCCAATCTTCAGACTGGTGGGTGTTGCCTTTTCCGGTGACAGGATGCGGGCCGCATTCAGGAACTCCAGCTCACGGTCAAACTTGAGCTCCAGATACTTCTGGGAAGACAGATCCACATAGTCCATATCCGCATTCAGGGTGAGGAACGGCAGCACCCGCATGCTGACGCCGGTGGAGAAATGCTGCGGGTAGCTCTCCTTGATGGAGACATGGCCCTCCTCCTTCGGAACGCCGGAAGGCAGGCTCAGGATCGCGGCGCCTATGGCGCCGAGCACAGAACTGTTCACACTCTGCCAGAACGCGGCCCAGTCCTCAGTGTAGTCGATCTGGAAATCGCCCTTGAGGTTCATATCATCGCCGGAACTGTACTGGGCGCCCCAGGTGAACCAGTCAGTGGGCTCCCAGAGCACCCCCACCTTGTAGCTGGTGGAGAGGCTCTCCTCGGCCCGGAAGTTGACATTGCCGATGTCCTGGAAGGGGCCGATCTTGCCGCCACACAGGGCCAACCAGGGCGCCAGGGGTTCCTGGGCCTCCTCGTCACAGCCGAAGGCATCCTGAAGCGTGGCCCCCACGCCCACCAGCATGTTCGGGGCCCGGGTCAGCTGGTTCACCTCGATCCCCTGGTGCGAGAAATGGATACCGGCGCCCACGGTCCACTCATCATTGATCTCATAGGAAACCGTTGGTGAAAGGTAGGTGATCCGCTGAATGGCGGCCTGGGTCGGCTGATACCGGCCCGGATCATCCTCCTCACGGGAGAAGCCACCGGAGTTCTCGATGAACGCGGCATTGCCGAACGTCAGCTTCGAGCCCGGGGGCTGGACACTGAACCCGGCATTGAACGGCGCAGCGGGTGCAGCGCTTTCCATCAGCCCGATGCCCGGTATGTAGTTGGCGCCGACGTCGGTACTGCTCTTGCTGTTGGCTACCGGATCATTCTCCGCGCATTCGATGCCGAAGACATCACAGCCCTCTTCCGGCACCGTGAACGTCGCATCGAACTGCGTCATCGGCATGGCACCGCCAAGTTCCCACTGGCGCCCCTCAAGACGACTCAGTCCGGCTGGATTACGGCGGATGGCCATGATCCCGGGCGGATCCGCGGTAACCGCGTTGCCGAGCGCGGCGGCCTTCGGATGCACCAGCAGCTGATGGCTGAACTGGGCCTGCGCCCCCAGGGACACGGCCGCCAGTGCCAGTGCGCCGAATACACGTGTGCCGACGCCATTCGCTCGCATTACTTCCTGCTCCTTATCGCCCTTGATCCACGCATCAGGATGATTCAGACAGCCCGGAAATATTGATGGGCATGGAGAAGCCGATGGTGAAATCCGGTGCTCCCCTCGTCATACCAAAACCAACACTGGTATTGACGATGGTCTGATCACTGATCCGCGTGCCCAGTGACATATTGATGATGCCCGCCATCTGGGAACTGGCCGTTGCCTCGGTGCCATCGCTGAAGCTCAGGACGGTCTCATCGTTGTAGGTAAGCTGGACCGACAGACTCAGCGATATGTCGTAGGACAGCGAATAGGAGAAGCCACCGGAGCCGGAAAGCGTGAAGCCGGGCTCAAGCTCCTGCAGAAGCCGGGCACCGCGCACCTGTTTGAGATCCTTCACTTTGTGGTTGTAACGGAGACTGCCGGAGCCGAACAGAACCACCGGATCCAGCACCTTGGAAACACTGGCGCCCCCGCCGATCGAGTAATAGCCACTGCCGGTGGACAGCTGACGATTGACGTCGATCTCGTAGGGACTCACGCCGGTCTTGGAGCTCAGCGTCCCGAAAAGCGTGGTGGACATGGTGCCCGGGATATGGGAGTTGGGTTGCCAGCGCGCGGTAAAGGAGATATCCCCCACGTCGTTGACGTTCAGATCCTCCTGGGTATCAAACTTGGTGGTCAGGGGAATCCGGGTGCCCAGCGTCAGGTTGTCGTAGAACCCGTAGTCGTAGGAGAAGGCGTTGGTGAAGTTGTGGGTGGCTTCCGGCGTCACATCCAGATTCCGGACCTGGCTGTTGATGACCTCCAGGTCCAGGTTCTGTGTTCCGGAATAGGAATAGTTAAAGGAGTAGTTCAGTGACTGACGCCCAGCCTGCAGCAGCGAGTAGTTCTTTTCCGCCGCCTGGAAGACTTCTTCCAGCTGTTCGGTGGAATCCTCATCCCCTTCCTGCTGGGCGAGCGCCTCCCGGGCCTCATCCACAGTGGCACCATCGTCTTCCTGCTGCTGGGCCGCGGCGGGCACCGCCAGTGCGCAGAGCAGCACGAGAACGGCCAGAAGCCAAAGCACAGAGCGCGTCATAGCGGGTTCCCTGTATCCAGTTCGATGCATAAAACCACCAATCACCTGTCGTCCGTGAACTTCATCGATCACGGAAATAGAGCTGTTTGCGCGTGTTCTCAACGCTGCCGTCCGGGTTGTTCTTGAGCCGCTCGAGTTCATTCTGGATGTCCCACATGAGCGCTTCGTGGAATACCGGGAACTCCTGGCGTGCCTGCAGCGTCAATGTCTGGTCATCCACAAAGCGCATATCCTCTTCCTTAAGGGCCAGATTGTTCAGGGGCGGTTCCTCGCCCGGGAAAACGATGAAAAGAACGTTCTCCGCCCATTTCTCCTGGAATTCATGCAGCGTGAATGACAGATTCCCGGCGGCCGGATCCGCGACAAAAACACGCCCTTCGCGGATGTCACGCACCACCACGAAATGCTCGAAACCGGCATGGTTGATGGGGACGATGGCCGGATGGTCGAGCTCGGCCAGGTCCGAAATCTCAGCCCGGAAACCGCCGGAGGGGAAGCCAAGCTCAGTGACCAGACGCTTCATGTCCAGAAGCGAAAAGGCACGACGCTCAACAATGCGCTCACTCTCCCCGTACTGGAGCAGCCCTTCCATGACCTGACGCTCATTGAGGTTCTGGCCCACGTAATGGCGCAGAATCGTTGTGAGCGAGGCCGCGCCGCAGCTGTAGTCATACTGCTGGCGCACCACGTTGCGGAATTTCTGGGCCCTGAGCGGTTCCACCTGATAGCGGTGTAGAAGGGAATCCGGACTCTCGTTGTAATGCTGCTCATAGATGAAGGTCCCCCTTGGATGGGGCTCCACCTCGACGACTTCCTGCGTCATGGAGAAAGTCAGCAGTGATCCGGCCAGAACGAAGAGCATGAACGCCTGTCCCTTATAAACCCGACGGAAGACGGTGTCGGAAGGGACCATAGCGAATTTAGGGGAGGCTGAAAGATAACTGGTCCTCAATTCTCGGTCTCTTAAACCGTTGGAATTCGGACCATTCCCGGGCGGGAATCAATTTTGTGACACAGGTGGAAAGGCGATGGAACCGGGTTTGACGACCCGGCTCCATAGGGGGGAATCAGTTGCGGTTGATGTCCGCTTCAGCTCTGAGGGACTCAATGTAGGCCTGATAGGCCATCTGGCCATGGCGCCGCCCCAGAGAGGCTCCAAGGTTCGAGGCCATCATGCTGACCGTGGCGGAATCCGGCGGATTGACTGCATCAAGACGGATCAGGGCGACAGCATTGGGCAGATCCACAATACGGGTGCTGGCACCGCCGTTCTGTGGCGCCGGCATCTCAAAGGCGGCATCCCGGACCACGGCCTGCGCCTGCAGGGAACGCCGGTTGACGCCCTCAAAGGACTCCCATTCCGTGCCGGTTCCCATATCCGGTTCAGGCAGCCCGGCATCCGCCGACATGTCCGCGGCCATGCCTTCCAGGGATTCCCTCAGCGCCTCGCGAGCCTTTTTCTGGCGCACAAGCTCCGTGACCTCTTCGCGTACCTGGTCAAAGGACTTCTGTTCGCGCGGATAGTACTCGCGCACCCGCGCCACCACGGAGACGCCATCACCGGTTTCCACCACCTCAGTGTTGAAACCTTCCTTGCGCACCTCCTCTGTGAACAGCTGCTCGCGCAGTCCTTCATGGTCGAAGGGAGCCCTGGCCTGATCGGGCCGTACCCCATCACGGGTCTGGATGGAGGCATCAATGAGCTCAGCTGGTGCCTGGAGGTCATACTCGGAATAGGCCATGTCCGCCAGCTCCTCGCTCAGCTCCACATAGCGGCGCTCTGCCCTCTCCCGGGCGATGGTCTCGCGCAGGGACGCCTCCATGCTCTCAAAGCTCGGAGGCTCCTCTGAGCGCACATCCAGCAGCTTGATGAAATGCTGACCGAAGGAGGTACTGACGGGCCCAACCACCTTACCGGTCTCCTCAATACTGAAGAGGGCCTCGGAGAAGGATTCGTCAAAGTCTTCCCGTGAAGAGAAGCCGAGCTTGCCACCCTCATCCGCGGTGGCTCCGTCATCGGAGTATTCCGCTGCCAGCTCGGCAAAGGAGCGGCCCTGCTTCAGACCTTCCTGCACCGCCTCGACAGCGGCTTCGGCATCTTCCCGGTCCTCACGGATCAGGATATGGGCCGCATTGCGCTGTTCATCAGCCTGCATGGACTCAACACGCTCACGGTAGCGGTCCCGGACCACTTCCTCTTCGATCTCGGAGGGATCCACCAGCTCGGAACGGTCCAGTGTGATCCAGGACGCATCAACGGATTCGCTCTGGACAAAGCGCTCCTGGTTGTCCTCGTAGAAGCTCCTGAGTTCCTCGTCAGACACTTCCATGGACTCCGCGCGCTCACCAACCGGAATCTGAAGGACAGAAAAATCCCGGGTCTGGGTCAGCAGCGAGGCCACCCGTTCCGTTTCGGAGGGCGCACTGAAGGCGCTGCCCTGGATCACAGCCTGGATGACACGGCTCAAATGATCCTGCTCCAGCATGGTCCGGAACTGGTCCACCGTCATACCCTGGTTGCGGACCGCCTGTATGAAGCGCTCCTGGCTGAACTCACCGTTGACCCGGAACTGCTCGGCACCGGTGATCATGCGGTCCAGATCGGATTCCGAAACCTGGAGCCCGCGGGAGCGGATGTCCTGACCAATCAGCTTGTCCCGGATGAGTGAATCCATGACCTCTTCATTGAGTGCGTCCATGTCGATCCGGGATGAGTCCGGGTTTTCCATTTCCTGCAGCCGCTGCTGCCGCCGGATCTGGACCGCACGTTCGAATTCCCGCTCGGTGATGGGCTCACCGTTGACCGTGGCGATCTCGTTCTCGCCGCTGCCGCCCACGATGGAGTCCAGCCCCCAGATGGACAGGGACAGGATCAGGACCACGATGATGGTCTTGGCGATCGTTCCCTGGGCGTTCTCCCGGATGTTCTGAAGCATTCCGCGTTCCCCTGTGTGCCCGCACTTCCACGGGTGACCTGTGTTTAACGTAAAAGGGCGCATCCCTTACGGCATGCGCCCAAAGTCTGGCGGAGCGGACGGGACTCGAACCCGCGACCTCCGGCGTGACAGGCCGGCATTCTAACCAGCTGAACTACCGCTCCGTCGAAACAGAATGGCGGGATCCGCCGTTACTGGACGGCGTCCTTCAGGGCTTTGCCGGCCTTGAAGCTGGGTACCTTGGAAGCGGCGATCTTGATCTCCTCACCGGTCTGCGGGTTGCGGCCGGTGCGTGCTGCCCGCTCCTTGACGGAGAAGGTCCCGAAGCCTACCAGCGTGACCGGATCACCCTGCTTGAGGGATCCGGTGATGGAATCAACCATCGCGTCCAGTGCACGACCTGCTGCGGCCTTGGAAATATCGGCAGAATCTGCGATAGCGTCGATCAGTTCGGACTTATTCACACTAAACCCCTTTTTCTATCTGGTTCCATGTTGGACGTTGTGTTTCTTTTTCGGCGCCAATGACTATGGCACACGCCATCGGAGAATTCCATGGCCGCAGGCCGGGACATCCCTCACCCTGCGAGCCCTGACAGGGTGGCCCATGGCTCCGCTGAGAGGCGAAATACGTTATACCAACGGCCTTTAAACAGTGTCAATGACTCCACCTTTCAGTGGGTATTCACCCGTTCGTTACCGTCGGCATCCTCATCACGGCTGCCCGGATGGGCGGGAGCATCCGCGGGCAGCGGTTCCGGCTGCCGGGTCAGCGCGATATCGAGCACCTGGTCGATCCATTCCACCGGACGGATTTCGAGAGATTCCTTGATGTTGTCCGGAATTTCCTTCAGATCGCGCACGTTCTCTTCCGGAATCACCACTGTCTTGATGCCGCCCCGGTGTGCCGCAAGCAGCTTCTCCTTGAGACCACCGATCATCAGAACGCGGCCACGGAGCGTGATCTCGCCGGTCATCGCCACGTCCGCGCGCACCGGAATGCGGGTGAGTGCGGAAATCAGCGCGGTGCACATGCCAATGCCCGCGCTGGGACCATCCTTGGGGGTCGCACCTTCCGGCACATGGATGTGCAGGTCCTGCTTATCCTGGAAATCCGAGGACAGCCCCAGCCCTGGGGCACGGCTCCGGACCACTGTCAGGGCCGCCTGTATGGATTCCTGCATGACGTCGCCCAGTGAGCCGGTCTTGACCACCTTGCCCTTGCCGGGCGTCACAGCGCACTCCAGAGTCAGCAGTTCGCCACCCACCTGGGTCCACGCCAGGCCCGTGACCTGCCCGATCTGGTTCTCTTCCTCAGCCAGACCGTACTTGTGGCGCCGGACGCCGGCATAGTGCTCCAGTGTCTCGGGGGTCACCTCCACGGCATGACGCTCGCCGGCTTCCACGTGCTCACGCACCACCTTGCGGCAGATCTTGGCGACTTCGCGTTCGAGGTTCCGCACACCCGCCTCACGGGTGTAATACCGGATGATGGCCTGCAGTGTCTCCTCGGGCAGGCTCAGCTCTTCTTCCTTCAGCCCGTTCGCCTTGAGCTGCTTCGGCAGCAGGTAGCGGCGGGCGATATTGACCTTCTCATCCTCGGTATAGCCGGGAATACGGATGATCTCCATCCGGTCCAGCAGGGCATCCGGGATGTTCATGGAGTTCGACGTGCATACGAACATCGTATCCGACAGATCGTATTCGAGCTCCAGGTAGTGGTCACTGAACGTGTGGTTCTGTTCCGGGTCCAGGACTTCCAGCAATGCCGAGGACGGATCACCACGATGATCCATGCCCATCTTGTCCACCTCGTCCAGCAGGAAGAGCGGGTTCTTCACGCCCACCTTGGACAGACGCTGGATGATCTTGCCGGGCAGCGCCCCGATGTAGGTGCGGCGGTGACCACGGATCTCGGCCTCATCGCGCACACCACCCAGCGCCATCCGGGTGTACTTGCGATTGGTCGCGCGCGCGATGGACTGCCCCAGTGACGTCTTGCCCACACCGGGCGGGCCCACGAGGCACAGTACCGGCCCTTTCACCTTGCGGACACGGCTCTGCACCGCGAGGTACTCAAGAATGCGTTCCTTGACCTCATCCAGACCATAGTGGTCTTCATCCAGAATGCGACGCGCACGGTCGATATCGTGGCGCACACGGCTGCGCTTTTTCCACGGAATGGCCAGCATCCAGTCAATGAAGCCCCTGACGACGGTCGCTTCCGCGGACATGGGCGACATCATCTTGAGCTTGTTGAGCTCCTGCTCGGCTTTCTCCCGGGCCTCCTTGGGCATGCCGGAAGACTCGATCTTCTGCTCGAGCTCCTCAAAATCCTGGCCGCTGCCGTCGCCGAGCTGCCCCATCTCCTTCTGGATGGCTTTCATCTGCTCATTCAGGTAGTACTCACGCTGGCTGCGCTCCATCTGCTTCTTGACGCGGCCACGGATGCGCTTTTCAACCTCGATCAGGTCAATCTCGCTGTCGAGCTTGCCCAGCAGCTGCTCAATACGATGGCGCAGGTCCAGGGTTTCAAGCAGTTCCTGCTTCTCAGCCACCTTGAGTTCCAGGTGGGAAGCCATGGTATCCGCCAGGCGGTCCAGCTCCTCGATGCCCTGCAGGGAGTTGCTGACCTCGTTGGGCACCTTCTTGGACATGCGCGCGAATTTCTCGAACTCCTCCATCAGGGTCCGGACGAACACCTCTTCCTCACGCGCCTCAACGCCGGTCTCCGGAAGCTGGCGGCAGCTGGTGGTCACATACTGGTCGTCGCCACCCAGCTCGTCCACGGATGCCCGTGCATGCCCCTCAACCAGGACCTTGACGGTCCCGTCGGGCAGCCTGAGCATTTGCAGCACCGTGGCGATGGTGCCTATGCCATAGAGGTCATTACGGCCGGGATCATCCGTCTCCGCATCCCTCTGGGCGACGAGCAGGATCTGCTTGTCGTTCTCCATGGCGGCTTCAAGGGCATTGATGGACTTCTCCCGCCCGACGAAGAGCGGAACCACCATGTGCGGAAACACCACCACATCACGCAGGGGCAACATGGGGAGTTCAAAAGGGGTATGGCCCTGGGGCTGCTCTGTCATGATCTGACCTCTGAACTGGGGAAGTGGGCGACGCCGGGATCCTGAGAGTGGGCACAGTCCCGTTTCGCTGACTCTCTAGAGAATGGGGGTTAAGAGGGGCGGCTTCAACCCGCCTGCCAGCCGGAAACTGACAGACGGGCTGAAAACAGGGATACCGGAATCAGTCCTCCGGAACCGCGCGGGCGGTTTCATTGTTGGCGTAGATCTTGATCGGGTCGGATTCCCCGTTGACCACACCTTCATCAATCACAACCTTGCACACATCCGGCTCGGAGGGGATCTCATACATGGTATCCAGAAGGATGCCTTCCATGATGGAGCGCAGCCCCCGGGCACCGGTGTTGCGTTCCATGGCCTTGCGGGCCACTGCACGCAGTGCGTCCTCGCGGAAATCCAGCTCCACGTCCTCGATCTCGAACAGCTGCTGATACTGCTTGGTCAGCGCGTTCTTGGGCTGGGTCAGGATCTCGATCAGGGCATCCTCGTCCAGCTCCGTGAGGGTCGCCACAACGGGCAGACGGCCCACGAACTCGGGAATCAGGCCGTAGCTCACCAGATCCTGCGTCTCAATGTGCTTCAGGATCTCGGATGTGCTCTTGCTATCAGACTGACCGACCACCTGGGCCGCAAAACCGATACTGGTCTTCTCGGAGCGCTCCCGGATCACCTTGTCCAGCCCCGAAAAGGCACCGCCACAGATGAACAGCATGCCCGCGGTATCCACCTGCAGGAATTCCTGCTGCGGATGCTTGCGGCCACCCTGGGGCGGCACGGATGCGACCGTGCCCTCAATCAGCTTGAGCAGGGCCTGCTGCACACCCTCACCCGAGACGTCACGGGTAATGGAGGGGTTGTCCGACTTGCGCGAGACCTTGTCGATCTCGTCAATGTAGACAATGCCGCGCTGGGCCTTGTCCACATCGTAGTCGCACTTCTGCAGCAGCTTCTGGATGATGTTCTCAACGTCCTCACCCACATAGCCAGCCTCGGTCAGCGTGGTGGCGTCCGCAATGGTGAACGGAACGTTGAGCATGCGTGCCAGCGTCTCCGCCAGCAGCGTCTTGCCGCTGCCCGTGGGGCCGATCAGCAGGATGTTGCTCTTGCCGAGCTCCACTTCCGGGCGCTTCTCACCGAAACGCAGACGCTTGTAGTGGTTATACACGGCCACGGACAGCACCACCTTGGCCCGGTCCTGGCCGATCACGTACTCGTCCAGCGTTTCCTTGATCTCGTGGGGAGAGGGCAGACGGTCGCTCGGCTCTTCCTCGGTGGTCTCCTGGATTTCCTCGCGGATGATGTCGTTGCAAAGATCCACGCATTCATCGCAGATGAACACCGACGGGCCCGCGATCAGCTTGCGGACCTCATGCTGGCTCTTGCCGCAGAAGGAACAGTACAGCAGCTTGCCGTTATCGTCGCCCCTGCCGCTACCTTTCTCTGCCATTGGATTACCTCTGTTCTGGTTCCGGCCGCCTTGCATTGACCGTGTGCCACGGTCGAGCGACAGAAATCGGGAGTGATACCAGTATTAGGTATTCCCCGAGCGTTTATCAAGTACGGCATCAACGAGGCCATACTCCGCTGACTCCGCAGCGTCCATGAAGTTGTCCCGGTCCGTGTCCTGGGCGATCTGTTCATAGCTCTGGCCGGTGTGCTCCGCCAGGATGCTGTTCAGCCGCTCCTTGGTCTTCAGGATCTCGCGGGTGTGGATCTCAATGTCCGAGGCCTGCCCCTGGAAACCGCCCAGCGGCTGGTGGATCATGACCTTCGAATTGGGCAGACAATAGCGCTTGCCCTGCGCGCCCGCTGCCAACAGCAGGGCACCCATGGACGCCGCCTGGCCCACGCAGAGCGTGGAGACATCGGACTTGATGAACTGCATGGTGTCATAGATCGCCATGCCGGCAGTCACTGCCCCACCCGGCGAGTTGATGTAGAAATGGATGTCCTTGTCCGGATTCTCGGACTCCAGGAACAGCAGCTGCGCAACAATCAGGTTGGCCGTATGGTCATCCACCGGCCCCACCAGAAAGATCACGCGCTCCTTGAGCAGCCGGGAGAAGATGTCAAAGGACCGTTCACCCCGGGCGGTCTGCTCGATCACCATCGGGATCAGACCGGAATTGGTGACGTCGCTCGCGCCGTCGGATATCTGCTGTGTCATGGGTATTGTCGTCTCCCGGTTGTTGCCTGTATGGCGGGTTTCAGAACCCCAATTGTAGACGAGCTGGCCGGGTTTTCACCCCCGGAGCCTCACGCACCCTGCTGGGGCGGCTTCACAGCATCCTCATACTTGTATTTCTTCTGCTTGACCTTGGCATTTTCAAGGACGTGGTCCACAACCTGATCCTCAAGCACCGAGGATTCAATCTGCTGCTTTTCTTCCTGGTTGTTGTTGTAGTACTCGACCACTTCATCCGGATCCTGATATGTGGAGGCGATCTCGCGGATCTTCTCATCAACCCGCTCGCTGTCCACCTCAAGATTCGCGTCCTGCACCAGCTGCTGGAACAGCAGACCGGTCTTGATGCGGCGTTGGGCCTGATCCTGGAACAGCTCGGAAGGCAGCTGTGAAGGATCCATCTGGCCACCGAACTGCTGCACCGCCTCCTGCTTCATGCGCTCGATCTCCTGATCGACCATGCCCTGGGGCACTTCCAGCTCTGTAACCTCGAGGAGGCCGTCAATGACCTGCTGCTTGATGCGGTTCTGGATGCCGTTCTTGAGCTCGCGCTCCATGTTCTTGCGCACTTCCTCGCGGAACTCCTCCTCGGTCTCGGCTTCAACGCCGAACTGCTCGAAGAATTCCTTATCGAGGGTGGGCAGCTGCGGTTCCTCAACCTTCTTGACCGTCACCTGGAACTGGGCTTGCTTACCCGCCAGTTCCTCGTTCTGGTAATCTTCCGGGAAGGTCACATCAAGGGTATGCTCCTCACCGGTCTTGGCGCCTACCAGCTGGTCCTCGAAACCGGCGATCATCTGGCCGTCTCCAAGAGTCAGCTGCTGGTCCTCGCCGCTGCCGCCCTCGAATTCCTCACCGTCGATGGTGCCGGTGAAGTCGATGGTCATGACGTCCTTCTTCTTGGCCTTGCGCTTGACCTCTTTGTAGGTAGCCTGCTGGCGGCGCAGGTTGTCGATCATCTTGTTGATGTCCTTGTCCTGTACTTCGGACCAGGGCTTCTCAACACTGATCTGGCTCAGGTCGCCCACCTGGATCTCGGGCATGACCTCGAAAACGGCAACAAATTCAAAGTCCTTGCCTTCCTCTACGGTCTGGGGCTCAAACCGCGGCTGGCTCGCCGGCTGTACGTCCTGCTCCTGGATCGCCTCCATCCAGGCATTACGCATCACTTCGCCGAGAACTTCCTGGCGTACGCCCTGGCCAAAGCGCTTGCGCACGACCTTCATGGGAACCTTGCCCGGACGGAAACCGTTGAGACGAACCTGTTTCGCGGCTTCGCGCAGGCGTTCATCGACCTGCTGCTCAACTTCCTCCGCGGGCACGCCAATCGTCATGCGACGCTCGATGTTGGACGTCGATTCAAGGGAGACTTGCATGGAATATCCTCAGTTATTGCCGTTCCGATTCAATGTAAAGCCGGGGATCATAGAAATGTGAACGCGACTTGGCAAGGCCGCGGCTTTCGGGGCGCTGATTCTATCACGTTCTGACCGCGCACTCCGATAGGGAAAGATCCGGGAAAGGGAAAGAAGTGGTGCAAAGGAGAGCTTAGAACCGGTGTGATAGTTCAACCACTTATGGCCATCATGCGGTTCGTTAGACACATAGTTAGACAAGCGACCAGCTGCTCAATTTTTTCACCACTTCTGCAACCCGATTAGCCATGGCTGCATTGAGCGGCGGATGATGCCGTATTTGCCGGTCAAGGACAACCCAAGTTGCCACTCATCAGGGGCAATGCGGACGTCGATGCATGAGCTATGGCGTTCTCTTACCAGCTCCGCCAAGCCAGTGAGCTCCAGCCGCCAGAGCACACACCTTTGGTTCTGGACTAGCTCCCGCCACAAGCAGCTCCCCCAAATACAGAGTAGGCCTGTAATACCGCCGATACCGCAATGACAAATGTGACCAAGATCAGAATACGCTCGCGCTTCGCTTCGCTGGACGCGCGGCTGAGCTCCTCATGCCAGGTGAGAGATGACGTAATCGCTTTCCCCGTCGTTTTATACGAGAGGGCATTCTTCCCATTTTTCAACTCACCTGACTCAACCAGTGACTCGAGAACCCGAACAAGCTTGTTCATTTCCGATCGCCTACGAGAACTTGGGAGAAATACATGATGCCTACCCTGCACTCGAGTCTGGATCTCGAGGTAGCTGATATCACGGAAAGGAGATGGACGTTTCTGATCCTCCAGCTCAATGGCAGCATCGAGAACAGCGACTCGATTATTGATCGATTTGACCAGCACCGAGGCCCGCTTGCGATACCAAGCTTCTGAAATCGACGCAAGAGCAGACTGAGCTTTGTGAAGATTGGTCCAGCGAAGGAAATAAGCTTGATACGGAGTTGAGAATCGAAACTGTTTACCCCTATAGAAGTGTGTCACCTCGAACTGATATTGACCCATCCGGGAATAACTCATCGGAAATTTCGGGTTTTCATTTTCCTGAGGTGATTGACGGGTGAGGCACATCGAGATCGTGCCGTCATCATCAACCTCTACGAGGTATCGGTGCCTCCTCGGTGTTGCTGCCTCATCACCTTCGAGGTTCTCCTCATACCGATCCAAATAGATCCAGTACGCATCGTAGTCATCTCTAGCAGTAGAGATGCGATCTGCAGGTGTCTCAACGCTTTTGAGGTAGCGAATAGCTTTGGCCTCACGAGACTTCTGAAAATCCCTCTCCGTCACTATTTGTCTCCCGAACTAACGCCATTACATGAGGAATCAAAGGAAGAGCATGCTAATCGTCCAAGCCTTTTCACGCCGATTAAATCTCCAACTCATGCGACGCATACCGCAACCAGCTTCTCCACTGGTCGTAATCCGGCATCACCCTCGCTACCTCCCGCCAGTACGCCGCTGAATGGTCATGCCGGATAAGATGGCACAGCTCATGGACCACGATGTAATCCACCACCCGATTGGGCGCCATCATGATCCGCCAGTTGAACGCCACATCACCCTTGGGCGTGCAGCTGCCCCAACGTGAGCGGAACGCCTTGATTTCAACCTTCCCAGGGCTCACGCCCACACTTGGCGCCAGCCGGCCCACCTTCGCCGGCAGCTTCTCCACCGCCCTGCGCCGATACCAGCGAATGATGGCATTGCGCACCATCTCGGGCGCATCAGCCCCACCCGGCACAGACACCACCAGCTGGCCCTTGTCGAGCTTCGGTGCCTTGAAGGGGCCGTCGATCACCTTGAGCCGGTAGTTGCGCCCCAGGTAGGGAATGGCCTCGCCCGAAACGAACCGACGTGCGCTCGCCGGTCGTGCTTCCCGGTGGACCAGCATCTTCTCTTTGATCCAGCTGCGCTTGTCCGCCAGCAGCCGGTCAATACGCTCATCAGAGAGCTCCTGGGGGACGATGACGGACACGACGCCCTGCTCTACCCGAATGTCGGCAGTCTTGCGTCGGCTGGAGCGGATGACCTCGGCAATGAAGCCACCCGCATCCCGGTATTCCCCATTGTCGGTCGTGGTCATTTCCCGAATTTCTTTTCAGCCAGATCCATGAACCGATCCTGAACCGCATTCACGATTGCCTTATCGGCAAAGGAGCACTCCAGGACCGTGCGCTTGATTTGTTTCTTCATGCGTTTGACCTCATCAGGCTTGCTGAAGAAGTCGATGATCTGGGTCGCCTCCTCGAACATGGCGACCAGCTCCCGGGTGGCCTGGTGGATCTCATCATGCACCGTCTCATCCACCATGGCCTCTCCCGCGTGCTGGGTTACTTCGGCCATCAGGATGTTGTAGAAGGCGAACTCGGTTTCACTCAGACCCAGCGACTCGGCCTGCGCGTGGCGGTCGGATTCAATGGAGCCCACCAACTGATGCAGCAATTCGAGCTGCTGCTCCCACTTGCCATGGGACTGCTGGATGATCTCCTCCAGGCGCTGGCTCAGGGATTTGTAGTACTCCGGGTCTTCATCCAGGTTCACGGTGATGTGATGGCGGATGGCGCTCTCGATCTTGGAGGCGCGTGATTCATCGGACTTCAGCTCATTCACCGATTCCTGGAACTCGGCATCCATCAGATCCACGGGCGGAATCCGTGGATCCACCCCGGTGCTGATGATGTGCTCCTCCACCAACTCACGGACCTTCGCCCCGGCATCGCTGATGTCGAGCCCCTGGTCGTGATACTGGTTTCGCGCCGCGTTCTGGACCTTGCCCCAGAACTTGAGCGACGGGACATACGGCTTGGCTGCCGGGTCCGGCAGCACCACGTTGAGCTGCTTGGCGAAGCGCTTGTACTGGAGCTCGAACTGCTGGCGCAGGTCTTCGTCCTTGAGCGCACGGACGTAGTCATCCACCTCATCACCGGCGACGTCCGAGAACAGCTGGGCCACGCGGGTGTGCGCCGCCTCCAGCTTCGGGATCTCATCCTTGAGCGTGTAATAAGCCCCTTCCACGTCCTCACTACTGAATTGATCCAGTGCGGCAGTGAGATGGTCTGAAAGCCCATAGTAATCGACGATGTAACCGGCTGACTTGCCCTTGTAGGTCCGGTTCACACGGGCGATGGCCTGCATCAGGGTGTGGTCCTTGAGCATCCGATCCAGGTACATCACCTGCAGGATCGGTGCATCGAAGCCGGTCAGCAGCATGTCCTTCACGATCAGGAACGTGGTCGGGTCCTCATCCAGCGGTTTCTTGAAGTTCGCAATCGCCTCCTTCTGGTGGCTCTTGTCCGCATACTTCGCCAAGTGTGGCGGGTCATTGTGATCGCCGGAGATGATCACCTCCGAGGGCGGCGCCTCCAGCTCGTCCAAGGTGTCCTTGAAGAGGGTCGCCGCATGACGGCTGCCCACCACGATCATGGCCTTGAAGCCATCCGGCTGGATCCGTTCGCGGTAATGCTTCAAGAGATCCAGGCAGACCCAGCGGATGCGAGCCGGTGCCTCCCGTACGGCCCGCTCGACGCCGTACTTCTTGCGGATCTCGACCTTTTCTTCCCCGGTCCGGTCGCCGAAGTACTCCTCGAACAGCGCATCCAGTGACCGCCCCACCACATCCGTGCGCACTTCCCGGCCTTCATAGATGATGCGCACCGTGGCGCCATCCTCGACCGCCTCATTAATCATGTAGCTGTCGATGTAGCCGCCGAAGGCATCGCTCATCTTCTGGGACTTCATCAGCGGTGTGCCGGTAAAGCCAATCTTGGGCGCGTTCGGCAGCGCCGCATTGATGGTTGCAGCCAGATTGCCGAACTGGGTCCGGTGTGCCTCATCGGCCAGCACCACCACCTTCTCGCTGGGATTGAGGTTGGTGAAATCCGCCTCAGACTCGGCATCCTGAAACTTCTGGACGGTGGCCGTCACGATGTCGGAGGCATCACTGGCAAGCAGGTGCTTGAGGCGGTCAATGGAGTCCGCGTTATGAACGGTTTCGTCCTGGGCCTCCCGGAAGGTGTTGGAGAGCTGGGTATCGAGCTGAGCCCGATCCGTGACAAACACCATCTTGTACTGCTGAAGCTCGGGATCCCGGCGCATCTTCATCGCCAGCATCACCATCGTCAGCGACTTGCCCGAGCCCTGGGTGTGCCAGACCACCCCGGACTTCGCCTTGCGGTCATGGCCGTTCCTCAGGCGATCGATCACCCGGTTCACAGCCCGGTACTGCTGATAGCGGGCCATCTTCTTGATCAGCCGGCCTTCGATGGGCTCATAGACGATGAAGTTCTGGATGAGATCCAGGAAGCTGGCTCGGTTGAACATGCCAGCCAGCAGGCGCTCCTGAGAGGACACAGAGCCATCCAACGCAGCCTGCCCTGCAACCTCACGCGCATTCGCTAGATACGCCGGTGACGGGGCCTCCTGGGCGTCCTTGCGCTCCCAGGGTTGCGGTGCCTGGCTCAGCGCCTGGATGTCGGCATCCGTGTAGGGATAGGCGTCTTTCCATTCGGCGTAGTGCGAAGCCGAGGCACTGATGGTTCCGACCCGCGCATGATCCCGGCTCAGCGCCACCATGAACTGGTTGTACCAGAACAGCCGGGGCGCCCCTTCCGCCGATTCCGGGTACCGCAGATTGGCGTAGCGGCGAAGCTGATCCACGCCTTCGGCCATGGGATCGGTAATGTAGGGCGACTTACACTCCAGCACCGCCAGCGGCAGGCCGTTCACAAAGCACACGATGTCCGGGATGATGTTCTGGACAGGACCCGCCACCTTGAACTGGCTGGTGCAGACGAAGTCGTTGTTCTCGGGAGTCTCGAAGTCGATGACGCGAACCGTCTGGCCCTTGCGCCCCTTACCCAGATCCTGATCCACCGACAGGTAGTTCACCAGCAGGCTGTAGAGCGAGTGGTTGTACTCCATCAAGCCTGCATGGTTCGGATGAGTGAACTCACGCATGACCTTGCGGAGGTTCTCATCGCTCAGCCAGGGGTTGAGACGGCGAAGGGCTGATTCCAGCGAACCAGCCAGCACAACATCACGGTAAAAGCCGCGCTCACCAGTGCCTCCCTCCGGAGACAATTCAACACCGGGGACATACCGCCAACCCAACTTCTGCAGCTGCCCGATGGCGGGCTTCTCTACCTTGTCGACTTCATCCTGGAACATGGCGATGGGATTGCCTTCAGTCAGGCAACCTCAGACTCCTTTTGATCGACGTTGACTCGGACTTTGCCAGTAAGCAGATCCTGCATAAGCGCTTTCTTGAGGTTAAGTGCCTGTCCCAGTTTGATCTCCTTCTCAGCAACCGCCGAATCAGTGCTATCTAGCAAGGAGACGATCTTTCGTCTTTCCCATTCCTCGGGCATAGCAATATGCATATTACGAATCGCCGTCAAGTTTAGCCCTGACTTGGCACCTGTATCGTTGTTCGCAATGAACTGCTTTTGGGAATTATCCGACGCGAGAAAGTGGCCAACCCAGCGCGCTTGACTCGGTTCGTTGAGCCGCACCAACGAAACATGTTGGTTTACATACGCCTCACCTATCGAATCGTTAATGACACCAATTACGCCAAGGTCAGCCGTAATTGAAATGAGGATGTCACCGGCCTGAACACGAGTGCGTCTGCCCTCTGCACTATCTGGTGGCCTGACATAAACGGTATCCGTAAAACGAAGATTTATATGATCTCTGGTCAAGTTCCCGATGCGTATGAACGGGGCTCCTGACTTTGAGTAATACTTAGCCCACCCACGTGATCCACTCGTGACAAAGGAAGCCAACTCTCTTAATGGATAAACATCCCACTCAAACGGAATCCGCCCCACCGGCGAATCCTTGAACTCCGTATGCCCAATTCCCTGGGTCAGCAACTCCTGCGTCATCCCGGTTTTCAGGTCTTTCAACTTTTCAATCTGGGCGCGTGTCTTTTCGATGACGTCATCGACGGATGAGAGGATGGTGGCGATTTTCTGTTGTTCAGAATGGGGAGGAAGAAGAAAGTTTAGTTTCCTCAAGGCGTCGCCATCTAGCATCTTGACTGTTGTACCTCGCCCGATTTGCTTCATGAACCTTCTCACTTGGTTAGAGCAAAAAAGGTAGTACAAATAATCTCGAAAAACTTTTTTCTTAATCACTAAACGACTTACGTGATGAGAGCACAATACTCCACGATCCCAGCGGTCTTCTGGGACTAGAGCTGGAGCTCCAATAATATCCCCTGCTGGAGTTACGTCTGTGTTAGCGATGAACAATTCGTTCCGACTAGCTAAGTCAGATGGACGATATTCAGCACCATAATATTTCTCGCCTGCGACGTTGTATCCTCCATCTTTCAGGAAGGACTTCATGTTTACATATAATGGTGCGTCGCCTTTGTCATCCGTCAGTTCAGAAGCAACGTAGGTAATCCCCCTTCTAATATCGACAACGTCACCGACCATGACGGTGTCCCAGTCATCCGGAGCATTCCTACTCATACCCCAACTCCTTCAGGTACCCCTGCATAACGCTTTCAGCCTCGCTCACCTGCTCATCCAGCTCATTCAGTGATACGCGGTACTTGTCCCACCAGCGCTCAAGCTGGGCGATGGCTTGGCTGTCAGCATCACCCGATGCTTCCCGGATAGCCTCCTTAGTCTCAATCTCCGGCCGGAAGTCGTAGTACTCCGCGTCACGCTCCACGAAAACCCGCGACACATCAAAATCCCCCAGAATCTCCTCACGAATGTACTCACTCTCCACTTCCCGCTTGGGAATCCCGCCGTGCAGGATGGCACGCACGTCGAAGATTTCCGGGGGCGGTGAGGTGTCGGCGTAGCGGCGGATGTTGAGGTTGTAGTCGTTCTCAGCAATCTCCTCCAGCGTGGCCACCTTGGCGTAGCGCTTGACCTCGGCGTACTCATCGAAGGTGGCGACGATCTTCTCGATGTCCTGCTGACGCAGCTTGTTCTGGTTCTTGCCTTCCTCATAATCCAACTCACCGTTGATGAACAGCACCTTGCCTAGGCGTTCAACAGGTTTGTTCTTATTGATGATGAGCAGGCAAGCCGGGATGCCGGTGCCGTAGAACAGCGAGTCCGGCAGGCCAATCACGGCCTCCAGCAGGTCATCGTTGAGGATGCCTTGGCGGATGGCCTTCTCGCTGGAGCCACGGAAGAGAACACCATGGGGCATGACTACTCCCATCATGCCTTCAGCGTTGAGGCTGGCGATCATGTGCTGGACGAACGCCAGGTCCCCAGCGTCCTTGGGCGGTGTGCCGTAGGGGAAGCGCCCGTACGGATCGCTATCCGCCGTTTCCTTGCCCCACTTCTTGAGACTGAACGGGGGATTGGCGATCACCCGGTCGAAGTGCATGAGCTCACCGCTTTCGCTGTGGTGCTGCGGGTCCCCCAGGGTGTCGCCCTTAAGAATTTTGGCGCTATAGACCCCATGCAGGAACATGTTCATCTTGCAGATGGCCCAGGTGTTCAGGTTCATCTCCTGGCCATACAGCGAGAGATCGGCGGGGTTCTCGCCCTGCTCCGCCAGATAATTCCGCGACTGGATCAACATGCCGCCGGAACCCGCGGTGGGATCGTAGATGCGCATCCCCGCGTGGGGTTTGAGCAATGACACCAGCAGCTGCACCACCTCGGAGGGCGTGTAGAACTCGCCGCCCTTCTTGCCGGCGCTGTCGGCGAACATCTTGATCAGGTATTCGTAGGCGGTGCCGAGCAGATCCGAGCGCTCAAAGTCGGTGTTGCGCAGCCGGTGCTGGCTGAAGTGGCTGATCAGATCCCGCAGCTTGCTGTCCGAGAGCTTGTTCTTCACGTTGAAGTCGATGGTGACCAGCACCCCTTCCAGACTCGGGTTGTACTCCTCGATGGCCTCGGTGGCCGTATTCAGGACTGAGCCAATGTCGTGCTTTTCATCCTTAAGAGAGCCCCAGCGGGCCTCAGGTGGGATGTAGAAGGTCTCGTCGTACTCGTCTTCCTCGTTGGCCAACTCTTCCGCCTGGGCCTGACTGCGGCCCTTCTCGAGGTAATACCGAACCACGCCCTCCTGCGCCTCCTCAAAAGCATCAGAGAGGCGTTTCAGAAAGAGCATGCCGAAGATATAGTCCTTGTACTCGGAGGCGTCCATGTTGCCCCTGAGGATGTCGGCGGCTTCCCAGAGGAAGGATTCAAGTTGTTGCAGGGTCAGGGTCTGGCTCATTCACAGGCTTCCGCGTTCAGGTTTGACTGGCAAGACTTTGGAGGCAAAGGACCGCGCCTGGCAAGGTTGAATTGTGGCTTTTATACGGTATATACGCCACATTGTGGGCGGTTTGTAGAAGCTCCGTGAATGAACTCAGCAGTAAGGAGTCACGCCCCACAGAGTTAGACACGAGAGCAAACGCTAGCCGTGGTTAAGCTTGGCTCCGCATGGTGGTCTGAAACCGGCCGAAAAGCCGTATGGCAAGGGATTTTGTTAGTGTGGTTACGTCTGAGGCGAGGGGGTTGGTGCGAAAGGAGAGACTCGAACTCTCACGGGTTGCCCCACTGGAACCTAAATCCAGCGCGTCTACCAGTTCCGCCACTTTCGCCCATAAAAGAGGTCAGCTCTGATGGCTGGAAAAAAGGAAAAATGGGGTGGACGAAGGGGATCGAACCCTCGACCGCAGGAGTCACAATCCTGAGCTCTACCAACTGAGCTACGTCCACCACTGAAAGGCCGGAATTCTACCGTACCTGAACCACTTCACCAAACGCCGTCTGCCAGAGGTTGGCGCGCCCGGCAGGACTTGAACCTGCGACCTACGGCTTAGAAGGCCGTTGCTCTATCCAGCTGAGCTACGGGCGCACATTCAATCCGCCCACAACGGCCCGCACCAGTGAGAGGCAATATCTGGTCGGGGTAGAGAGATTTGAACTCCCGACATCCTGCTCCCAAAGCAGGCGCGCTACCAGACTGCGCTATACCCCGAAAAACTCACCCACGCCGGCTCTCAGCGAAGTTGGAGCGAATCATACCGAGCGGTGCGAACAGCGTCAACACGATTGGCGCCAAACCCCAAAACTGCGACAATAGCCGCTTTTCCGGAACCACCCACACAAGGCCCCTGTATGACAGCGCAGATCATTGACGGCAAGGCCATCGCCCTGGATCTCCGACACTCCGTGGCGGAACGGGTCAGCCAACGGATCAGCGAAGGGCGTCGGCCTCCGGGTCTGGGTGTGGTACTGGTGGGCAGCGACCCGGCCTCCAACCTCTATGTGAAGCGCAAGCGCGAAGCCTGCGAGGCCGCGGGACTCCATACCGAGGATCACCACCTGCCGGCGGAGACCACCCAGGAGGAGCTGAACCAGCTCGTGGACCGTATGAACGAGGACCCGGCCATCGACGGCATCCTCGTCCAACTGCCCCTGCCGGAGCACATGAACCCGGACGAAATTCTGCTGCGCATCCGCCCGGACAAGGACGTGGACGGTTTCCACCCCTACAACCTGGGCCGCCTGACCCAGCGCCACCCGGAACTGCGCCCCTGCACCCCGGCCGGCATCATCCATCTCCTGGACCATATCGGCACCCCCTACAAGGGCCAGCACGCGGTCATCGTGGGCGCCTCCAACATCGTCGGCCGCCCGCTTTCCATGGAGCTGCTGCTCAAAGGCGCCACGGTCACGGTCACCCACCGCTTCACCGGCGACCTGCCGCGCTTCGTGGCCGACGCTGACCTGCTCATCGCCGCCGCCGGCAAGCCCGGACTCGTTCACGGCGACTGGATCAAGGAAGGCGCCACGGTGATTGATGTGGGCATCAACCGCAACGAGGAAGGCAAGCTGATCGGCGACGTGGAATTCGCCCCGGCCGCCGAGCGCGCTGCCTGGATCACCCCGGTACCCGGCGGGGTCGGCCCCATGACCATCGCCATGCTGCTGCAGAACACCCTGGAAGCGGCTGAGCGCCACGGCTGAACCAAACCTGCAACTCCTTTGCAGGAAAGAGGTGGGAGAGTGCTTGCCGGGACACGCTGTGAATACATCCCTGTACGCTTGTCTTCCGCCATCCATGGCTCCAGACAGTCCCGTCAAGCACTCCCCCACCTCTTCCCCCAACGTTAGCGCATAAAAAACCCCGCCGAAGCGGGGTTTTAGTCCAGTCAGTTCAACTCCCGTCTCACTGACCGTACTTGGCCTTCGCCTTGCGACGGTAGGCGTGCAGCAGCGGCTCGGTATAGCCACTCGGCTGCTCACGGCCCCTGAAGATCAGGTCGCAGGCCGCCTGGAAGGCCACGTTGCCCTCAAAATCATCCGACATGGGGATGTAACTCGGGTCGCCCTCATTCTGGCGGTCCACAACCTTCGCCATGCGCTTGAGCGTCTCCATCACCTGCTCTTCCGTGCAGATGCCATGGTGCAGCCAGTTGCACAGCAGCTGGGATGCGATCCGCAGCGTCGCACGGTCCTCCATCAGGCCCACATCGTTGATGTCCGGCACCTTGGAGCAGCCCACGCCCTGCTCGATCCAGCGCACCACGTAGCCGAGAATGCCCTGGGCGTTGTTGTCCAGCTCCTGCTTGATCTCGTCCTGGCTGAGCGCGGACGGATCCTTCATCAGCGGCACCGTCAGGATGTTGTCCAGGCTGGCGCGCTCGCGCTTGCCCAGCTCTTCCTGGACCGCCATCACGTTCACCTGGTGATAGTGGATGGCATGCAGGGTTGCCGCCGTCGGTGACGGAACCCAAGCGGTGTTGGCGCCGGCCTTCGGATGGCTGATCTTGGCGTCCATCATCGCCGCCAGCTTGTCCGGCATGGGCCACATGCCCTTGCCGATCTGGGCACGGCCCTTGAGGCCGGTCTCCAGGCCGATGTCCACGTTCCAGTCCTCGTAGCTGGTCATCCAGGGCGCCTGCTTCATCTCGCCCTTACGGATCACCGGCCCGGCTTCCATGCTGGTGTGGATCTCGTCCCCGGTGCGGTCCAGGAAGCCGGTATTGATGAAGATGATCCGGTCCTTCGCCTGGCGGATGCACTCCTTGAGGTTGACCGTGGTGCGGCGCTCCTCGTCCATTACGCCCACCTTGAGGGTGTTGCGCTTGAGGCCCAGGGCATCCTCGACACGGCCAAAGAGCTCGTTGGTGAAGGCCACCTCGTCCGGCCCGTGCATTTTGGGCTTCACGATGTAGACACTGCCGGTGCGGCTGTTGCCCACCCGGTTGTTGCCCTTGAGGTCATGGATGGCGATCAGGGAGGTGATCATGCCGTCCATGAGGCCTTCCGGCACCTCGTTGCCGTCCACATCCAGGATGGCATCGTTGGTCATCAGGTGGCCGACGTTACGCACCAGCATCAGGCTGCGGCCGTGAAGACTCATGGGCTTGCCACTGGCATCCAGGTACTCACGGTCGCCAGCCATGCTCCGGGTGACGGTCTTGCCGCCCTTCTCGAAGCTTTCCTCCAGGTTGCCCTGCATCAGGCCCAGCCAGTTGCGGTAGACGCCGGTCTTGTCCTCAGCGTCCACGGCTGCCACGGAGTCCTCGCAGTCCATGATCGTGGTCAGCGCGGATTCCATGAGCACGTCCTTGACGTGCGCCGCGTCGTCCTTGCCAATCGGGTGGCTGGCGTCGATCTGGATCTCGAAATGCACGCCGTTGCGCACCAGCAGGATGCCTTCCGGCTCGCTTTCAGAGCCCTTGTAGCCCACGAACTGGGCCGGATCCTTCAGACCGGCCTCGCTGCCACTGTTCAGGGTTACTTTCAGCTGCCCACCGTCAACCCGGTAGCCTGTGGCGTCCGCATGGCTGCCGCTGGCCAGCGGTGCGGACTCATCCAGCATGGCGCGGGCGTAGGCGATAACCTTCTCGCCACGCACCGGGTTGTAACCCGGGCCCTTGGTGGCGCCGCCTTCCTCGGAGATGATGTCGGAACCGTAGACGGCGTCATAGAGACTGCCCCAGCGCGCATTGGCGGCGTTCAGCGCGAAGCGTGCGTTGGAGATCGGTACCACCAGCTGAGGACCAGCCACCTGGGCGATCTCTTTATCCACGTTCTCCGTGGTTGCGGTGAAGTCTTCGCCTTCCGGCTTGAGGTAGCCGATGTCCTTGAGGAAGGTCTTGTACTCGTTCAGGTCGATGGACTGGCCCTGGTGCTCGCGGTGCCAGTCGTCCAGCTTCTCCTGCAGTTCATCCCGAACCTTGAGCAGTTCACGGTTGCGCGGCGCCATGTCCGCCACGATGCGGCCGAACTCGTTCCAGAACTGGTCGGCGTCCACACCGGTTCCCGGCAGGGCTTCGTTGTTAACAAAGTCGTACAGGATTCGGGCGACCTGCAGGCCGCCTGCATTCACGCGTTCTGTCATCTTTGTGCCTCAGATTGCTGTTTTAAGACGTTTTTATGCGGAATAACCGGACCGGTAAGCGCTGGCCCGGCGACCACGTATTCTGGGTGTGCGTATTCTAAGCCAAACGTACCGCAAAAGGACAGGCGCCCTACTCCCGGCGCCAGGTCGTGCCTTCGCGGCTGTCCTCAAGGACAATACCCTGTTCGAGGAGCTCATCCCGGATGCGGTCGGCCTCGGCAAAGTCCTTCGCTTTCTTGGCCCGGGAACGCGCTTCAATCAGTTCCTCGATGCGCTCTGGTGTGAGATCCCCGGTGCCGCCCTGGAGGAAGTCGGAGGGCGCCCGCTCCAGCACGCCAAGCACGGCGCCGAGCCGTTTCAGAACCCCGGCCAGCCGGGCCGCTTCCGCTTCATCCCCATTGCGCCGCGCCCGGTTCAGTTCGCCCGTCAGGGCATGCAGCTCGGCTGTGGCCTCAACGGTATTGAAATCATCGTCCATGGCTTCCACGAAGCGGCTGTCATACGCCGTCTCCGCCGGGTCCGTCTCGGGCTCGATGCCATCCAGCGCCTGGTAGAACTTCATCAGTGCGCCCTTGGCTTCCGCCAGGCTGTCCGGGGTGTAGTCAATCTGGCTGCGGTAATGGCTGGCGATCAGGAAGTAGCGCACCACTTCCGGATCGTGTTCCTGGAGAATATCCCGGATAGTGAAGAAGTTACCCAGGGATTTTGACATCTTTTCGTGGTTCACCCGCACGGCCCCGGCGTGCATCCAGTAGTTCACGAATGGCTGCTCATGGGCGCACTCGGACTGGGCGATCTCGTTCTCGTGGTGCGGGAACATGAGGTCCGGGCCGCCGCCATGGATGTCGAAGGTCCGCCCCAGGTGTGAGCGGGACATGGCCGAGCACTCGATGTGCCAGCCAGGGCGCCCATCGCCCCAGGGCGAGGGCCAGCTGACCTCACCGGGTTTGGCGGCCTTCCACAGAACGAAATCCGCCGGGCTGGCCTTGGCCTCGACCACGTCCACACGGGCGCCGGCCACCAGGTCCTCGAGCTTCTTGCGGCTGAGCTTGCCATAGCCGTCGAAACTGGACACGGCGAAATACACATCGCCGTTGTCGCCCTGGTAGGCATGGCCCTTCTCAACGAGGGTCTCGATCATGGCCACCATCTCATCAATGGTCTCGGTGGCCCTGGGCTCCTCGCTAGGGCGCAGCACGCCGAGGGCACCCTCGTCCTCGTGCATGGCGGCAATCATGCGGTCGGTCAGCGCCCGGAAGTCCTCGCCGTTCTCCCGCGCGCGATCCAGGATCTTGTCGTCAATGTCGGTGATGTTGCGCACGTAGTGCACGTCGTAACCGCGGTGGCGCAGGTAGCGCGTTACCACATCGAAAGCCACCAGCACCCGGGCATGGCCAAGGTGACAGTAATCGTAGACCGTCATACCGCAGACGTAGATGCCGACCTTTCCCTCCACGATGGGCTGGAAGGTTTCCTTGCGACGACTGAGCGTACTGTAGAGCTGGATCACGGGGTCTCCATCCTTTCCGGTCTCGATTTACTGGCCGCTGATCTTGGCCCAGGAGTCACGCAGGGTGACGGTACGGTTCATCACGATCCGGCCTTCACTGCTGGCCTCGGGATCAAAGAAGAAATAGCCCTCGCGCTCGAACTGGTAGGGAATATCCGCGCGCGGCGAGGCGAGGTTCGCCTCTCCCTTGCAGCCTGTCAGAACCACGAGGTTGTCCGGGTTGAGATCCTCGACAAAATCCCGCTCCTTGTCGGTGCCCGGATTCTCCACCCCGAAAAGCCGGTCATAGAGGCGCAGCTCAAGGTCCACCGCGGTCTCGGCAGAGACCCAGTGGATGACACCCTTGGGCTTGTAACCCTCGGGATTCACTCCCAGGGTCTCCGGGTCGTACTCGGCATGGATCTCGGTCACATTGCCTTCGTCATCGGCAACAAAATCATTGCAGGTGATGACATAGCCGCCACGCAGGCGCACGGCATTGCCCTTTGAGAGCCGCTTCCACTTCTTGTTGGGCGGCACCTCCACGAAGTCCTCCGCGTCGATGTACATCTCGCGCGTCCAGGTCACCTCGCGGGTTCCCATGGATTCGTCCTGGGGATGTACCGCCGTGGTCAGGGTCTCGGCCTGCCCTTCCGGATAATTGGTCAGGATCAGTTTGACAGGCCGCAGGACACACATGGCGCGGGGCGCGTTGCGGTTCAGGTCATCCCGGATGGCGTGTTCGAGCATGCCCAGGTCCACGGTGCCGCCGGTCTTGTTCACGCCCACCATATCGCAGAACTGGCGTATGGAAGCCGGGGTGAAGCCGCGCCGGCGCATACCCGAGAGGGTCGGCATGCGCGGGTCATTCCAGGCATCCACATGGCCCTCGTCCACCAGCCGCATCAGCTTGCGCTTGCTGGTGATGGTGTAGTTCACATTCAGGCGTGCGAACTCGGTCTGGCGCGGGCGGCACGGCGGGGTCACGTGTTCCAGAACCCAGTCATACAGCGGCCGGTGGTCCTCGAATTCCAGGGTGCACAGGGAATGGGTCACGCCCTCTTCCGCATCGGAGAGCGGATGCGTGAAGTCATACATCGGGTAGATGCACCACTTGTCCCCGGTCTGGTGGTGCGTCAGGTACCGGATGCGGTAAAGGATCGGATCGCGCATGTTCATGTTCGGGGACGCCATGTCGATCTTCGCCCGCAGCACATGCTCACCTTCGGCGAATTCCCCGGCCCGCATGCGCCGGAAGAGGTCCAGGTTCTCCTCGACGGAGCGATCCCGATAGGGGCTGTCCGTGCCGGCCTGGGTCAGTGTCCCCCGATACTGCGCGGCGGTTTCCGGATCCAGGCTGCAGACATAGGCATGGCCGCCGCGGATCAGCTCCTCGGCGTATTCATAGAGGCGCTCAAAATAGTCCGAGGCGTAACGGACCGGCCCTTTCCACTCATAACCCAGCCATGTCACGTCCCGTTTGATCGCCTCGATGTACTCCTGGCTCTCTTTCTCCGGGTTGGTGTCGTCAAAACGCAGGGTACAGTCGCCGCCGAACTGCTCGGCCATGCCGAAGTTGACTACGATCGACTTGGCGTGACCGATATGCAGGTAGCCATTGGGCTCCGGTGGGAACCGGGTGACGACGTGGTCATGACGGCCTTCGGCAAGGTCGTCCTGGATGAGGGTTCGGATGAAGTTGCTGGCCGGAGCTGATTCGGAACTCATGGATGCTGTGACACCACCGGGTTGATTTGAAAGCCGCCATTGTACCTGCTCACCGCCACGATCTCATGCATGGCGGAAAACGATGCCTTACAATACGGCCCATTTGGACGCGAAAGGATATAATCTCATGGTCGTTCTGGAAACCAGCGAAGGCCGCATCCTGCTGGCCACCGACGCGGAGAACGCCCCCGTCACCACCAGGAATTTCCTTGCCTACATCGATTCGGGTTTCTACAACGGCCTTATTTTCCACAGGGTCATCAGCAACTTCATGATCCAGACCGGCGGCTTCGGCCCGGACATGGAGCCCCGCAAACCCGGTGAGCCGATTCCCAACGAGGCGGACAATGGCCTCAGCAACCGGCGCGGCACCATCGCCATGGCGCGCACCATGAGTCCGCATACCGCCTCTTCCCAGTTCTTCATCAATGTCAACGATAACGGCTTCCTGGATCACACCGCCAAGACCCAGGACGGCTGGGGCTACTGCGTCTTCGGTAAGGTGGTGGAAGGCATGGACGTGGTCGACCGGATCCGTGAGAAACCCACCACGGGCCGCGCCGGGCACCGCGATGTGCCGGTGGAGGATGTCATCATCCATCAGGCCTATCGCACCAATGAGGGAGCGGACGCATGACCACGCGTTTCATTGCCGACCTGCACCTGGAGGAAAGCCGCCCGGACATTACCGACGCTTTCCTGGGATTCCTCCCGGCATACGCCCACAACATTGACGCGCTCTACATTCTCGGAGACTTCTTCGAGGCCTGGATCGGGGATGACGAGCACACGCCCCTGCAGGAAACGGTTGCCGAGGCACTTCAGGCGGTGACGGCCACCGGCACCGCCCTGTACCTGATGCACGGCAACCGGGATTTCCTCATCGGTCAGGACTTCTGTGACCGGGTGGGCGCCACATTGCTGGATGACCCCACAGTCATCGACCTCCATGGGGAACCCACCCTGCTGATGCATGGCGACAGCCTCTGTACCGCGGATGAGGAATACCAGAAATTCCGTGCAACCATGCGCAACCCCCAGTGGCAGAAGGCATTCCTCCAGCGCCCCCTGGCGGACCGCCAGACCGTGGCCCGCCAGATGCGCGAAATCAGCCAGGCGAAAAACCAGGGCAAGGAACAGACCATCATGGACGTCACACCGGAAGAGGTGGTGGCGGACATGGAACGCCACGGGGTGCAACAGCTCATCCATGGCCATACCCACAGGCCAGCAGTGCATGAGCTGGAAGCCAATGGCGCTCCCGCCAGACGTTATGTGACCGGCGACTGGCACGAAAGGGCCTGGTACATCGAAGCCCGGACGGGAGCCGCCCCCGAACTGCTCAGCGTGCCCTTCGCGCAGCTGGCCGGCTGATCACAGCCAGTCCGGCACACCACTGTGGAAGCGGAAGCTGTCGTCCGGTGACTGGATCAGTTCCGCCTCCACCGCCAGCAGCGTCGCAACCCGCTCCGTCACTTCGTCACCCGCCGCTTTCTCCGCAAGCCTCAGATAATCCTGATAGTGGCGGGCCTCGGACTTCAGCAGTGAGTCGTAGAACTCCGCCAGCTCTGAATCCAGCAGTGGGGCCACCACCGCAAACCGCTCACAGGAACGGGCCTCAATGATGCCGCCGATGATCAGGGTATCCACCAGCCGCCCCGGCTCCTCCTTACGGGCATGCTGGTGCAGCCCCTGGGCGTAGCGGGCCGGTGTGAGATGCCGATACTGGATGCCGCGTTTCTGCAGGATCGACAGCACCTGCTCGAAGTGCCGCAGCTCCTCGCGCGCGAGCCGGGACATCCGATGCAGCAGATCCGGATCCTCCATATAGCGATACATCAGGCCCAATGCCGTTGAGGCAGCCTTTTTCTCGCAGTGGGCATGATCAATGAGCAGCAGTTCCTGGTTCGCCAGTGCGGCGTCGATCCAGGGCTGTGGTGTTGCGCAGGGAAGAAAGTCATGAATGGGGGAAAGATCAACCCGGGCCATGCCAGCGCTCCGTTAAAAAGCGCCAAGCATAGACCCGGGCTGATCCGGGGTGCAAGGCCGCCCCTAGGGGCAGCCCATGGAGTCAGCCGTTAACCTTGGCGAACTCGTCAGCAATCTCCTTCTCCGGCTCGCCGGTCGCCAGGGAAGCGATCACAACAGCAATGGCTGCGAACAGGAACCCGGGCACGATCTCGTACATGTCGAACAGACCGCCGGAGAGCTGCTTCCAGACCACCACGGTCAGGCCGCCGACAACCACACCCGCGAGTGCACCCATCTTGTTCATCCGGGGCCAGTACAGTGACAGCAGGATGACCGGACCGAAAGCGGCACCGAAGCCGGCCCATGCATAGGAGACCAGATCCAGCACCATGCTGTCGTCATCCAGCGCGACCACACCGGCGATCACCGCGATCACGATCACGGCAACGCGGCCGATGCGGACCAGCTCCACAGCATCGGCGTCTGGGCGGAAGAAGCCCTTGTAGAAGTCCTCCGCCAGCGCGGACGACGACACCAACAGCTGCGAGTCGGCCGTGCTCATGATGGCGGCGAGAATAGCGGCCAGCAGGATGCCCGCAATCACGGGGTGGAAAAGCGCATCCACCAGCATCATGAACGCTGTCTCACGGTCCTCCAGCCCCTCAGGCCCGAAGTAACCGACGGCCGCCAGCCCTACCAGCACAGAGCCGACCAAAGTGATGGCAGTCCAGGAAACGGCGACACGGCGGGCATAGGGTACCAGGGACTCATCGCTGATGGCCTTGAAGCGGGCAAGCACGTGGGGCTGCCCGAAATAGCCAAGCCCCCAGGCCAGCGAGGAGATGATCGCAATGGCTCCCAACGCTTCTCCATCGGCACCTGAGAACAGCGAGAGCGTACCCTGCCCTTTCTCAAGCAGCGACGCTTCCATACCGGACCAGCCGCCAACCTCGCCACTGTTGATTGCGAGAACCGGCACCAGCATCAGAGCAGCCAACATCAGAAGCCCCTGGACCACGTCTGTCCAGGATACCGCCAGGAAACCACCGAACAGCGTGTAGGATACCACCGCGAGCGTGCCCACAATCACTGCCCACTGGTACTCGAGGCCAAAGACGGTTTCAAAGAGCTTACCGCCGGCAACCAGCCCTGAACTGGTATAGAACAGGAAGAACAGCAGAATGAAGAAGGCGGCGATAACGCGCAGCGCCCGTGTGTCATCCCGGAATCGGTTCTCCAGAAAGGACGGGATCGTGAGCGAGTCCTTGGCCGCCTGCGAATAGTTTCTCAGGCGCCTGGCCACAAACAGCCAGTTCAGGTAGGTGCCCACCAGCAGCCCGATGGCGATCCAGCTCGCGCCAACACCATTGGCAAAGGCCGCCCCGGGCAGCCCCAGCAGCAGCCAGCCGCTCATATCCGAGGCACCGGCACTCAGAGCCGAAGGAATCGGCCCCAGGTTCCGCCCGCCAAGGATGTAGTCCGACAGGTTCTGGGTGCGCATATAGGCAATGACACCCAGCGCCAGCATTACTGCAAGGTAGAGAATAAAGGTCCAGGTGACCGCAACTGTGTTTTCAATCATGATCCGGCTCCATCGGGGAATGCCCGTTTATAATTGTTCATCCGATTTCCTCTACACCCAGCGATAGGAGGGTCGCATTGCCACCCGCCGCCGTAGTGTTGTTGGTCCTGACACGCTCCGTTGCGAAACGCGGCAAGTAGTTGGGGCCACCGGCCTTGGGGCCGGTCCCGGAGAGTCCACGTCCACCAAAGGGCTGGACGCCGACCACAGCACCAACCTGGTTGCGGTTGATATAGGTATTGCCGACTTTGACCCGCCGCTCAATATAGGCGGCTGCGGATTCACTGCGGCTGTGAATGCCCAGGGTGAGGCCATAGCCCGCCCCGTTGATCTCGTCGATCACGGAGTCGAGCTCGCGCGCCTCATAGCGGACCACGTGCAGGATAGGTCCGAAGAATTCACGTTCCAGATCCTTCATGCCATTGATCTCATAGGCCACAGGGGGTACGAAGTAGCCTTTCTCCGCATTGTCGGGCAGCGGAGCCTCACCGATCAGGCGGTTACGCTCACGCAGCTCAGCCACATGCTTCATGAGGTCATCATAGGCCTCCTGGTCGACCACCGGCCCGACATCCGTTTCAACCCGGATGGGATCCCCCAGGCGCAGGTCCCGCATGGCACCGGCAAGCGTTTCTTCGATGATGTCGGCAACATCCTCCTGTACATACAGTACGCGGAGCGCCGAGCAACGCTGGCCGGCGCTGCCGAAGGCGGACATGATCACGTCCTTGACCACCTGCTCCGGCAGTGCACTGCTGTCCACGATCATGGCGTTCTGGCCGCCGGTTTCCGCAATCAGCGGAATGATCGGCCCTTCCCGGGCGGCCAGTGTCCGACTGATGTGATGGGCAACACCAGTGGAGCCGGTGAAGGTGACACCCGCAAGGCGCTGATCGGAAAGCACCTGGCCGCCGATGCCCGCACCGTCACCAGGCAGGTACTGGATCACGCCCGGCGGGAAGCCGGCCTGCAGCATCAGTTCCGCGCACCGGCCACCGATCAGGCTGGTCTGTTCCGCCGGCTTGGCCAGTACCGTATTGCCCGCCGCCAGCGCCGCCATGATCTGGCCGGTGAAGATCGCAACCGGGAAGTTCCAGGGGCTGATGCACAGAAACACCCCGCGGCCTTCCAGGTAGTATTCGTTGGATTCCCCGGTGGGCCCTGGCATCTCCATGGGCTCGGCAAACTGCCGGCGCGCCTGCATGGCGTAGTAGCGGCAGAAATCCACGGCCTCGCGCACCTCGGCAATACCGTCCGGCAGGGATTTACCCGCCTCACGGCTGCACAGGGCAATCAGCTCATGCTCATTGGCCTCCAGCAGATCCGCATAGGCTTCCAGGCACTTCGCCCGCTCCTCTGCTGGCGTACGGTTCCAGGACTCGAAGGCCTCGTGGGCCGTACTCAGCGCCTTCTCGACAATGTCCTGACGGCTCCAGGCGATCTCGCCGGCAACCCGGTCACTGTTGTGGGGATTGATCACCCGGGTCCTGGTATTCGAATCGCAGCGCTCCCCGTTCACGATCGGCGTTGCCTTCCACTGGTGTTCCGCCCACCGCTCCAGACCCTGCTGGAAGGGCCTGAGATCGGACAATACCGCCAGGTTGTGGCCACGGGAATTGCGTCGTTCACTCCCGTAAATCTCCGGGGGCCGGGGAATCCGCAGATCCGGCAGGCTGCTGTGGGCCCGCAGTGCATCCGCGGGGTGCCCTATGAGATCCTCAATCGGCGTCTCGGCATCCACCAGGCGGTGAACAAAGGAGGAGTTGGCACCATTCTCCAGCAGCCGCCGTACCAGGTACGGCAGCAGATCCTTGTGGGCGCCCACCGGCGCGTAGATCCGCACGGGAACCCTGGGGACCTCGCCCATCACCACGGAATAGAGGGCATCGCCCATGCCGTGGAGCCGCTGGAATTCGTATTCCGCGCCGTTCTCATCGGCCATGTTCAGCACCGAGGCCACAGTGTGTGCGTTGTGGCTGGCGAACTGCGGGAAGATATAGCCCTGGGCGTAGTCACTGAGCAGGAACCGGGCACAGGCCAGATAGCACACATCCGTGCCTTCCTTGCGCGTGTAGACCGGATAGGTCTCAACACCCATCATCTGGGCGTGCTTGATCTCGGTATCCCAGTAGGCTCCCTTGACCAGCCGCACAGGAATGCGATCCCCCTGGCGACGCGCCAGAGCGGCAATCCAGCACAGCACCGGCAGCGCCGGCTTGGAGTAGGCCTGCACGGCGAGACCCAGCTCCCCCCAGCCCTTCGCGGCTTCGGACTCGTAAACACTGCGGAAGATCTCCAGCGAGAGCTCAAGGCGGTCCATTTCTTCCGCGTCCACCGTCAGGGGCACCTGCTTCTCCCGGGCAAAGGTCACCAGCCGGGTCAGCCGCCTTACGAGTTCCGTCTTTGCCCTTTCCTCCTGAGCACGCTCATAGCGCGGGTACAGCGCGGACAGCTTGATGGAAACCGAGGGCACCGGACGTTCGCCACGGGGATAACGGTCATTGCCCACCGCCTCAATCGCCGTCCAGTAATCATTGAAATAGCGCGAGGAGTCGGACTCGTTGAGGGCCGCCTCCCCCAGCATATCGAAGGAGTAGCTGTAGCCCTGATCCCGGTACTGGCGGCCTTCCTGAAGGGCTTCATCAATATCGCGGCCTAGCACGAACTGGCGGCCCATGATCGCCATGGCCTGGTACATGGCCTTTCGGATCACCGGCTCACCGGCACGGTTCACCAGCTTGTGCCAGATGGATTTGGGATGGCCGTCCAGCCCCGGGTCCATCTTGACCACACGACCCGTGAGCAGCATGCCCCAGGTGGAGGCATTGACCATGACGGATTCGCTCCGCCCCAGGTGCCTGCGCCAGTCGGCGTCACCCATCTTGTCGCGGATCAGCTCATCAGCGGTATGCGCATCCGGAATCCGGATCAGCGCCTCCGCCAGGCACATCAGCAGGATGCCTTCTTCAGTATCCAGGCTGTATTCCTGCAGAAGCGCATCCACCATGTGGACGGAATCATCCTGCTCCCGGACCTTGCGGATCAGCCCTGTGGCCCGGTCCGCAATGGCCTGGCGCTCGCGCCCATCGGGCTCCGCCAGCGCCAGCAGTGACTCAAGGTAGGCCGTTTCATCGGTGTAATGGTTATCAACGATACCCTGCCAGAGAAAATCGGTATCATCGTGGGGGAACGACGGGTCAAGCACCCGACTGGCATCAAACATAGCGTTCGGCCTCCAGCAGCTCTGGGCGTGATACCTCTGCCCGCATGGTCTATCCATTCATTAAAGCAGAGGTTGTGAAACCCTGCACAACAATCATTGCAGGGACGGCCACTCCCTGTGGAGTTCCTCCATCGTCCTTCGAACAGCGTCCGCGACCTCATCCGCTGTCACTTCTGCATCAATACGCCGGTAACGGTTGGCAGGATTGCCGGCGCGCGCCTCGTAAACCTGGCGCACGCGCTCAAAGAACCGGACCCGTTCGTGCTCAAAACGGTCCGGCTCCCCACCACGCCCGGCAACCCGGGCCATGCCCGTTTCCACTGGCGCATCGAGCCAGAGTACGGCATCGGGGCGCAGCGTTTCCCCCTGGACCAGGGATTCAAGCTGCGCCACCGGTGCTGAATCCAGCTCTCGCCCACCCCCCTGGTAGGCGTAGGTGGCATCCGTGAAACGATCACAGAGCACCCACTCTCCCGCTTCCAGCGCCGGCCGGATGACACGGGCCAGGTGCTGTGCCCGGGCCGCGAACATCAGCAGCAGCTCGCAGGTGCGGTCGACCGGTTCCTCCCGGGAACGCAGGAGCAGTTCCCGGATCTCCTCCGCCATGGGCGTACCACCCGGTTCACGGGTCACACGGTGCGCCACACCCTTTTGCGTAAGCCAGTCACTGGCACCGCGGATAGCGGTGGACTTTCCCACCCCCTCGGTCCCCTCAAAAGTGATGAAAAGCCCGCGCGCCATCAGTCTGCTCCGTTCTCCGGTGCCGGAAAGGACCGGTAGTCCTCGCTGCGATTGAGTTGATACCGGCGCACCGCCTCATTATGCCCTTCAAGCGTGCTGGAGAACTGATGGGAGCCATCACCCTTGGCAACAAAATAGAGGGCATCGCCTTCCGCCGGGTTCACCACCGCCCGCAGCGACGCCTCTCCCGGCATCCCAATGGGGGTGGGCGGCAGACCATCGATCCGGTAGGTGTTGTAGGGCGTGTATTCCCTCAGATCGGCGTGGCCGATGCGGCCCTGGTAATCATCGCCCATGCCATAGATCACGGTGGGATCCGTCTGCAGACGCATTCCCCGCTCCAGCCGCCGCACGAAAACACCGGCGACCCGGGGTTTCTCCTCACTGAGCGGCGTCTCGAGCTCGACAATCGAGGCCAGGATCAAGGCTTCATAGGGGCTATCCAGAGGCAGGTTTTCCTGGCGATCCCGCCAGACCCCGGAGAGAATCCGCTGCATGCGGTCATGCGCCCTTTCCAGAACATCCAGGTCCGAATCGCCATGCTCATATTCATACACCGCCGGGAAGAACCAGCCCTCGGGGTGCATGCCTGAGCGCCCTAAACGCTCCATCACCGCCTCACCGCTCATGCCCTCCAGCTCATTGCGCAAAGGCTCCGCGTCAGCCAGGCGTGCGCGGACCCGTTCGAACGTCCAGCCTTCCGGTATGCGCACGGTCCAGGTCTGGGTATCACCTGCTACCACACGACGCACGAAGGCCATTGGGGACATGCCGTCCTCCAGCTGATACACACCGGACTGCAGCTGCGTCAGTTCAGGCTCCAGGCGCGCCCGCAACCGGAGCCAGAAAGCGCTGGGAAGACGCCCCCGCGCCTCGAGCTCGCGCGCCAGTCCCTGCAGGGTGGTCCCGCGCTCAATCTCGATGGTGACGGGATGCTCAAGCGCCAGCGGCTCCTCCATGCGCTGGAACTGCTGCTCGATGAACAGCCAGCCCGCGATTGCCGCTACGGCAGTCAGAAGGAGCATGAAACCAACAACACGCTTAACCAACCGCATCACCCGAGTCCAAGCTCCCTGTTCACATCGTCAACCAGCCGTGTAGCCTCAACGTTGGTCGGCACGATACTGTCACCACACTCGCTGACGGGCACCAGGCCCATGACGCTGTTACCCAAAAGCAACCCGTGGTTCCGGAAGTCGGCGCCCAGCAGAGCCCGCTCCTCGACCGCCAGGCCGAAGCGGCCCGCGTTGCGCACGACCCACTCCCGCAGAGTTCCCGCGACGGCGAGCTGCTCCCGTGGCGGCGTCACGAGAGTTCCATCGACCACGGAAAACAGGCAGGTACGGGTTCCCTCGACCCAGCCGGAACCTGCGCCCGCGGCCATCAGGCCCTCGAACTCACCGTCTGAGAGTTCGGCACTGGCAAGCACCTGCTCCAAGCGTGCCAGGGTCTTGTAGCCGCCGCCCGCTGCCATGGAAGACAGGGGCTGCTGGCAGAGACGGACCCTGGCGCCTTCACGCGGCACCGACGGAGCCGGCACCAGGGCCGAGATCACCCTGGGAGACACAGTGTCAGGCGGCCGATACCCCCTGCCACCCGAGCCCGCCGTAACCGTGACCTTGAGCACAGCCGGCGCCTGCGGCGCGAGCAGCCCGCGTTCGGCGGCCTGCTGCTGCCAGGCATCCAGCCCGTCCGCATCAAACGGGATTCCAAGCGCATGGCAACCGGCCAGAAGCCGTTCCCGGTGCGCATCCAGCAGGACCGGCCCGGCCGGGGTCACCCTGAGGGTCTCGAAAACCCCCTGGCCATAGGCCAGTCCCCGATCATCACACGGCAACACCGGGTCACTCCCCGGCCAGATCCATTCGGCCATCAGCTCCACTCCCGCTGCCTGGGCCAGTTACGATCAAAAAAGCCGCCCCTGCTCAGGGCGGCTTTCGTACCGATCGAACCGCGTTGGCCCGCTCAGCTGCTGTGGGACTCGATGTAGTCCACCGCGTCCTTGACCGTGGTCAGCTTCTCGGCTTCCTCGTCCGGGATCTCGGTCTCGAACTCTTCCTCGAGAGCCATGACCAGCTCAACCGTATCCAGGGAGTCGGCACCCAGATCCTCTACGAAGGAGGAAGTGCTCTGTACTTCGGACTCCTTAACCCCCAGCTGTTCACAGACAATCTTCTTAACGCGCTCTTCAACTGTACTCATAATGTCCTCATTTGTGCGTCCAGCAGTGCTGGCGTGCCAGTTTAGTTGAATCCCCCGGGCCGAACAACCAACCCGGAGGGGGCTGACCGGAAGCCGTACCCGCCCTGATGACGGGAACGCCCTCCTTCAGTTCATGTACATGCCACCATTGACATGGATTGTCTCGCCATTGATGTAGGCTGCCCCTTCAGAAGCGAGGAACACGGCCAGATCGGCCACTTCCCCCGCCTCACCGAGACGGCCTGCCGGAATGGCTGACAGCATGGCATCACGCTGGCTTTCGTCAAGCTCCCGCGTCATGTCCGTTTCGATGAAACCCGGCGCAATGGCATTGACGGTGATACCACGGCTTGCCACTTCCCGCGCCAGGGAACGGGTCATGCCCTCGATGCCCGCCTTGCTGGCGGCATAGTTCATCTGCCCGGCGTTGCCCATACGGGCAACCACCGAACTCAGGTTGATGATGCGCCCGGTGCGCGCCTTCATCATGCCCTTGAGCACAGCCTGACTGGTGCGGTAGACCGCCGAGAGATTGGTGTTGATCACCTCGTCCCAGTCATCGGGCTTCATGCGCATGGCCAGACCATCCCGCGTCACGCCGGCATTGTTGACCAGCACCGTTGGCGGTCCGAACTTCTGGCCAATCACCTTGATGCCCTCGGTGACGCTCTCCGCATCACCCACATTCATGACCACACCATCACCCTGCCAGCCATTCTCGCTGATACGGCCGGCAATGGCGGACGCGCCGGATTCCGATGTTGCTGTTCCGATCACCGTGGCACCGGCGCGGGCAAAGCGTTCCAGAATCGCGCTGCCGATGCCACGGCTGGCGCCAGTCACCAGGACCACCTGTCCTTCCAGCATCCTTTTCTCCCGTTGAGCGTCGCTGTCAGGCGCCTTCGCGAACCGCTTCCAGCGCCTTTGTCATCTGTTCGGGGGTCTCCGTGGGATGACACCCCATGCTGCGGTCAATGCGCCGCGCCAGCCCCGACAGCACCTTCCCGGGGCCGCATTCGGCCATGACGCCGACACCCTGTTCGCCCATGTAGCGTACGGATTCGGTCCACCGCACCGGCGAAATCAACTGCCAGTAAAGGTTCTCACGGATGGAGGCGGCGTCGGTCACCACCCCGGCGGTCACGTTCTGAACCACCGGAATGGCCGCGTCCTGAACGCTCACGCCCGCCAGCGCCCCGGCCATGCGATCCGCCGCCGGCTGCATCAGCGCACAGTGAGAGGGCACGCTGACATCCAGAGGCATGACTTTCTTCGCCCCCTCTTCCCGGGCGCGTTCAATCACCCGGTCCACTGCTGTTGCAGAGCCAGCAATGACCACCTGCCCGGGGGCATTGAAATTGACCGCCTCAACCACGCCCTCGGAGACATGCTCCTGGCAGAGACTGATAACGGCCTCGTCATCCAGCCCCAGGATCGCGGCCATGCGCCCTGCGCCTTCCGGCACGGCATGCCGCATGGCATCGCCACGGATACGCACCAGGTCGACGGCGTCGGCAAAATCCAGGCACCCCGCAGCCACCAGCGCGGAGTATTCCCCGAGACTGTGCCCCGCCAGATAATCCGGCCTGGGGCCGCCCAGATCCTGCCACACGCGCCACAACGCAACGCTGGCGGTAAGCAGTGCCGGCTGGGTCACATCGGTACGGTTCAGCTCTTCCGCCGGGCCCTGCCGGCAGAGTTCGGCCAGATCGTAACCCAGCACGCCGGAGGCCTGCTCAAAGGTCTGCCCGACCAGCGGCCACTCGGCAGCTGCCTCGTCCAGCATTCCAACGGACTGGGAGCCCTGACCGGGAAACACCAGTGCTGTCGTCATCTGTCCTTCCTGTTCTGTTCTAGAATTCAACCTGTTCCAGCAAGTCCCCGAGCCTGCGCGGCAGTTCATGCTCGACCTCACGGGCCGCCTGTTCAATGGCTGCCACCAGTCCGGTCACGTCCGCATTGCCGTGGCTTTTGATCACCACGCCGCGCAGGCCGATGAAACTCGCGCCATTATGCCGTGCGGGATCCAGGCGCCGCTTGATCCTGCGTAACACCGGTGCGGCCAGGGCCGCGACCAGGCGTGAATACCAGCTGCCCGCAAAAGAACGCCGTATCAGATCGCCGACCAGTTCCGCCACGCCCTCTCCGGTCTTCAATGCCACATTGCCGACAAAACCGTCACACACCACCACATCGGCGACGCCCCGGAAAAGGTCGCTGCCTTCAATATAGCCGATGTACCCGGATTGCTCCCGCGTCTGCAGCATATGGCCCGCCAGCCGGACCTGCTCATTGCCCTTGACGGCCTCCTGGCCCACGTTGAGCAGCGCCACGCGGGGCTCGCGGATACCGTCCACGGCCTGGGCCATGAGGCGCCCCATCAGGGCGAACTGCACCAGATGCTCGGCGCTGGCGTCCACATTGGCGCCCAGGTCCAGCACATAACAGTGGCCGTCATGGAAGGGGATGCGCTTGATGATGGCGGGGCGTTCAATGCCCGGCCAGGTCTGGAGGGTGTTGCGGCCCAGGGCCATCAGTGCACCGGTGTTGCCGGCGCTGACACAGGCATCGGCGCCGCCGCTGCCGACCAGCGCGAGCGCACATGCCATAGAGGACTGCTGGCCATGGCGCAGCGCATGGGAGGGACGCTCCTCCATGGTGACCACGTCGGGGGCATCCTGGATCTCGATGCGGTCGTGGCCCGCAGACAGAAAGGCCTCGAGTTCCGTGCGCCTGCCCAGCAGCACGACCCTCAAGGCCCTGTTATTCGAAACGGCGATTTCCGCGGCGCGGACCACCGGCTCACAGCCGCGGTCGCCACTCATGGCGTCAACGGCGATGGTGGTCTCAACCGCCACCGGTCACTCAGTCTTCCGGTGTTTCGATCACCTTCTTACCCCGATAGAAACCATCGGGGGAGATGTGATGCCGACGATGCACTTCCCCGGTAGTCGGGTCCATGGAAAGCGCGGGCTTGCTGAGCCCGTCGTGGGAGCGACGCATACCGCGCCGTGAACGGGTCTTGCGATTCTTCTGAACGGCCATAGCAGATTACTCCTGGAGTCGTGCTTTTCTCTTGAATTACGAATCCGTTCCGCCCTGATCCTGCCCCCCACTGCCAAGGCCGGCCAGTACACGGAACGGGTTGTCTGTATCATGCTCGCGCGCCTGAGCAACAGCGTCGTCGGCATCCCGGTTGATGCGTTCCAGCGTGGTGGATGCGCTGCAGCCTGCCTCCTCATGCACCGGATAGTCCGGCAGGCTCATGATGAGCTCATCCTCCAGAAGATCATGGATCGGCAGCTCCCGCTGCCCCGCCACCATGGGCTCAAGGCTGGCCGGCAGCTGCTCTGCCATCACCTCTGTGTCCACCACGCCCACCCGGAAGTCTGACTCCACCGGCAGACGCATGGCCTCGAGGCATCGCTGGCACAGTACCACCAGCTCCGCCCGGACCCAGCCTTCGATGACGCGACGCCGCTCGTCATCAAAAAAGAACGCCAGCCTGACCGCCGCCTCGCCTTCTGTTTCCAGAATCAACGGCTCCAGCCGGTTCATACCGGCAAGGGCCAGACTGCCCTCTTTTACGGTCCCCTGTTCGAACGGCTTCAGCGCATCGACCGACAGGGGTATCTCCGGGTTCGACATAAGGCCGCGATTCTAGGGTGCCCACCGTTGATTGTCAAAGCTCAGCGCAGCACAGGGCCGCTGTTGATGAGCGTTTCCGTAACACCCTGCCCGACCGAGCTGCCCAGGTCACGCATGATCCGCTGGAATGGTGACGGCTCATAACTGTAGTCCACGATTTCCTCGGCACCGACCACATTGCGGGCCACCTGCCCCGGGGAGTTGAAGCTGTCGACCAGCCCCAGCTCGCGTGCCCTCTGGCCAGTCCAGATGAGCCCCGAGAACAGATCCGCCTCGGATTCCTTCAGCTTGTCACCCCGCCCTTCGCGCACACGCTCGATGAACTGGTCATGGGTGCGGTCCAGCACACTCTCCCAGAACGCAACCTGTTCCGGATCCTCCGGCAGGAAGGGGTCCAGGAAGGCTTTGTTCTCGCCCGCTGTGTACAGCCGGCGCTCTATGCCCAGTTTCTCCATCGCGCCGGTGAATCCGAAGCCACCGCCACGCACGCCAATGGAACCAACCAGGCTGGAGGGATTCGCGTGGATCCGGTCAGCGGCGGCGGCAATGTAATAGGCTCCGGACGCTCCGATGTCCGAAATCACCGCGTGCACCTTCTTGTCGGGGTACTCGTCACGCAGCCGGTTGATGGCCTGATAGACGTAATCGGCCTGGACAGGACTGCCGCCCGGGCTGTTGATGCGCAGGATCACGCCTTTGGACTGCTCCGCCGAGAAGGCGTTCTCCAGCGCGGTCACCAGATTGTCGGCACTGGCATCCTGGCCCTGGACGATCGCACCCTCCACATCCACCAGCGCGGTATGGGGCCCGCCTGCGCCAGGTGTGAGATCACCAGAGCCGAAGGGTGACCCGAACGTGAACAGAAGCGCGAACAGGTAGAGCAGCCCCAGCGTCTTGAACAGTATGCCCCAGCGCCGGCTGCGACGCTGCTCCGCCTGCATCGACATCATGGTCTTCTCGATCAGGCGCCATTCCTTGGAGTCCTCCCGGGCCTCCTGGGTACGTCCTTCCGGTCGCTGAGCGGATTCTTCCCGCGTCACGCCCCATTCCGCATTTTCCGAATCCCACTCGGACATGGTGTCTCCTTGCAGTTATTCACGGGTGCCGCCGGAAGCCATCAGCTCCCGCAGCTTTGAGATGTCAGAGGCAATGGCCATGGGGTTGTGTGCCGAAAGCTGCTCCTCCGAGTGCACCCCCCAGGTCACGCCAATAGCCGGCATGCCGATGCGGCTCGCCATTTCCATGTCGTAGATGGTATCACCGACCATCACCATGCGCTCCACGGAGGCACCAGTTTCGGACACAATCTGGCGCAGCATCAGAGGGTCGGGCTTGGAGGCGGTCTCATTGGCACAGCGGGTCAGAGGGAAAAACCGCCCCAGGCCGCTTGAGCCCAGCGCCCGATCCAGCCCAGGCCGGCTCTTACCGGTGGCCACCGCGAGCATGGGGCCACCATGCAGCGTTTCGAGCAGCTCATCCACCCCCTCGAACAGATCCGCCGGTGTGGTATCGCGCTGAAAGAAATACCGGGCATAGACCTCGCGCAGCTGTGTCATCTCTTCACGGGTGATGCCCGGCCAGAGCTGGCTCAGCGCCTCTTCCATGCCCAGCCCCACAATATGGCGCAGCGCCTCGCGCTTACGCACCGGATAACCCAGATCCCCTGCGGCCAGCTCAAGACTGTCCGCGATATGGTCCACGGAATCAATCAGGGTGCCATCCCAGTCAAAGATCACTACGTCAAAGTTCATTGGCGCTTTCCCAGTCGCTGAATCTGCGCTTCGAAATCATCCGGAACCGGCGCTTCAAAAGTCACTCTTTCGCCCGCGGGCGTCTCGAACGTCAGCTGCTGGGCGTGCAGCATCAGCCGGTCACCACCGCCCCGCTGCCAGGCCGCCTGCGACGCTCCGTCAAGATACTTGGCATCCCCCGCGACCGGGCACCCCTGGCAGGCCGCATGCACCCGGATCTGGTGCGTACGCCCAGTCAGGGGCGTGGCCTCCAGGAGGGTGTAGCCTGAAAAACGCTCCAGAACCCGGAAATCCGTCCGCGCCGCCTTGCCCTGGTCGGCGCTGACCCGCACCAGCCGCTCGCCGGTCCCACCGGTGACCCGCTGCAGGGGCGCCTCCACGCGATTCACCGCCTGCGGCCACTCCCCGACTACCAGTACCCGGTAGACCTTGTGCGTACTCTTCTGCCGGAACTGATCCTGCAGTGCCTTGAGGGCGGAACGGCGCCGGGCTACCAGGATCAGCCCGGACGTGTCACGGTCCAGCCGGTGCACCAGCTCCAGGTAACGATCATCGCGCCCGGCACGCAGGGTCTCAATCAGCCCGAAATTCACACCACTGCCACCGTGCACCGCGATGCCCGCGGGCTTGTTCACCACCAGAAAATCCGGTGCCTCATGCAGAACCGCCGCTTGCATGCGCCGCTGCACCCGACGGCCCGGCTGGGCACGATCCGGCTTCTGCTCGGGCTCATGCAGTGGCGGCACGCGGATCGAGTCACCGGCAGCGATACGATAGTCAGGCTTGACCCGCTTACGGTTGGCCCGCACGGCCCCCTTACGGATCACACGATAGATGACGCTTTTCGGAACGCCCCGGAAACGCCCCATGAGGAAGTTGTCGAGACGCTGTCCGGCCCACTCCGGCGCCACCTCCAGCCACTGGACCCTGGGTCTGGATTCGGCGCTGTCATGGCTGCCCGGGTGCCCTGGCATTATGTGTTTCTCCTGGGATGCGGAGCCATTCCGCAGCTCGTTGATGAGGCAGGGGATTACTGCTATATTGACTCTGTTTTCCCACTCCGCTCGGCCGACGATCTTGGCCGGCTGGACTGGCGGAACACGGTCAGCGATTGAATCCGCAATTATAGAGCCTTCGGGCCCGGTATGAAACGAGCAGCGGACGCACCGGTTCCACCTGGCAGGAAAACAGCGAGAGCCAACAGAATCACACAGGCGCGCGTCTGAGTCCTTTCACCCGCTGGCCGGAGCTCAGGAGGCTCCTCCGGTGGACGGTCACGGAAACTGAGAACAACGCGCGTCGTGATGGGTGTTCCGCCCGGCTGGAGTCAAGGCCGGAGGAACTGATGTCAATCCGGGCGGAAGCGCGCGGCAGGGTCATCGCAACGGTTTGAAAACACAGAAGCACCGGTTCGGGCTGTCCTGATCATGAATATGACATAAGACCTCGTAGCCGGTACGGGACAGACTTCGGTGGCATGCGGCCACAGAACCGCATGCCTCAAGCACGGGGTGGCCATAGAAGGCCCCCCGGCTTTGCTGAAGCGGGCGGACGCAGGCCCGCTGTCTCGTCATTGCGCCCCGCACCGCTTCCGTCGCAGAACGATGGAAGTTTGTTCCACATGAAAAGAATGCTGATCAATGCAACTCACGAAGAGGAGTTGCGTGTCGCCCTGGTCGATGGCCAGCGTCTGGTCGATCTTGATATCGAATCCAGCACCCGCGAACAGAAGAAGTCCAACATCTACAAGGGCCGCATCACCCGCATCGAGCCCAGCCTTGAAGCAGCCTTCATTGATTACGGTTCCGAACGCCACGGCTTCCTGCCCCTGAAGGAAATCGCCCGCGAATACTTCAGCAAGGCCCCGTCCGATATTGATGGCAAGATCAACATCAAGGACGTGCTCAACGAGGGCCAGGAACTGATCGTCCAGGTCGACAAGGAAGAACGCGGCAACAAGGGCGCAGCCCTGACCACCTTCATTACCCTCGCCGGGCGCTACCTGGTACTGATGCCGAACAATCCCCGTGCCGGCGGCATTTCACGCCGCATCCAGGGGGATGAGCGCAGCCAGCTCAAGGACGCCATGTCCGGGCTCAAGGTGCCCAAGGCCATGGGCGTGATCGTCCGCACAGCCGGGATCGGCCGTGAAACCGAGGAACTCCAGTGGGACCTGGACTACCTGCTGCAGTTCTGGGACGCCATCACCCAGGCTGCGGAAGCGCGCAAGGCCCCCTTCCTGATCTACCAGGAAAGCAACGTCATCATCCGTGCCGTGCGCGACTACCTGCGCCAGGACATCACCGAGGTGATGATCGACTCCCCGAGTGTGTACGAGGATGTCCTCAATTTCGTACGCGCGGTCATGCCCTCTTTCGAAAACCGGATCAAGCTCTACACGGATGACATTCCGCTGCTCAGCCGGTACCAGATTGAGGCGCAGATCGAGACCGCCTTCCAGCGGGAGGTATCCCTGCCTTCCGGCGGCTCGTTGGTGATCGACCCCACCGAGGCACTGGTGTCCATCGACATCAACTCCTCGCGTGCCACGCGCGGCGGTGACATCGAGGAAACCGCCTTCCAGACCAACCTGGAGGCCGCGGACGAGATCGCACGCCAGCTGCGCCTGCGTGATATCGGCGGTCTGATTGTCATCGATTTCATCGACATGTCCCCCAACCGCCACCAGCGCGAAGTCGAGCAGCGCATCCGGGAGGCACTGGAGCTGGATCGCGCCCGGGTCCAGCTTGGCCGCATCTCCCGCTTCGGCCTGCTGGAAATGTCGCGCCAGCGGCTGCGGCCCTCACTGGGCGAGACACGCAGCGAGGTCTGCCCACGCTGTAATGGCCAGGGTTCCATCCGCAGCATGGAATCCCAGGCGCTGAGCATCATGCGCCTGATGTACGAGGAATCCTCCAAGGACAAGACCGCGGAAGTAAGGGCACTGGTGCCGGTCACGGTCGCTGCCTTCCTCCTCAACGAGAAGCGCGACGAGATCAACGCCATTGAGCGGCGCGAGAACGTGCGGGTACGGGTCATCCCCTCCCAGAACCTGGAGACACCCCATTTCGAGGTTCAGCGCCTGCGGACCGATGACACCGAAGTCACCGTTGGTGAAGCGAGCTTCGAGATCGCTGCAAGGCACGAAGACGAGCCGGAAGACGCCTGGTCCGTTGGCCAGAACACGGGCGAGCGGGAAGAAGCTGCGGTGAAGGCAGTTACCCCCGCCAACCGCACCCCTGCCCCGGAAGCCAAAGCCGAAACCCCGGAAGCCGCTGAGCCGCTTGGGTTCTGGCAACGGGTTGGGCGCAAGCTCCAGACCATGTTCGCGCCACAGGAAGAATCCGGCAGCCCCCAGCAGGAGACCGGTTCAGGCACCCAGCGCCAGGACAATAATGCCTCCGACCGGAAACAGGGTCAGAGCGGTGACAGCCAGCAGCGTCAGCAGGGGGGCAGCCAACAGCAGAGTGGCCGTCAGGGCCAGGATGGCAACAACCAGCGCGGCGGCCAGAACAGGCGCCGCCGTGGTGGTCAGAACCGCAACCGGGGCCAGGGCCAGCAGGATTCGGATAACCAGCAGAAGTCCGGTGGCAAGCAGGACGGCGGCAAACAGGAAGGTTCCGGCCAGGGTGGCAAAGGCGGCGGCAATCAGTCCCGCCAGTCCGGTAAAGGCGGCGGCGGACAGAAATCCGGTGGCGACCAGAAGTCCAATGCCGACCAGAAGTCCAATGCCGACCAGAAACCCAAGGCCGACCAGAAGCCGAAGGGCGAGCAGAAATCCGGTTCCGACCGCAAATCCGATACCGACCCGAATGCCGGTGGCGGAAACAAAGGCGGCAGTAACGACGGCAGCCCCCAGAAATCCAAGGGGGGAGGTAACCGTCGCAATCGTGATTCGGACCGTGACGAGCCGCAGAAGGAGGAGTCCTCTGACAAACAGTCCCAGGGCAGCGGCAATAAAGCCCCTGAGAGCAATGGCGACGACCAGGGCCGCTCGGACAACCGCAGAAAGAACCAGAGTCGTGGCGGCTCCGGTGGCAGAAACCGCAACCAACAGGAAAGCGCCGAGGACGAAACACCGAACCCGGAATTCCAGCGCCCCCGCCGGCCCCGCCATAAGAACGGCAAGCCTGCTGATCAGGAATCCGCCGAGAGCGTGAAAACGGAAACCGGAAACGCCAAGGCAGAGAGGGAATCCGGCGCTGGCTCCGAGGGGCAATCCGAAGCCCCCAAGGCAAAGCAAAGCGCCGCAAAAGCTAAGGAGACCCCGGCTGCCGAAAAGGATGCGGGTTCCGCTAAGGAAAGCGCCGCTGAAAGCGCACAACAGAAACCCTCCAAGGCGGCCACTGATAAGGCAACCTCAACCGATGAGGCGCCTTCTGCCGGGACCGAAGCCGGGAAACAACCGGAAGCGGAGGGCCGTGGCGAGCCTGCCAGTGGCGCCGACGAACCCGCCAGCGCCCAGGCGGATGAAACAACGCCCTCCACGGAGGCGTCCGGTGCCCCGTCTCAAGCAGAGCCCCAGACAGAGACTGCTCCCCAGGCTGAATCGGCATCCGCCGCGCCTGAGCAGCCAGCCGCAGCGGAAACCGGAACCGCTGAGGCGGAGAACAGCCCGGCGGAGGATGAGGTTCACCTGGACCCGATCAAGGGGCGCGCCTACAACGATCCCCGGGAGATCCGCCGGCGTCAGGAGGAGTTCCGCAGGGCCCGCAACCAGGCACAGACCAACGAACAGGAGTGAAACCAGGTTATGCTGACTGATCAGGACGTGGAAACCCTGGAATCAATCCTGTTCGCCCCCGGACAGGGCGATGAGGCACTGGATGTGTTTGGCCTGCACGGCGTGGTCACGGCCTCAGTCGTGGGGCCGGCACCGGTGTCGGCGGAGCGCATCCACGCGATTGCCACCGGCCAGCCCGAGGCCGGTGGCGACGCCATGCCCGACGAGTTCGGGACACTGGTATCGCGGCTCGCCAGGACCATCCAGCAGGAGCTGGAACAGGGTCAGACGCTGGAGCTGCCCGAACCCGAGGATGACGACACCGCCGAGGAGGCGCTTGAGAACTGGTGTGCCGGTTTCACAGACACCTTCCTGCTGGATGAGGATCAGTGGCTGGGCGAGGACGAGGAAACGGTGGGACAGCTGATGACGCCTATCCTGACCCTCTCAAACCTGTTCGATGATGAAGCCTTCCAGCAGGCCCGCAGGGACCCCAAGCGCCTGGCGGACTATGCCGACGCCATACCGGAACTCCTGACGGATCTCTACCTGCACTATCATTCGCCCTGAAGACGGGCCTGTGTTTCCCTGCGGAAGTGCCGCCAGACCGGGTCAGGCCCGGCGGGCAGTTCCGGAAGGCGGCCCAGCTCCGACCAGGGCCGCTCCGGCCAGTGGAAGTCACTGCCCCCGGAAGCCCAAAGCCCACCATCCAGGCACAGGCGCGTGAGATAGCCGCTATCCTGAGGCGAATGGCCGGCACTGAGCACCTCCAGAGCCTGACCTCCCGCATCCAGGAACGCCTGTACCAGCTTCCTCAGCTTATTGTTGGTCAGCCCGTAACGGCGGGGATGCGCCAGTACTGGAATACCACCCGCCTCACGGATCCATCCAACAACCACTGCCAGTTCCGGCCAGCAGGTCGCCACGTCTCCCACCTTCCCGGTTCCCAGATAACGCTGGAACGCCTGCCGCTCCCCGGGGACCACGCCAGCATCAACCAGCGCCCGGGCAAAGTGGGGGCGCCCCGGAACACCGGCTGCCAGATCCCGTGCCTGTTCCAGCACCGAGGGCAGACCCTGTTTCCGGAGCCGCTCGTCAATGGTGCCCGCGCGCTGGTGCCGGACACTCTCCTGCCCTTCCAGCACCTGCAGAAACCCCGGCTCGTCCGGATCGAAATCCAGGGCCACTACATGGATGGTCTGGCCACGCCAGAGGCAGGACAGCTCCACGCCGCTCACCAGGTGCATGCCGTCAGCCACAGCCGCCTCCCGGGCCTCGCCCATACCGGCAATGGTGTCATGGTCGGTCAGCGCCAGGACGCCCACACCGTTCTCCGAGGCGCGGGCCACCACTGAGGCCGGTGAAAGGCCGCCGTCGGAGGCGGTGCTGTGGCAATGCAGGTCCGTTAGCAGCGGACTGTGTCCGTCGATGTGCATAATACTCCGGGAAATAAGGCGCCGTGCCGGGATTGGCGTAAAGACGGGGGCAGCTTATCATAGGCGGCTGTTGCCACTCATACGCACCCGTTATTCCAGGCAGGAGATCCCTATGTTCTACGCCATCATCGCCAACGATGTCGCAGACAGTCTTGAGCGCCGCAAGCAGGCCCGTGCTGCGCACCTTGAGCGCCTTGAGGCTCTCAAGAGCGAAGGGCGCCTGCTCATGGCCGGCCCCTTTCCGGCCGAGGATACCACTGAGCCGGGAGAAGCTGGTTTCACCGGGAGCCTGGTGGTAGCAGAGTTTGAATCCCTGACCGCGGCACAGGCATGGGCCGATGCGGACCCCTATGTGGAAGCCGGAGTTTACGAGAAGGTTACAGTCAGACCATTCAAACCGGTACTCCCCTGAGCCTCACTGGGCAAGGCGAATACGCTGTGGCAGAATCCGGACTTCGTTTAACAGGGAATAACATCATGACCCCACAGAAAGGCATGAACAGAGCATTACGTTGCATCGTGCCGCTGCTGCTTGTGTTTGCCTCCGTGGCACAGGCTCAAACCAAGTATGTGGACGACGTGATCTACGTCCCCGTCCGCACCGGTCCGGGCAACGAGTACCGGATCATTGAGTCCGCCCTGCGCAGCGGTACCGCTGTAGAGGTGCTGGAGGAAGATGAGGAGACCGGCTACTCGCGCGTGCGCTTTGGTGATGGTGAGGAGGGCTACATCGCAAGCCGGTTCCTGAGTTCCGAGCGCATCGCGGAAGAACGACTCCAGGATGTAAAGCAGCAACTGGCCAGCACTGAAGAGGATCTCTCCGGAGCACGCTCACAGCTGGAGGAGACCCGATCTAAGCTCGAACAGGTTCAGCAGGAGAAACAGTCCCTGGAATCGGAACTCAGTGAAACCAGTGACGAGCTGGAGCGCATCCGGTCCATCTCCCAGGACGCGATCAACCTCGAGAAACGCAACCGCGAACTGCGCGAGGAACGCCAGGAGCTGCGCAAGGAGGTTGAGCTGCTGACCAACGAGAACCAGCGCCTCGAGGACAGCCGTGAATCCAGCTACCTCCTCACCGGTGGCGGCCTGGTGATTGCGGGCATTTTCATTGCGGTTATCTTCCCGCTGCTCAAACCCAGTCGCAAGAGCGACAACTGGGCCTGACCATGGTCAGGCTCAGCGTTTGACCTCCTCGATCCGCAGACCCACCCGCCAGCGGCCGCCATCAATCGACTCGCTCCTCAGCACGGTGGCAACGGTCTCGAACGGCGGAAAATCGGGGTTTTTTGAGGGCAGCGAGGTGTGCACCCGCTGCCCCTCAGCCAGCTCCCGTTCCATCTCTACCGCCATGCCCGTGGCGCTCAGGTCCACGCAGCGTCCTTCCATACGCTGATCGCTGCCCTCCTCGAAAAGCTCAATCACCGTATCCACGTGCATACGGATGAAATCGCGCTTCTCGGAGGTATCCCGCATTGAATCTCCAGTCATGAGATTGTCCCGTCCCAAGGTTGTTATTGTTACTGGTTCAATACGTTATACCGGGAGGGGGCAGCAGGCGTCAAAGATTAAGGCGCCTGTTACACGGAGACTTCCGGCAGCGGCTCGGCGGATACGATGATGCCGTTGTTGTCGGCATAGACGTAATGACCGGGTTCAAAGGTGACACCGCCGAAACTCACGGCCACGTTAAGATCTCCCAGACCACGCTTTTCACTCTTGCGCGGGTGGGTGGCCAGGGCCTGGACACCGATGTCCGTCTCACCGATCACGTCCACATCGCGGATGCAGCCGTAGACAATCACGCCCTGCCAGCCATTCTTCGACGCCTTCTCCGCCAGCATGTCACCCAGAAGGGCGATGCGCAGCGAACCGCCGCCGTCGACAACGAGAACCCTGCCATGCCCCTCCTTGCCAACCTGCTCCTTGACCACGGAGTTGTCCTCAAAGCATTTCACGGTCACGATCTCACCACCAAAAGCGCTGCGCCCGCCCAGGTTAACGAACATGGGCTCCACCACAGCCACTTCCGGATGCTCATCCACAAGATCCGGTGTAACGATTGTCTCTTGCGACACGATTTCCTCCTGATCCAGTTGCGATTTCAGTCAATACTGTCCGCCCGCAGGTCGCGGGTATGTTCTGTCAGCCAGGCGCGGATGTCATCCTGAAGCGCCGTTCCCAGGACACTCTGACCGGCGGCGCTTCTGCCCCCTTCCCCCGGCCCCAGGGTGTGGCGGACCTGTCCGCCAAGATTGCCCGCGAAACCGCGCACAGTGGCCTCATCATCCTCGACACCGACCACCAGACCCGGGCAGCGGATGACGCGCAGCCCCTCGTGGGTGGGGTGTCCCTTGCCCCTGCGATAACGTTTCTGGGTCCGGTAAAGGTCCCGGAACAGGGCGCTGGGCTCATCCTCCGGCCCCCAGCCGTGCAGACCGCCAAGGAAACGCTGGCGACGACGGAGCCCCAGTTTCTCGCCCATGGTGGCCTCGGATTCCGTCCAGTGGGCATCCGCCCGACCGGGGTCCACAAAGACCGCAGCGGGCACCAGGCGCAGAAAGCGATGATTGTTGATCAGGGCATGCGCCAGCATGCGGGCACCAAGCCCCTGCCCCAGCCAGGCCGGGGGCACGCCGCTCTGCTCTTCCACGAACCGCTGCACCGGAGGAAGGTCCTCCTCCGCCAGCAGCGCAATGTGACCCAGGGCCCAGTCGCGGTTACGGGGGGACATGCCATGGCCGCGCATCTCCGGCAGCCAGACGTCAAATCCGTAACGGGCAAGCAGCCCCGCCAGACCCTCCCCTCCGGGCGAGAGCCACTGGCGTTTGTTCTGGAACTCCCGGTGGATGAGCACCACCGGCACGCGCCGGCCCTGCCAGGCCGGATCACGCACCCGCGTCACGGCGATGCGGACACTGGGATCCGGACTCACGCCCGGGTTCAGCAGATACACGTCCTCATAGAGGTCAGCGGCCATTTCGGTGGCCGACAGCGTCACCGGAAACAATCGGCTGCTGCTCTGCATACCCGCCTTCCTCAAGCCTGCCTGGGGTTCCACCGGACGATCAGGAGTGCTGCCCTTCCGCCAGGAAGAACCAGGTGTCCAGAACCGAATCCGGATTCAGAGAAACACTGTCGATGCCCTGCTCCATCAGCCATTTGGCCAGGTCCGGATGGTCCGAGGGCCCCTGGCCGCAGATGCCGACGTACTTATTGGCCTTGCGGCAGGCGGCTATGGCACTGGCCAGCAACGACTTGACCGCCTCGTTACGTTCATCAAAGAGGTGGGCCACGATCCCGGAATCCCGGTCCAGCCCGAGCGTGAGCTGGGTCAGGTCATTGGAGCCGATGGAGAAGCCATCAAAATGCTCCAGGAATTCCTCGGCCTGGAGGGCATTGGCTGGCAGCTCACACATCATGATCACGCGCAGATCCTCACGACCGCGCTCGAGACCGTTCTCCGCCAGCAGTTCCACCACCTGGCGCCCCTCACCTGGAGTGCGTACGAACGGCACCATGACCTCTACGTTGTTCAGGCCCATCTCTTCCCGGACCCGGGTCAGTGCCCGGCACTCAAGTTCAAAGCAGTCCCGGAAGGAATCCGAGATGTAGCGGGAAGCCCCCCGGAAGCCGAGCATCGGGTTTTCTTCATCCGGCTCGTACAGGGTGCCCCCGATCAGGTTGGCATACTCATTGGATTTGAAGTCCGACAGCCGCACGATGACGGGCTTGGGATAGAACGCTGCCGCCAGTGTGGAGATGCCCTCCACCAGTTTGTCGATGTAGAAATCCACCGGCGAATCGTAACCGGCGATGCGCTTCTCGACCGTCTGCTTGATGTCCCCCGGCAGTGATTCGAAATTCAGCAGCGCCTTGGGGTGAACACCGATCATGCGGTTGATGATGAACTCCAGCCGGGCAAGACCCACACCCTCGTTCGGCATGGCCTGGAAATCGAAGGCCCGATCCGGATTGCCGACGTTCATCATGATGCGGAACGGCAGATTCGGCATGGACTCAACGGAATTCTCGCGCAGTTCGAAATCCAGACGGCCGTCGTAAACCAGCCCGGTATCGCCCTCAGCGCAGGAAACCGTGAGCTCCTGGCCTTCGTGAATGAGTTCTGATGCATTGCCGCAACCCACGACAGCGGGAATACCCAGCTCACGTGCAATGATGGCCGCGTGACAGGTACGCCCGCCACGGTCTGTGATGATCGCCGCCGAACGCTTCATGACCGGCTCCCAGTCGGGATCGGTCATGTCCGTTACCAGCACGTCCCCTTCCTGGACGCGGTCCATCTCGTTGATGCTGGTGACGATCCGGGCCGGGCCGGCACCGATGCGGTGGCCGATGCTCCGTCCCTCAACCAGCACTGTCCCCTTCTCCTTGAGCAGGTAGCGCTCCATGGTGTGCAGGCCCTTGCGACTGCGGACCGTTTCCGGCCGCGCCTGCACAATGAACAGCTTGCCGGTGTCACCGTCCTTGGCCCATTCGATGTCCATGGGCCGCCCATAGTGTTTCTCGATCGTCAGGGCCTGGCTGGTCAGCTCGGTGACGTCCTCATCGCTGAGACAGAACCGGTTACGGTCCTCGGCATCCACCTTGACCGTCTCCACCGAGCGGCCCATTTCACCGTCACCGGCATAGACCATCTTGATGGCTTTGCTGCCCAGATTGCGCCGCAGAACGGCAGGGCGCCCGGCCTCGAACGTTGGCTTGTGCACGTAGAATTCGTCCGGGTTCACCGCACCCTGCACAACGGTCTCACCCAGACCATAGGAGGCGGTAATGAACACCACCTCCTGGAAACCGGATTCGGTATCGAGGGTGAACATCACACCACTGCTTCCGGTCTCGCTTCGCACCATGCGCTGGATACCGGCGGATAGCGCCACCTTGTTGTGGTCAAAGCCGTGATGCACCCGATAGGAAATCGCCCTGTCATTGAACAGGGAGGCGAACACCTCCTTGATGGCGAGCTTGACGTTGTCCAGCCCCACAATATTCAGGAAGGTCTCCTGCTGGCCCGCAAAGGAGGCGTCCGGCAGGTCTTCCGCCGTCGCCGAGGAGCGCACCGCCACCGCCATGCGTTCGTTCCCCTCCTGCATGGCGCCGAAGCGGTCCGCAATCGCCTGTTCCAGTGCCGGCGGAAAAGGTGTATCGATGATCCACTGGCGGATCTTAGCGCCGACCCTCGCCAGTTCGTTCACATCATTGATGTCCAGACTGTCCAGGGTCTCATCAATGCGCTGGCGCAGCCCGTCCTTCTCAAGAAACTCGCGGTAGGCCTGTGCTGTGGTGGCGAACCCACCGGGTACCGTCACACCGGCATTGGCGAGGTTACTAATCATCTCCCCGAGGGAGGCATTCTTGCCGCCCACGCGTTCGACATCGTCCATGCCGAGTTGCTCGAAACCGATGATGAAATCGTCCAAAGCCCATCTCCCTCGTTATTGCCTGTCACCCGGGGCGCCACGCGCCCTGCAGAGCCCGCGTATCATACTGTAACCGGCGGGGTCATCTCCACCATTGCGCGGTCCGGGTTCACACACCGAACGTATCGGCCTAGGATACCGGAAAATCAGGAGGGAGCCCCTCGCCCCATGAAACGCACCGCATTCTTCATCTCCGACGGCACCGGCATTACCGCGGAGGCCCTTGGCAACAGCCTCCTGGCGCAGTTCGACAGCATCCAGTTCGAGAAGATCACCCTGCCCTACATCGACTCCGTGCAGAAGGCCCGGGAAGCGGTGGCGCAGATCAACAAGGCGGGCGAACTTGATGGGGCACGGCCGTTGACCTTCGACACCATTGTGGACAGCGAGATCCGGGGCGAACTGTCCGGGGCCGACGCTTTCATGGTGGACATCTTCGGTACCTTCCTGTCGCCACTGGAGAACGAACTCCATTCCAGTTCCTCCTACACCGTGGGTAAATCCCACGCCATCTCCCGCGATGGGGGCTATGAAGAGCGGATCAAGGCGGTGAACTACGCGCTGGAGAACGACGACGGCGCCCGCACACGCTACTACGACGATGCCGACGTCATCCTGATCGGCCCGTCACGCAGCGGCAAGACGCCCACATGCCTGTATCTGGCCCTGCAGTACGGGATCAAGGCAGCGAACTACCCGCTCACCGAGGAGGATATGGAGGAGCAGCGCATTCCCTCGGCCCTGCAGCCCCACCGGCAGAAGCTTTTCGGGCTGACCATTGACCCCAACCGGCTGTCGGCGATCCGCAATGAACGCCGCCCCAACTCCGGTTACGCGTCTCTGCGCCAGTGCATGATGGAAGTCAGCGAAGCGGAGAGCATGTACCGCCGCGAGCGGATCCCGAATCTGAACACCACAGACTACTCGGTGGAGGAAATCTCCACCCGCCTCCTGGTCCAGACCGGGATCGAACGCCGGGCGCGCTGATCAGATTTCGAGCACCTTCATGCCCAGATCGGCCAGCTTCTGACGGTTGCCGTGGCCGGTCACAACGGCCGTGCTGGCCCGGTCAGGCGTGAGCCAGCGTTCGGCAGCCTCCTGCATGGAGGCCAGGTCCACCGCCAGAACCCGTTCCCGGAAGCGCTGCTGCTGCTCGGGCGTGCGCCCGAACAGCCGGCTCTGATACGCGAAGCGTGCTTCGCCCGCCGGTGAGCGCGGCCGGTCCAGCTGGGAGATCACGCCCAGTATGGCCTCTTCCACGGAGGCCGCAGTCTGCCCACCAGCATGCAGCCACTCCAGTGAGCGATCGAAGTCGGCCAGGGTCTCCTCGAGGCGCGGGTCGCGATAGGAGAAGAAACGGAAAACCCCGTTGGCGCTGTCCTGCCCCGCGCCGCTGCCGTAGGCGCCGCCCTGCTCCCGGATACTGCGGTGCAGGTTGTCATTGCGCAGCAGCACACCCAGAACGCTCAGCGGCGCCGCATCCGGATGTTCCACCGGCACTGTCGGAAAGGCCCGGGCGCAGAAGTTCACCTGGGTCGCGGTCAGCCAGCCTTCGTTGACCTGTTCACTCACCGGATCCAGATGGAAGCCACCTTCAGCCCGATCCCCATCCAGGGACCAGTGGCCACGCACAGCGGCCTCGGAGCCTTCCAGTCCACTGCTCTCGCCAATCAGCAGAAAGTCCGGCCCGCCCGCGTGGATCCGCTCATGAAGCTCCGACAAGCGCTGGCAGAAGCGGTCAAGCTCGGCGCTGTCGTCCAGGCGGTCATCCAGAGCCACAAGCTGGCGGATGCCCTCGAGCCCACCGAGTTCATAGGTCAGGCGGGCGCCGGGGCTGGCCCCGTGTGAAGCCGCACCCATGGCCAATGCGTGACCGCTGCCGGTGATGGAATGTTCCCTGCGGGCGCGCATCTGCGCCACCAGCTCACGCACCCGCTCTTTTTCGTCAAACCGTGCGGCAGAGGCAACGTCATGCAGAAGCCCGGCGAGATCGTCGCTGTTCGCGGCCAGGGCCTTGCCGCCCAGGGTAAAGTAGCCGCGCACGGACTGGACATCGTCAACGTTGCCCTTGATAGTGGCCGCCCCGCTGATGCCACCACTGCCCGCCGAGATGCGGTCCTGCATACGCAGATAGTCCTCGGAGCCCGCACCCACCTCGCTCAGCATGCTCGAATAGATGGGCAGAAGCTGGCGCTGTTCCGGGGCGAGATCCGGCAGCGGCGCCACAAGCTGCTGGTACACCAGGCCATTGGTGCCCATGTGATAGCGGGTGATGCGCCCGGACGCGTCGGACTCCCCTTCCGGGATCTTCAGCGACGCCGGCACATCCTCGATGCCCACGCGCGGCAGCATGCTGTCGTCCGCTTCCTGGTTCTGGCGCGCCTGCAGGGCCTGCGCCTGCTCGACCAGGGTCCGCTGCTCCTCTTCGGTCAGGCTCGCCTTCTGCTCGTCCAGCGCCTGCCGCACCGCCTGTTCCCGGCGTTCGTTGAGGCCGGTGTCCGGCGCCAGTGCCAGGCGCACCCGGTGAGGGTTGTCCAGAAGCAGGCGCCGGATCAGCCCGGGCACATACTCCGGATCCCGGATGCGTTCACGAAGCCGTTCCAGTACCGGCTCCAGGTCGAGCAGATCCACCGGATCACCACCGTGCACCATGGGCGAGAGCGCCTGCATGATCAGCTGCAGACCGTAGGGGAACCCGTCACCCGAGATCTCGCGCTGCTGCAGTTCCAGCTGGTGCACGATGGCCTCCAGCTTCTCATGGGCGACGCCCTCGCGTGCCACCTGCTCCAGTGTCTCAAGAATCAGATTCTCCACGTCGCCGGCCTGCTCCGGCTCCGTGCCTTCGATGCCGCAGACAAAGGTCATTTCCCGGTTGGAATCCTCGAGCCCGCACAGCGGCGAGGGTGCCTGCCCCAGGCTGGTGGTCTCCAGAGCCTGCAGCAGCGGCGAGGCACTGTTTTCCAGCAGAACGGCTGTGAGCAGTTCCGCCTCAAGGTTCTTCTCCAGGTCGAAGCTCTCCCCCAGCAGCCAGCCCATGACCACATGGGTCCGGTTGTCAGTGCCCTCGTCCGGGTCCACGCCGTAATGCTCCTGAACCCTCACAGGGGCGTAGTAGCGCTTCTCATTGCGCACCGGCAGGTCGATCTCCGCCGCCTGGAACCGGTTCAGCGCCAGGGATTCAAAACGCTCCTGGTGCTCGCGCGCCGGGATATCGCCGAAGGTGGCGAAGATCGCGTTGCTGGGGTGGTAGTGGCGGCGATAGAACTGGACCAGCTGGTCATAGGTCAGGTCCACGATATGGTCCGGCTCGCCGCCGCTGTTGTAATGATAGGTCGTGGTCGGGAACAGATGCTTGGACAGCGTCTGCCAGAGCTGTGACACCGGCGAACTCATAGCGCCCTTCATCTCGTTGTAGACCACGCCCCTGTGCACCAGTGGCGTACTGGGGTCGTCCGGAGTCTCGAATTCGAGCCGGTGGCCCTCCTGGGCGAAATCCAGCGGGTCCAGATTGGAAAAGAACACGGAATCCAGATAGACCGAGAGCAGGTTGTCGAAATCCTTCCGGTTGCGACTGGCAAACGGATAGGCAGTCCAGTCACTGCTGGTCAGCGCGTTCATGAAGGTGTTCAGCGAACGCTGGATCATCATGAAGAACGGATCGCGCGTGGGGTAGTTCTCGCTCCCGCACAGGGCCGTGTGCTCGAGGATGTGCGCGACCCCGGTGGAGTCCATGGGGAAGGTCCGCAGTGCCACGAGGAAAACGTTCTCGTCGTTGTCTGAAGCGAGATGCAGATGGCATGCCCCGGTGGCCCGATGGCGGTACTCCTCCACCTCCAGGTGAAGTGTCTCGATCCGGTGATTGCGTACCCACTCGAAAGCCGGGTGAACCTGCGGTTCCGCCTGATCCAGCATGCTCTCGTCCTGTCCGATGAATGTGCCGCCATTCTAGCGGTTGCGCGCCCGTGTTCCCACAGCCGTAGCGGGGTGGCCTCTGGCAACCGCTCACATCTTGTTTATAGTGAGGGGACACTGGGCAACTTATGCATGGACAATCATTGACCAGCCAAAACGAGCATACCGAGACTTCCGGATCCCGTCCGCGGGTTGAAGCCTACTGGGTTGAACGCAAGCGCTACCTGGAAGAGATCCGGGGCATACCGGAACTGCGGCGGCGATACGTCAACGCGCTGGCGATCTATCTGATCCGCCGGATCCTCTGGTCCTTCGGATTCTTCCCGGTATTTCTGGGATTCTGGATTCCGCTGGTGTTCGCCCGCTTCAATCCCGTGGCGCTGGTGGACAACGCCCTGCCGCACCTGGAGCGCTTCGTGGACGCAACCGCCCAGGTCCAGGCCACCACCCTGGAGACGCTGGTACTGTCCTGGCTTTCCGTGGGCCTGCTTTTCGCGGTCTTTGACCTGGTCCTGACGCCGTTCAAATCGCCCTACGAGTACGAAGCAGACGTGCATATGCGCGCCTGGGAGGAACTGCAGCAGCAGAGCCGCTCGGAAAACGCCTGAAAAGTGCGTCACTTCACGCAGCCAGTACCCGTTCTCCGATAACATGAAGTCAGACTGAACAGGTGGCCGCCATTGCCCCCTGCCTGACCCGCGGTGCCGCAATGAACGGAGTGGCATGCAATGATCGACTACAGACCACTGCTGTTTGCGAATTTTCTCGCGATCATGCTGCTGGTGACGGCCGGCTTTGCCACCATCCAGCGCTCTCCGGAGCTGGTGGGCTCACGCATTCCGGCGGTTTCCCCCTCCTCTTCCGGGGAGACGCAAACCAGCGCGGGTGATGAGCGCGCCCCAGCAGACAGATCCCAGGCCAGCGCCGACAGGATTCCTCGGGTCATCCCGGCCGTTTCCGTACCTGATACGGGTAGCAGCTCCGAAAACACGCCTGATGACGCTCGCGCCGAAATGGCAGCTGATTCCCAGCCCACCGCCGGCGGAAAGGCGGAGCAGAAGAAAAAGCAGCAGCCGACACAAGCCCGGCTGACACTGCGCTCCAACGTCTACGACGACCAGGTGCGGATCAATGGCAAGCCCCGGGGGTCCACCGCCATGGACCTGGAGCTGGCCCCCGGAACCTACACCATCGAGATCAGCAAACCGAAACACAGTACCTGGCGCGAGCGGATCCACCTGGATGCCGGCGACTCCCCCACCCTGATGGCGCGCCTTGAGCGCTACACCACTGTCCGTTACCGCAACGGCACCTGGGAACACGGCGTGAAAACCGGCGAAGGCACCTACCGCGACAGCGACGGCCTCACCTACGAGGGCGAATTCCGCAACGGTGAGTTCCACGGCGAGGGGACAGCCCACTTCCCGGACGGGCGCATCTATGAAGGCGAGTGGCGGCAGGGCACCATGCATGGCGAAGGCAACCTGCAGCGCCCCAATGGTGATGTCTATGAGGGCGATTTCCAGGATGGCGAGTACCACGGCCGTGGCACACTCACCGCCAGCAACGGCGACACCTTCACCGGTAACTGGGAAGACGGCGAGCTTAACGGGCACGGCACCCTCACCACCGCTGAAGGACTCATGTACGTGGGTGATTTCCGGGACGGCGAGCTGCACGGCGAGGGCCGCCTGACCTACCCCAACGGCGGCTATTACCGTGGCGAGTTCGCCAACGACCGTTTCCATGGCGAAGGGGTCCGCACTTTCAGCAGTGGGCGCCAGTACCGGGGCCAGTTTGTCGATGGCCGTTTCCACGGCGAGGGCGAGATCCGTCATCCCAGCGGCGCCAGCATTGAAAGCACGTTCCGGGAAGGCGAACCCTACGGCGAGGTCCGCATGACCACGCCGGAAGGTGAGGTCTTCATCGCCCGCACTTCGGAGCCGGGAGTGTGCTACCGCAAGGGCAGCTACCGGGAAACCCAATGTCCATCCATGGAGGCGTGGTGACCCATGTCAGCCCATCCGGTAACAACGCAGTACGCAAGAGGAAGCCAGATGACCATCAATACCGCTCTGCTGGTGGACGACTCCAAAGTCGCCCGCTTCGCCCTGAGCAAACTCCTTGAGAGCCGGAGCATGGACGTAAGCATGGCGGGCTCCGCCGAGGAGGCTCTGGATCTGCTGAACAGCGAACAGCCACCGGACGTCATCTTCATGGACCACCTGATGCCGGGCATGAATGGCGTGGAGGCCACCAAGGCCATCAAGCGCAACCCGGCAACCGCCTCCATCCCGGTGGTCATGTGCACCTCAAAGAAATCGGATGATTTCATTCAGGAAGCGCAGGGATACGGAGTCTACAACATCCTCACCAAACCCCCGCAGGCGGACGGTCTCGACAGCATCCTCACGGCCCTGACCCAGGACCTGAACCAGGGGACCCTGCCCGAACCACCGGCCCCCGAGGATGTGGCCGAACCACCCGAGGATTCCGAGCCCCTTGAAACCGGGGCCAGCGTGCGGCTTGCGGACAGCCCCCAGAGCACGGGAACCGAGGGGGACACCGTTCCCCTGACCACGGAGCTGATCGAACAGATCGCGCGTTCAGCGGTGAAGACCCACATCCACAACCGGCTGCATGAGCTGCTTTCCAGTCTCTTCGACGAACAGCACGACCATGTCCGCCGCCTGATCGAGGACAGTGAACGCCGGCGTGAAGAGGCGATTGAAAAGCAGACCGCGGATTTCCGTGAACTGGTGGAAAACCGACTGGAGGCGCTGAAGAATGAAGTGGCCGCTGAAGTCACCCTCAACCTGGGCAATGAACTCAGTGAACTGCGCCGGGAGCTGCGGGAGCAGAACCAACAGGGACTGACGGAAAGCGACCTGAACGCCCTCAAGGATCACCTGACAGCGACACAGACGGTGGATACGGAGTTCTGGCAGTCCCTGCAGTCGGAAGCGGTCCAGCAGGCCCATGACATCGCGCGGGACACTTCCGAGGAGGTCGCCCAGCGTACCCTGGACCTCTACCGGCGCGAGCAGAAAACCACGGCAGCGCGGATCTACACCATGGCACTGGCCGTCAGCCTGGGTATCTTCAGTCTCGGCATTGCCTGGCTCGGCGGGCTTATAGGTTGAGCCGCTGCCCGCCGCATGGCGTGATCTGCTACCATGCGGCCTTTCACAGCGCAGGCAGCCACCGGATCATGAACCGTCTTTTCGTTGATAACCTGACCGTCATTGACTTTGCCTACCTGGACCGTCACCGCGGCCTGGTCGGCGAAAGCTGGATTGTGGACATTGAACTCGCCGGCGAGCTGAACGATGCCGGTATGGTGTTCGACTTCGGCCATGTCAAAAGCACCATCAAGGCGCACATTGACGACCAGGTGGATCACCGGCTGCTGATCCCCGCGGATTACCCCCAACTGCAATGGCTGGACCCGGACTCCCCCGGGCATTTCCGCTGGCACCTGGAGGACGGTACCTGGATCGAGCACCGCTCGCCGGAACAGGCCGTTACCACCGTCCCCGGAGAAGCCGTTGAGCGCCAGGCCATAGCCACCCGGCTGTCAGAAAGCCTTCAGCGGGTCCTCCCGGACAATGTCCACGACGTACGCATCAATCTGCGCCTGGAGCAGATCGACGGTGCCTGGTACCACTACGCCCACGGGCTCAAGAAACACGACGGCAACTGCCAGCGCATCGCCCACGGCCACCGCTCCCGCATCCAGATCCTGCGCAACGGTGAGCGGGCCCCGGACCTGGAGCACTACTGGGGCGGGCGCTGGCGTGATATCTACCTGGCAACAGCGGACGACCGGAGCGCAACCTTCGAGGACGCGGGCATCTCCTATCACCGGTTCAGCTACGAGTCGGACCAGGGCCATTTCGAAATCACCCTGCCAGCGGCCCGTACGGAGATCATGGGGCCGGATACCACAGTGGAATGGATTGCCTGCTACCTGCGGGATGAAACCCGGAAGCTGGAACCGGAAAGCCGGATTGAAGTTTATGCCTTTGAAGGGGTGAACAAGGGAGCCATCGCGGAGGGCTGAACCGGAATCCGGACATAAAAAAAGCCGGCCAAGTGGCCGGCTTTTCTGCATCTGGCGTCCCGTAGGGGACTCGAACCCCTGTTACTGCCGTGAAAGGGCAGTGTCCTAGGCCTCTAGACGAACGGGACTGAAAAAGTGGTGGAGCCAGGGAGGCTCGAACTCCCGACCTCGGCGCTGCCAGCGCCGCGCTCTCCCAGCTGAGCTATGGCCCCACTGCGTCCAACGGGTGCGTATATTAGTGGCGACCCAGGGGCGCGTCAACCCCTGATTGCCGCCTTTATTCGCCGGTCTCCAGTGCCGCGTATTCCTTCTCGACCTTCTTAGCCTGTTTCTTCGAAAAACCGCCCAGCACATTCAGCGCGTGGCGCAGGCGCGCCCGACTCACGTCCGGGCCCAGAAGCCCCATGGAGTCCACCACTGACCAGGAGTTGGGTGTCCCTGCCACAGCCACGAAAATCGGGAACATGAATTCCCCCAGCTTCAGACCCATGGCACCCGCAAGCGCCTTGAGATCGGCAAAGACCGTATCCCGGCTCCAGTGGCGTTCCGCCTCTAGCCGCCACAGGGCGAACTGGAGAATCCGCCGCACGGTCTCCTCCTCCAGCTTGCGGTGCTGGAAATCCTCGGGGCGCACATCCAGCATCCCGGAGAACATGAACGACGCCATCGGTGCAATATCCGAAAAGGTCTCAACACGGCTCTTGAGGTGCGGCACCAGTGGCGCCAGCTGGTCACGGCTGAACCACCAGTCCCCCACCCGGTCCATGAAGGCCTCGTCGGTCAGTGTCTCGCGGATCCACAGGCCGTTGAGCCAGCGCAGCTTGGCCTGGTCGAACACGGGCCCACCAAGCGAGACCCGATGGATATCGAATTCCGCCTGCATCTCATCAAGCGTGAACCGCTCCCGCTCATCCGGCATGGACCAGCCCATGCGCCCCAGGAAGTTCAGCACCGCCTCAGGCATGAAACCGAGCCGCTCATACAGGTCGATGCTGGTGGGGTTCTTGCGCTTGCTGAGCTTGGTTCCGTCCTCATTGCGCAGCAGCGGCATGTGGCACAGCGTCGGCATGTCCCAGCCGAAGTAGTCATAGAGCAGCCTGTGCTTGGGCGCGGAGTTGATCCACTCCTCGCCCCGGATCACATGGGTAATGCCCATCCGGTGGTCGTCGACGACGTTCGCAAGGTGATACGTGGGCATGCCATCGGACTTGAGCAGGATCTGACAGTCGATCTGGGTCCAGTCGATGGTGACCGTGCCCCGCAGCATGTCCTCAATCTCGCACACGCCCTCTTCCGGCACCTTCATCCGGATCACGTAGGGCTCACCGGCGTCCATACGACGCCTCACCTCATCCGCCGGCAGCTCCAGATCCCCCTTGATGCCCGGGTTGAGGCCCTGCTCCCGGCGGGCATCACGGATGGCATCCAGCTCCTCGGGACTGCGGAAGCAGTAGAACGCATGACCGCTCTCGACCAGCTGTTCGGCATAGGCACGATACTCGTCGCGCCGCTCGGACTGACGGTAGGGACCGTATTCGCCGCCCACATCCGGCCCCTCGTCCCATTCCAGCCCCAGCCAGCGCAGGGAATCCAGGATCGCCTGCTCGGATTCCGGGGTGCTTCTGGCCTGGTCGGTATCCTCAATCCTCAGGATGAACTGCCCGCCGTGCTGGCGTGCAAAACACTGGTTGAACAGCGCGATATAGGCCGTACCCACATGCGGGTCGCCGGTGGGCGAAGGGGCGATTCGGGTTCTGACGGTCATGTCGGTTCCTGGCTCCTCGAATAGGTCGGCATCGGCTCGATGAAAGCGCGTATTATAACGCCTCCATCGGGCCGGGTCGTCCTTCCGTATCCTCCCCTATGGTCGATCCCGCCATGATTGGATAGAATAGCTCCTCCACCAACATGTTATGTTATAACGATCTATGATAAGACGACGCCTGCTGTGCCTGTTGCTACTCCTTCTGGGCTTCACTTCGTCCGCGGCCTGGGCGGAACGCCCGCTCATTGTCACCAGCACCCACCCCCTGGCACTGATCGTCAAGGAAGTGGCTGGCGAGCAGGCGGATGTCCGGGCGCTGGTGCCCGCGGATGTCAGCCCCCATCACTACAGCATGCGGCCCTCCGAACGCCGCAGCCTCGCGGAGGCGGACCGCATCTACTGGCTGGGGGCCGGGCTGGAACCCTACCTGCAGGGGACCATGAGTGACAGCACCCTGGTCGGCAAGACCCGGACGCTGGTCGGGGCGCCACAGAATCCCCCGGAAAATGATGATCATGGGCACCACCACGCCACCGGCGAGGATCCCCATGTCTGGCTGTCCCCTGAGAGGGCCCTTGCCATGGCCCGGCGTGCCCGGGAAACCCTGGGCGCACTGGACGGGGTGGACGACCAGGCCATTGAACGCAATTACCAAGGTTTTGAGCAGAGGCTTGTTGAAACCACCGAGCGCATCCGTGCACAGCTTGAGCCTCTGCAGGTGATTACGCTGTTCACCTATCACGATGCGTTCCACTATTTCGCGGATCACTTCGGGCTGACCATCGCCGGGACGCTCACGAACAACCCGGAGCGCAGCCCCAGCGCACGGCATATCGCCGGCCTCCAGCAGTCCCTTGAAGCGGCACGATTCCCCTGTATCATGACGGAGACCCAACTCGGCGGTGACTGGTGGCGAGGTCTGGATGTACCCCAACCCCTCGCCGTGAGCCGCTGGGACCCAGTCGGGGGTGACATCCCTATCAGCGTGGGCGGCTACACAGCGTTCCTGGAGTCCCTTGCGGACGCGGTGAGCCGCTGTCGCCCCGAACAACAGCCCGAGGAAAAGTAGACCGGCATGCAACGCCCCGAACCGGATCGCCAATTCAGCATCGCACCAATGATGGACTACACCACCCGGGACTACCGCTGGTTCGTCCGGGGCCTGACCCGTCATGCCCTGCTCTACACCGAAATGGTAACCACTGGCGCCCTCATCCATGGCGACCGGGCACGCTTCCTGGACTATGACGCGGAGGAGCATCCCGTTGCGCTGCAGCTGGGGGGCGCAGACCCTGCGGAACTCGCCCAGTGCGCGGCCATGGCCGAGGCCTGGGGCTATGATGAGGTCAACCTGAACGTGGGGTGCCCCAGCGACCGGGTCCAGAACAACCGTATCGGCGCCTGCCTGATGGCGGAGCCGGACACTGTTGCCCGCGCGGTGGCCGCCATGAAGGCGAGCACTGCCCTGCCCGTCACCGTCAAACACCGCATCGGCATCGACGGCCACGAGCAGTGGGAGGACCTGGTCCACTTCATCGAGCGGGTCGCGGAGGCCGGATGCCGCACCTTCATCGTACACGCGCGCATCGCCATCCTTCAGGGGCTCAGCCCCAAGGAGAACCGGGAAGTGCCGCCACTGAAGTACGACTGGGTCCATGCCCTGCGGGAACGGTTCCCCCAGCTGGAAATCATCATCAATGGCGGCTTCTGGCAGATGGACGCCATTCGCGAACAGCTCCGGCACGTGGACGGCGTCATGATCGGCCGCGCCGCCTACCAGCAGCCCTGGCTGCTGAGCCGCGTGGACCCGGAGATCCACGGCACACCAGAGCCCTGCATCACGCGTACAGAGGCCATTGAGCGGTTCATTCCCTATCTGGAACAGCGCCTGGCCGAGGGCGTCCCCCTGCAGGCGATGAGCCGCCACATCATGAACCTTTTCCACGGCTGTGCGGGCGGCCGCCAGTTCCGCCGCCATCTCAGCGAGAACGCCCATCGCGCCGGGGCCGGCACCGGGGTTGTCCGGGATGCGCTGGCGCTGGTCCAGGAAAAGGCCGATGCCGCCTGACAGGCGGATTCCGCGCTTGTGACACCGGCGACAGCGCGCTATCGTGACTCGGGTTACCCTTCAGGGTTCCAGACACCCGGATGCACAATGGACGCAACCAGCCGATGACTTCCAAACTTGATCAGCTCCGCCAAATGACCACTGTGGTCGCCGACACCGGTGACCTGGACGCCATCCGTCAGTGGCAGCCGAGGGACGCCACAACCAACCCGTCGCTGCTGCTCAAGGCCGTGTCCTCCGACGCCTATCGCAACCTGGTGGAACAGGCACTGGCCTGGGCCCGGGAACAGGACCGGAGCGCCTCTCCGGACCCGGTTCTGGCCGGGGACTGCCTGGCCGTACTGGCGGGAGAACAGATCCTCGAGAGCGTGCCCGGCATGGTCTCCACGGAGGTCGATGCGCGCCTGTCGTTCGACCGTGATGCCACCATTGCCCGTGCCCGCGAGCTTACACAACTCTACCGCCAACGGGGCGTGGACACCGACAGGGTCATGATCAAGATCGCCGCCACCTGGGAAGGCATCCAGGCAGCCCGGGTTCTGGAGCGTGAAGGCATTGCGTGCAACCTGACACTGCTGTTCTCATTCACCCAGGCGATGGCCTGCGCCGATGCCGGCGCCACACTGATTTCGCCATTTGTGGGGCGTATCCTCGACTGGCATCTGGCGCAGGCGGGCCTGGATGCCATTGATCCGGCTGAGGATCCCGGTGTGCGCTCGGTACAGCGCATCTACGACTATTACAAGGCACACAACTACCGCACCATCATCATGGGGGCGAGTTTCCGCAACCAGGGCGAGATCGAGCACCTGGCCGGCTGCGACCGGCTGACAATCAGCCCGCAGCTGCTGGAATCGCTGTCACAGGATACCGGCACTCTGGAACGTTGCCTGGATCCCGGGAACGCCAGCCAAACGGAAACATACCCCCCGCTGGATGAGAGCGGCTTCCGCTGGCACCTCAATGAGGATGCCATGGCCACCGATAAGCTTGCTGATGGCATCCGGCGCTTTGCCGCCGACCAGCGTCAGCTGGAGAAGAATCTGGGAGACTGGATCCAGGCCGCCTGAACGCCATACAGAGACCCGGAGGGCCCATGCTACTGATACTTCACCCGGATACGGCTCGCGACAGCGAAGCGTACCGCGAGACCATGAACTTCCTCGATCAGCTCAGCAATGTCGAGGTTCGTGTCCATGACGTGCTCGGGAGCCAGCAGACACTGACCGAGGTCTACCTGATCGGCGATACCAAGGCCCTCGACGCCGGAGAGATTGAAGCACTGCCCGCCGTCGAGCGGGTCATCCGCATTTCCGACGATTTCCGTGTTCTGGGCAGGCACAGTGACGCCGAACGCCAGACCGGCTTCGACTACAACGGCATCCACTTTGACCAGGACAACCTCAATGTCTTTGCCGGCCTGTGCGCGGTGGACAACCCCACTCACGTGGAGGAGATGCTCCGCGCCCTGAAGGACAATGGCCAGCAGTGCACCCGCATGGGCGCCTACAAGCCCCGCACCAACCCCTACTCCTTCCAGGGCCATGGCGCCGACTGCCTGCCCTGGGTGTTCGAACTCGCGGGCCGGTACGACATCCGGGTAGTCGCCATGGAGGTGACCCATGAGAATCATGTGTGGGAGATCGAACAGGCCCTTGAGCAGACCGGGCATCCGACCGGCGTGATGCTCCAGGTCGGGACCCGTAACACCCAGAACTTCGAGCTGCTCAAGGCTCTGGGTCGCCAGAGCACCTTCCCGGTGCTGCTCAAGCGTGGATTCGGCATCACCCTGAACGAATCCCTCAACGCGGCCGAATACCTGGCCACCGAGGGCAACACCAATGTGATCTTCTGCCTTCGGGGCATGAAAACCGAGGCCGGCAACCCGCACCGCAACCTTGTTGATTTCGCCCATATTCCGGTGGTCAAGCGCCTGACCCGTATGCCGGTCTGCATTGACCCGTCACACTCGGTGGGTGTCCGTGACCGGGCACCGGATGGGATGTCCGATATCGTCCATGCCACAGCGCAGGGCGTGATCGCCGGGGCCAACATGATCCTGGCGGACTTCCATCCGAACCCTGAAAAAGCCCTGGTGGACGGCCCCCAGGCACTGCTGCCCCGGGATCTGCCCCGGTTCCTGAAAGACGTTGAACTCTGCCACGAAACGTACCGCAAACGGCGCGCGCTCTACGCCGATAACGGATGAAGGAGGCATCCGCGCCCATGCTGATCTACGGCCATCGCGGCGCCAAAGGCGAAGCGCCCGAGAACACCCTTGCCGGCTTCATGCACGCCTACCGCCATGGCATCCGCCGCTTTGAAATGGACATTATCCTGTCCCAGGACGGAGTCCCCGTGGTCATCCATGATCGCTCCCTGCTGCGGACCACGGGCAGTGACCGGGCTGTCAGCTCGGTGTCCGCCCTGGAGATGAGTACTCTGGACGCCCGCCAGAACACCGCGAGCTGGCACCACGCCACGGGTATTCCCAGTCTTGATGATGTGGTTCAGGCCTGCCCTGACTACAGGCATCTGCAGCTGGAAGTGAAGTCCGACGAGCGGGGCCGGCTCAACCGGCTCTGCAACCGCCTGGTCGAGTGGATCCAGCGGGAAAACCTCTACGAGCGGATCACCCTGACCTCAAGCAATACCGGTTTCCTGCGCTCGGCCCGCAGGCTCGATCGCCGGGTGAGCCTGGGCTATGTGGCGGAACGGCGCTTCCCTTCCCCGGTCCGGCAGGCCAAGAGTCTTGACTGCCAGTACCTGTGCTGCAACCACCGGATCTGCAGCGCGGGTCTGGTCAGCGACGCCCGCAACAAAGGCATGAGCGTGTCCACATGGACGGTTAACCGGATCCACGACATGCTGATGCTGGAGAAAATGGGTGTGGCGTCCGTGATCACGGACTACCCAACCAGCGCCCTGGTCTACTTCGAAAACCGGCGTCGGCTGGGGCATCAGGTAGAGAGCCTGCGCGGCCCGGAGACCGACACAGACCCGGAACCGTCTCTCAGAAAATCCGGTTGAGACCGTTGAGAGCCGCCACCCGATAGGCTTCCGCCATGGTGGGGTAGTTGAAGGTGGTGTTGATGAAGTAATCCAGCGTATTCGCCTCACCGGGCTGGTTCATGATCGCCTGCCCGATGTGGACGATCTCCGCCGCCTGGTCCCCGAAGCAGTGGATGCCCAGAAGCTCCTTGGTCTCTCTGTGGAACAGCAGCTTGAGCATGCCCACCGGATCCCCGGAAATCTGCGCCCGGGCGAGATCCTTGAAGAAGGCCTGCCCCACTTCATAGGGCACCTTGGCTTCCGTCAGCTCGCGCTCTGTCTTACCCACGGAGCTGATCTCCGGAATGGTATAGATGCCAGTGGGTACGTCATCCACATAACGGAAGTACCGGTCCGCCATGATGTCCGACGAGGCCGAGCGGCCCTGATCGTACGCGGCACTGGCAAGGCCCGGCCAGCCGATCACATCGCCTACGGCATAGATGTTCGGGACCTGGGTCCGATAGTGATCGTCCACGGCAAGCTGGCCACGGTAGTTGGTCTCAAGCCCCACGTTCTCAAGGCCCAGGGAGCCGGTGTTGCCGCTTCGGCCATTGCACCAGAGGAAGGCGTCGGAGCGCACTTTCTTGCCGGACTCAAGGTTCAGCACCACCCCGTGGTCATCCCCCTCCACCGACTCGTATTTCTCGTTGTGACGGACCAGCACGCCGTTGTTCCGCAGGTGGTAGCTGAGGGCGTCCGAAATCTCATCATCCAGGAAGGACAGAAGACGGCTGCCAGGGTTGATCAGATCCACTTTCACGCCCAGGCCGCAGAAGATGGACGCGTATTCACAGCCGATCACGCCCGCACCATAGATGGTGATGGTGCGCGGCGTGTGGGAAAGCGTCAGGATCGAGTCGCTGTTGTAGATCCGGTCGTGGGAGAAATCCACATCCGGGGGCAGATACGGCGATGACCCCGTGGCGATCACGAAGCTGTCCGCCGTGATCCGCTGCCCACCTGTCTCCTCGTCATGCAGTTCCAGCTGGTTCTGGTCCAGGAAACGCGCGCGGCTGTGGAAGCGCTGTACCCGATTGCGGGCATAGAACCCGGTTCGAAGTTTAACCTGCTTGTTGCGCACGCGTTCGGCGTTCTGAAGGACCCGGGGAAAGGAGAACCAGCGTGGCTCGCCGATATCGCGGAACATCGGATTGGTGTTGAAGTTGATGATCTGCTTGACCGAGTAACGCAGCGCCTTGGACGGAATGGTTGCCCAGTGGGTGCAGTTGCCGCCAACCGTCTGCTTGTCATCCACAATGGCAACCCGCCGACCGTGCTTTGCCGCGTTCATGGCGGCCCCTTCGCCTGCAGGCCCGGCACCAATTACCACAACATCAAAATGCTGATCCGACATCCGCTCACTCACTCCTCTATCTACCTGAATTCCGTAACCGGTGCCGCTTAAGCCCGCCGGTCGCTGTCTGCATTGTAGGTCAGGTTATCCGCTTCTCCAGCGTCCGGCGCCTCGTCATCGTCGGAGCAGCTTCCCGAGGACCGCCCGCAGACGGAGCAGCCGCTGCCACCGCCTACCTGATTGCCCACGCCCCCGCACGAGCCGCTGATGGGCTTGCGCCCAAAGATGACCCCGATCGACATGCCGGCAATCAGCACCATCACAAGCACTACTGCCAGAACAAATGTCTCAAACATGATTACCTCCATACACGGACCCACCTATTGCCATGGTGACGCCCGGGCGCCAGTGGATTCAACCAAAAACACCCGACCTTGGTCGGGTGTTCGCGGGATCAGCCCCCGAAATCATCCAGGGCTATGTTCTCATCCTCGACGCCCAGATCCTTGAGCATCTTGATGGTCACCGCATTCATGATGGGTGGCCCGCACATGTAGTACTCAATGTCCTCGGGCGCCTCATGGTGCTTCAGATAGTTCTCATAGAGGACATTATGGATGAACCCGACGTCCCCTTCCCATTCGTCCTCGGGCAGTGGATCGGACAGCGCCACATGCCAATTGAAGTTGTCAAAGTCCTCCTGGAGCTGGTTGAAGTCCTCCACATAGAACATCTCACGCCTGCTGCGCGCGCCATACCAGAAGGTGATCTTCCTGTTGGTGTTGATGCGCTTGAGCTGGTCGAAGATATGCGCCCGCATCGGAGCCATACCGGCACCACCACCAATGAAGCACATCTCCGCATCGGTATCCTTGGCAAAGAACTCGCCGAAGGGACCCATCACCGTCATCTTGTCACCCGGTTTCAGGGAGAAGACGTAAGAGGACATCTGCCCCGGCGGATGGTTGGTCCCCGGCGGTGGCGTCGCGATCCGGATATTGAAGCGCAGCTCGCCCTTCTCTTCCGGATAGTTGGCCATGGAGTAGGCCCGTACGATATCTTCCTTCACCACCGACTTGATGTCCCAGAGACCGTGCTTGTCCCAGTCCTCGTGGTACTCCTCCTCGACGTCGAAGTCCTTGAAGTGCACCTCGTGCGCAGGCGCCTCGAACTGCACATAGCCGCCGGCACGGAAGTCCACTTCCTCACCTTCCGGCAGGTTGAGGATGGTTTCCTTGATGAAGGTGGCCACGTTGTGGTTCGACTGGACCGTGCACTCCCACTTGCGCACACCGAAGAACTCCTCCGGTACCTCAACCTTCATGTCCTGCTTAACGGGCACCTGGCAGGAGAGGCGCCAGCCTTCACGCTGCTCCCGCGGCGTGAAGTGGTTCTTCTCCGTTGGCAGAACGGAGCCGCCACCCTCGTGAACCTTGCAAACGCACTGGCCACAGCTTCCGCCACCGCCACAGGCGGACGACAGGAAGATGCCCTGCTCGGCGAGCTTACCCAGGAGCTTACCGCCGCCCTGTGTCGTGAAGCTGTGTTCCGGGTCACCATTGACCTCGATCTCAATGTCACCGGAACTGACCAGTCGTGCCCGCGCACCAAGGATGACCGCGACCAGCGACAGGACGATCACGGTGAACATCACCACGCCCAGTATGATTTCTGTAACCATGACTCCGCCTTCTGCCTTGTATCCGAATACGCCGTATTACAGCGATATGCCCGAGAAGGACATGAAACCGAGCGACATCAGCCCCACGGTAATGAATGTGATGCCGAGTCCACGCAGTCCCGGCGGAACATCACTGTACTTGAGCTTCTCGCGGATGCCCGCCAGGGCCACGATGGCCAGGGCCCAGCCAACGCCGGCACCGAACCCATAGGCCACGCTCTCACCGAACGCATAGTCACGCTCGACCATGAACAGTGACGCGCCCAGGATCGCACAGTTCACCGTGATCAGCGGCAGGAAAACCCCCAGCGCGCTGTACAGTGCCGGCACATAGCGGTCCAGGAACATCTCCAGAATCTGGACCAGAGCCGCGATCACACCAATATAGGTCAGAAGCCCGAGAAAGCTCAGGTTCATGTTGGGCAGCCCTGCCCAGGACAGGGCGCCATCACGCAGGACATAGTTGTAGATGAGGTTGTTCACCGGGACCGAGATGGTGAGCACCACCACCACGGCAATCCCCAGTCCCATAGCGGCTTCTACCTTCTTGGAGATGGCCAGGAAGGTACACATCCCCAGGAAGAAGGCCAGCGCCAGGTTTTCGACAAAAACGGCCTGGAGGATGAGGCTGATATAGTGTTCCATCAGAACGCCTCCCGTACTTTATGGGGCTGCATCTCGAACTCCTCCTCCTCGATCTGGTCCGGATCCCAGATCCGAACGGCCCAGATGAAGAAGCCGATCAGGAAGAAGGCGCTCGGCGGGAGCAGCATCAGGCCGTTCGGGACATAGAAGCCGCCCTCACTGGCCAGTGGCAGTACCGTAAAGCCCATCCAGGTACCCGCACCCAGAATCTCCCGGAACGTGGCCACCACAATCAGGATCAGGCTGTAGCCCAGGCCGTTACCAAGACCGTCCACAAAGCTCAGCCAGGGCCCGTTCTGCATCGCGAACCCTTCGGCCCGGCCGAGGATGATGCAGTTGGTGATGATCAGGCCCACGAACACCGAGAGCTGCTTACTGATCTCGTAGGCGAACGCCTTGAGGAACTGGTCCACGACAATGACCAGGGAGGCGATGATGGTCATCTGGACAATGATCCGGATACTGCTCGGAATCTGTTTGCGGATCAGCGATACCGCAAAGTTTGAGGCACAGGTCACCGCGATCACGGAGGCACACATCACCAGACTCACCTTGACGCTGGACGTAACGGCCAGAGCCGAACAGATGCCCAGAATCTGAAGTGCGATCGGGTTATTGTGCAGTATGGGTCCAAACAGGACGTCTTTGGTTTTCAGTTCCGCCATGGCTCAGATCTCCCCGTTGCGCACCTTGGCGAGGAAGGGCGCATAGCCCCGCTCGCCAAGCCAGAAATTGATCGTACTTTCAACACCCCGGGATGTCAGCGTCGCCCCGGAAAGCGCATCAACCTTATGCTCGCGGCCCTCGGTGTTCTCGCCCACACCACCCTTGATCAGGCGGAAGTTGGGGGTCTGCCAGTTGCCCGGCTCGTAGATTTTCTTACCCTTCCACTTGGCAACCCAGTCCGGGCTCTGGATCTTCGCCCCCAGCCCCGGAGTCTCACCGTGCTCGTAGAAGCGCAGGCCGGCTACAGTGTTCGCATCCCCTTCAAGGGCAAGGAAACCGTACATGGTGGACCAGAGTCCATAGCCGTGAATCGGTAGAACCACCCGCTCCACCGAGCCATTGTCCTTCAGAACGAAGGCCTTGCGGTACATTGCCTGGCGGTTGATGCCGGCCGGATCATTCTCAAGCCCCCGGGAGATATCCGGATCGCGGGAAGCCCGGCGCTGGTCATAGGATTCCACGGATTTCGCCTTGGCTTGTTCAGGCGAAACCGTCTCACCGGTTCCCATTTCCACCAGCAGCACATCAAACCGGTCAAACGTTTCCGCGACCCTGTCATTGGATGCATCCGCCTCAATGATTCCGGCTGCGGCAAGCATGTTGGAACGGGTGCTCAGAGCCTCATTCCGCTCCTGAGCCGGCCGCAGCGTGACCGCCGCGCCGGAGACAATCACGGAGAAGACGATGCTGAGCGTTACGGCGACGATCAGGATCTTGCTGACGGTATCGTTAGACTGCGACACGGGCCTGCCTCCGCTTGATATTCGCCTGAATGACGAGGTGGTCGATGAAGGGTGCGAACAGGTTCGCGAACAGGATTGCGAGCATCACCCCTTCCGGGAATGCCGGATTCACAACCCGGATCAGTACCGTCATCACGCCGATGAAGATGCCGAACACCCAACGCCCGGTGTTGGTCATGGACGCGGACACCGGATCCGTCGCCATGAACATCATGGCAAACGCGAAACCTCCGATCACAAAGTGCCAGTGAGGCGGAATCTCAAACATCGGATTACTGTCGGAGCCCACCGCATTGAACAGCAGCGCCGTGCCGATCAGACCTATCAGCGTACCAAACACGATGCGATAACTGGCGATCTTCATCAACAGCAGCACAGCACCACCGATCAGGATCGCCAGTGTTGACGTCTCACCGACGGACCCCTGCATGAACCCGAAGAAGGCATCAAACCAGGTCAGATGATTACTCAACCCCTCCATGCCACTGGAAGCAGCGACACTCAGTGCGGTCGCACCGCTGAAACCGTCCACGGCGGTCCAGACCTCGTTGCCCGAGATCTGGGCGGGATACGCGAAGTACAGGAAGGCCCGCCCGGTCAGTGCCGGGTTCAGGAAGTTCTTGCCGGTACCCCCGAAGATCTCCTTGGCGACAACCACACCGAAGGTGATGCCCAGCGCCACCTGCCACAGGGGAATAGTGGGCGGCAGTATGAGCGCGAACAGAATGGAGGTGACAAAGAACCCTTCATTGACCTCATGCTTGCGCACGGTCGCGAAGAGGACTTCCCAGAAGCCGCCAACCACGAAGGTCACGAAGTAGATGGGAACGAAATAGGCGGCACCGAAGATGATGTTATCCCAGATGCTGCCGGGGTCATTGCCCGCCAGTGCGGAGATGAAGGCGGCACGCAGCCCCTCGTCCGCCATGGCCATGCCCTGCTCGGCCAGATAGGTGTTGGCCTGGTAACCCGCGTTCCACATACCGAAGAACATGGCCGGGAAGACACAGAACCACACGGTGATCATGATCCGCTTGAGATCAATGCCATCACGCACATGGGCGTTGGTCCGGGTCACCGATGGCGGTGTATAGAAAATGGTGTCCACCGCTTCGTACAGGGGATACCAGCGCTCAAAACGCCCCCCTTTCTCGAAGTGCGGCTCAATCCGGTCGAATATCTGTCTCAGCCCCATGAATCAGCCCTCGATCTCAATGCGCGTCAGATTCTGTCGGAGAATCGGCCCGAACTCATACTTGCCGGGACACACGAAGGTGCACAGAGCAAGGTCTTCCTCGTCGAGTTCCAGTGCCCCGAGTTGCTGGGCCTGTTCGGTGTCCTGAACGATCAGCGAACGCAGCAGCTGGGTGGGCAGAATGTCGAGGGGCATCACCTCCTCGTAGACTCCGATCGGAACCATGGCCCGCTCTGAGCCATTGGTGGTGGTTGTGAAGTTGAACCGCTTACCCGGCATCAGCTTGGAAAGGTAGATATTGAGGCGGGAGAACCGGTTGGACCCGGGCGAGAGCCATCCCATGAAGTGCCGGCGATAGCCTTCTTCAAGGGCGGTGACCTGGGTGGCCGTGCGTGCCAGATAGCTTACCGGCCCACGTGCGGCGCGGCCGCCCAGCACGGAGCCGTTCACCAGCCGGATATCCATATCGCCCTGCTCCAGCTCACCTTCGAGCAGTTCCTCGAGGCTGGCACCGATACGGGTGCGGAGCAGACGCGGCTTGGCGGCACAGGGACCGGTAATGGCCACGATCTGTTCCGTGGGCAGCATGCCGGTGGTGAAAAGGCGGCCGATGTCCATCACATTCTGGTAGCCCACCGTCCAGACCACTTTCTCACCGCCCACGGGGTCAATGAAGTGGATATGGGTGCCGACATTGCCGGCGGGATGGGGGCCATCAAACGTATGCTGCTGGAACTGGTCGCCCGAGGGCATCGGTATCCGGGCATCCGGGCCACTGCCCAGGTGGACGGCGCCACTGGTCAGCCGTGAGAGTACGCGCAGACCGTTCTCGAACGCCTCGGGATCCTCATTGATGATGGTCTGGGGATCCGGCGCCAGCGGATGAGTATCCATCGCGGAGACGAAAATCGCGTGAGGCTCCGGCGCATCAATCGCCGGCACCTTGCTGTAGGGACGGGTTCTGATCATCGTCCACATGCCGGAATTGACAAGGTTATCCACCACGTCCTGACGGGCAAGCCCGTCAATCTCGGAAGCGCTGTAACGGCTGAAGGTTTCCGCCTCCTCATTCTCATCCACTTCGATGACGAGAGACTGGAAAACACGCCGTTCCCCGCGGTTGATTTCCCGGACGGTGCCACCGGCCGGAGCGGTGTAGACAACGCCTTCGTTCTTCTTGTCCGTGAAAAGGAGCTGCCCCCGCTTAACCTGGTCGCCCTCCCGAACCTTCAGAGTCGGCTTCATGCCGATGTAGTCAAAACCGGTCAGGGCCACATGCCGTACAGGCCGTCCCTGCTCGATGGTCGGTTCGGGCGCGCCAGTTATCGGAAGATCGAGGCCTTTCTTGATCTTGATCATTCGCTTTGCCCAATCAGAACTGGATGGAGTGAAAAACCGGCCCAATTATAGAGATACCAGGCACAGGATTCCACACAGAACCGGCCCTGAGCGCCTACCCCATAAGTGGGAGGCGCGCCGCGGGCCGGTCATGCAGGGATGCAGTCAGTGGTCCGCAGCGGTGCCGCGCTCCGGGAAAATAGGGAAGGACATACCGGCCATCTCGCTCACCAGCCGGATGACCTGAGCGCTGTAGCCCGCCTCGTTGTCATACCAGACATAGAGCACAACACGATTTCCATTGGCGATCGTGGCCTGGCCATCCACAACCCCTGCATGGCGGGAGCCCACAAAGTCGGAGGACACCACCTCGGGGGAACTCACGTAATCAACCTGCTTCTGTAGATCCGAGTGCAGCGCCACGTCCCGCAGGAACTCGTTCATTTCATCACGCGCTGCCGCCTTCTCAAGGTTCAGATTGAGAATGGCCATGGACACGTTGGGCGTGGGCACCCGGATGGCGTTGCCGGTGAGCTTGCCGTCCAGGTCCGGCAGGGCCTTGGCAACCGCCTTGGCCGCCCCGGTCTCGGTCAGGACCATGTTCAGCGGCGCGCTGCGCCCCCGGCGCTCACCCTTGTGGTAGTTGTCGATCAGGTTCTGGTCGTTGGTGTAGGCATGGACCGTCTCCATGTGCCCATCAACAATACCGAACTGCTCCTTCACCGCCTTGAGAACGGGGGTGATGGCATTGGTGGTACAGGACGCCACGGAGAGAATCCGATCCTCGTCCGTGTACAGATCATTGTTGATGCCCGGAACAATGTTCTTGATGTTGCCCTTACCGGGCGCTGTCAGGACGACACGGCTGGCCCCCTTGGACTTGAGGTGCAGGCCCAGACCTTCGTCATCACGCCACTTACCGGTATTGTCGATGATGATGGCGTTGTCGATGCCGTACTGGGTGTAATCCACCTGATCCGGGCCATCGGAGTAGATGACCTTGATGTAGTTGCCATTGGCGATGATGGCCTCGTTTTCCTCGTCCACCGTAATGGTGCCGCGGAAGGAGCCATGCACGGAGTCACGGCGCAGCAGGCTGGCGCGCTTTTCCAGGTCGTTCTCGGCTCCGCCCTTGCGCACGACGATGGCACGCAGGCGCAGGTTGTTGCCGCCGCCGGCCTTCTCCACCAGGATCCGGGCGAGGTAGCGCCCGATCCGACCGAAACCGTAAAGGACAATGTCCTTGGTCTCGCTCTCGCTGGCGGCTTTGGCCTCCTCGTCGTACCGGTCAACGACCGGATTGACCGCTTCACGCAGGAAGTCCTCCAGGCTCTGTTCGTCACGCACCTGGTTGTACTGGTTCGCCAGCTTGCCGACGTCGATGTGCGCCTGACCCAGGTTCAGCCGGTCCAGTGTCTCGAGGACCGGGTAGGTGTCGTGGACATCCAGCTCTTCCGCCTCAATCTGGCGCACGAATCGGTGTGCCTTGAGGATGTTGATGACCGACTGGTTGATCAGCGCGCGGCCGTACATGGACGTCACCACATTGTTGCGGCGGTACAGACGGCCGATCAGCGGAATCATGGCTTCAGCGATGGCTTCGCGCTCGGTCCAGTCGGAAAAGTAGCGGTTGAGTTGCTCCTGGCTCACGATCAGGGTCCTCTGAAACAGGGTGTATGTCGGGTCATGGCCTCTGGCCCTTGCGGGCTGGCGTATTATCCAGTTTAAAGCGCTCCGGCGCAATCGACTCCGCCGCGCCGGGGTGGCAGGCACGGCGCCTCAGGCTTAGAATGGCGCCTCCGCACACCAACCATGCAGCGTTGATGAACCAGACCAGCACCCAGTCCCCGCTCCTGCCCGCCGATCCACCCACCCGCGGCGGCGATCACCGACACTGGGGATCGCTCCCCGGCAGCGCCCGCTCCCTGGCCATACTTGAAGCCAGCCGGCGCTTCCCAGGGCTTACTCTGGTGATCACTGGCAGCACTGACGAAGCCCAGGCGCTTGAGCAGGAACTGGCGTTCTACCGTGATGATGAACAGGATGATGCCCTGCTCTCTCTGCCGGACTGGGAGACACTCCCTTACGATATGTTCTCGCCCCATGAGGCGATCATTTCCCAGCGCATACGGACCCTGCACCAGCTGCCGCGAATGCAGCGCGGCCTCCTGGTACTGCCGGCCAGGACCCTGATGCACCGGCTGCCGCCACCCTCGTTCACCGAGGGCAACACACTTCTGCTGGCGACAGGGGATCCGCTGCCGATTGACGACTGGCGCCAGCGGCTCGAGGCCGTGGGCTACCGCCATGCCGATAACGTCCAGGAACACGGCGAATACGCCGTACGCGGCTCAATCCTCGACATCTACCCGATGGGAGCCGACCTCCCCTACCGGATCGAACTCTTCGATGATGAAGTGGAAACACTCCGCACCTTCGATCCGGAGACCCAGCGCTCCATTGACCAGGTGGAACGCATTGAACTGCTCCCCGCCCATGAATTCCCCTGGGACGAGCGCTCGCGCCAGCGCTTCCGCAACCGCTGGAACGAGGCATTCCCGGAGGCACCGCGCGAGGCCCCGGTGTATCAGGACGTGGCCGCCGGCATCCGGCCTCCGGGGATCGAGTATTTCCTGCCGCTTTTCTTTGACGAAACCGCCACCCTGTTCGACTACCTCCCGCAGCAGTCACTGGTCCTGACGGATCCCGACCTCCAGGGGGCGCTGGATCACTTCCAGGCGGAGGTTGATGAGCGCTACGAGGAACGCCGGTACGACCGTTACCGACCGATACTGTCCCCGAAGGAGGTGTTCCTGCGGACCGAGGAATGCTTCCGGCACATCCGCCGCCTGCCCCGGGTCACCTGGTTTGCCGGGGAACAGCCCGAGGGTGCCGGTGTGCTCAACATGCCCTGTGCACCGCTGCCCGACATAGCACTGGACGCCCGCGCGGAGGATCCGGCAGCGAAGCTGCGGAGCTTCATGGACCAGTATTCACCCCGCGTGCTGTTTGCAGCCGACTCCGCCGGCCGCCGCGAAGCGCTTCTGGAGCAGCTGAAGCAGTATGGCTGGGACCCAAGGGAAGTTGATCACTGGCAGCAATTCCAGACCGGCAGCGACACCGTGGGCCTTTGCACGGGCCCTCTGGAACACGGCGCCTGGCTCGACGAATCCGGGGTCTGCGTCATCGCGGAGGCGGAACTCTACGGCCAGCGGGTGATGCAGCGCCGGCGGCGCCAGCGTGCCACCGACTCGGACACCGAAGGCAGCATCCGGGATCTTTCCGAGCTGCGCGTCGGCGCTCCTGTGGTGCACATTGACCACGGCATCGGCCGCTACCAGGGGCTGCAGACCATCGAGGTGGACGGCCAGCCCACAGAGTTCCTGACCCTGCAGTACGCCAATGGCGCCAACCTCTATGTGCCGGTCTCCAACCTGCACCTGATCTCACGCTACAGCGGCGTGGATGATGCCACCGCGCCCCTGCACAGGCTTGGTTCCGAGAAATGGAACCAGGCCAAACAGAAAGCACTGGAGAAGGTCCGGGACACCGCCGCCGAACTGCTGGACGTGTACGCCCGGCGCGAAGCCAGCCAGGGTTACGCCTTCCCGCAGCCGGATGACGCCTACCGCTCCTTCTGCGCCGAGTTTCCGTTCGAGGAAACACCGGACCAGATGGCGGCCATTGAAGCCGTCGAAAACGACATGGCCAGTAAGCAGCCCATGGACCGGCTGATCTGCGGCGATGTGGGCTTCGGCAAGACGGAAGTGGCCATGCGTGCCGCTTTCCTGGCGACCCACGCCGGCAAACAGGTGGTGGTGCTGGTGCCCACCACCCTGCTCGCCCAGCAGCATTACGACTCCTTCCGCGACCGTTTTGCCGAGACCGGCGTGCGCGTGGAACTGCTCAGCCGCTTCCGCAGCCAGAAACAGCAGCAGGCGACCATGGCGCGCGCTGCCGAGGGCGAGGCGGACATCATCATCGGCACCCATAAGCTGCTCCAGGGGGACCTTAACTTCCCCGACCTGGGACTGGCGATCATCGACGAGGAACACCGCTTCGGCGTCAACCAGAAAGAAAAGCTCAAGCAGCTGCGCGCCCAGGTGGACGTGCTCACCCTCACCGCAACGCCCATCCCGCGGACCCTGAACATGGCCATGGGCAACCTGCGGGACCTGTCCATCATCGCCACGCCGCCCGCCCGGCGGCTTTCCGTCAAGACCTTCGTGCGCCGGCGCGAGGATGCCCTTGTGAAGGAGGCGATACTCCGGGAAATCCTGCGTGGCGGCCAGGTCTACTACCTGCACAATGATGTGGAATCCATTGAGCGCCTGGCCGAAGAGGTCCGGACCCTGGTTCCCGAGGCCCGGGTGGGTGTGGCCCACGGGCAGATGCGCGAGCGCGAACTCGAGCAGATCATGTCCGACTTCTACCACAAGCGCTTCAATGTGCTGGTCTGCACCACCATCATCGAAACCGGCATCGACATCCCGAGTGCCAACACCATCCTCATTGAGCGCGCGGACCGCTTCGGACTGGCCCAGCTGCACCAGCTCCGGGGCCGGGTGGGCCGCTCCCATCACCAGGCCTACGCCTATCTCCTGACACCGGAAGGCAAGAAGATCACCGGCGATGCGGAGAAGCGCCTGGATGCCATTGCCGCCGCCCAGGACCTGGGTGCGGGCTTCATGCTCGCCACCCACGACCTGGAGATCCGCGGCGCCGGCGAACTGCTGGGCGACGACCAGAGCGGCCAGATCCAGGGCGTGGGCCTGACCCTCTACATGGAACTGCTGGACGAAGCCGTGAAGGCCATCCGTGAAGGGCGCACGCCCAATGCGGACCTGCCCATCCGCCACGGTACCGAGATCAACCTGCGCATCCCGGCACTGATCCCCGAGGACTACCTGCCGGACGTCCACCAGCGCCTGATCCTCTACAAGCGCCTGGCCAGCACCCAGAGCCAGGAACAGCTGAAGGAGCTTCAGGTGGAAATCATCGATCGCTTCGGCCTGCTGCCCGAGCCACTCAAGAACCTGGTACGCCAGACCGGGCTGCGCATCCGGGCTGAAGCGCTCGGGATCAGCAAGGTGGATGCAGCAGGCTCCTCCGCCACCATGGCATTCAGCGCCGATACCCGGGTGGATCCACTGGTGCTGGTGGAACTGGTCCAGAGCTCGCCCGCGGACTACGCGCTGGAAAGTGGTGACCAGCTGAAGTTCCGGCTGAACGGGGAAACCGCGGATGATAGACTCAATGATCTTGATCGCTTCCTGACGCTTCTGGAAGAACGCGCCACGGAGAGCAAAGGAACCCAATAGAGGAGACTGCCGTGCCGAGTCGCGGAACCCGCCGCATTCTGGTCAGCATGCTGCTGCTCTGTGCCACTGCCATGCCGGCAACGGGGGCGGAACTGTACCGGGTAGAGCTGCTGCTGTTCGAACGCCTGCAGGCAGAGCCCGAGCTGCTTTCGGACCCCTACGCCCCGGTTTCCCTTCCGGAAAGAGGCGTTCCGCTATGGGTGGACAGCCAGTGGACGCCGGAGCCCCGGGACACTGGCGATATCGACACGGAATCCGAGACTCCAGGGGAACAGGTCCCGGAGATCCTGGCTCTTCCGCGGGAAGAACTCCGGCTCAACAACATCGCCCGGGCGCTGGAGAACGCTTCCGGTTACCGCCTTGTGGCCTTCACCGGATGGCAGAACCCGTTCCCGGATGGCTACCGTACCGTTCCCCTGGTCGTGGATGTCGCGGCGGATGAGGCGGGCGAGCAACGGATCCAGGGCAGCCTGCAGATCGAACGCCGGCGTTACCTCCATGTGCAGGCCTCGCTGCATGACACGCACCTGAAGGTACCCGCACTGGATGTAGCACCGATTCCCCGCTTCCCGGTGGCATCAGGGTTGATTCTGCCCCTTCCCCGCTACCTGGCTCCCGAAAGTCCGGCCTTCAGGGAGACAGCAACCCGGCTCACCGAGAACCGGCGTATGCGCAGCGAGGAGGTGCATTACCTCGACGCGCCCACCTTTGGTCTGGTGGTCTATTTCCACCCCATTACCAAAGAGAACGGGGACGAGGAGGAAGAGGGCTGACCGGCGCCGGGCGTCGCTCAATCCGCCCGGAGACAGGCTTCCAGAACCTGCAGCACCCGCCCGATGCCCGCATCCAGGTTCGAACGGATGTCATCCATGGTGATGACCTCGCTGGTTCTGCCCGCCGCCCAGTTCACCACCAGGGCGAGACAGGCATAATCCAGCTCCGCCTCCCGTGCCAGAACCGCCTCGGGCATGGCCGTCATCCCCACGATATCCGAACCGTCCTGTTCCAGGCGCCGAATTTCCGCGGCTGTCTCCAGCCTCGGCCCCTGGGTACAGGCGTAGACACCGCCGTCATGGAACGCCACATCCACCTCCGCCGCTGCCGCCCGCAGGGCATCGCGGATCGACTCTGAATACGGCCAGGTGAAGTCCACGTGCACCGCGTGTTCCAGGTTCTCCTCATGGAAGCTGGGCGCACGCCCCCAGGTGTAGTCAATGATCTGATCCGGCAGAACCAGGCTGGACGGGGTCATCGCCGGGTGGATGGATCCAACCGCATTGACCGCGATGATCCGGTCAACGCCGGCCTGCCTGAGCGCCTCAATATTGGCCCGATAGTTGACCCGGTGGGGCGGAATCCGGTGTGGATCGCCATGGCGGGCCAGGAAGACCACCTTCCGCCCACCCAGTCGACCGATCCGCAGGGGCGCGGAGGGCGCCCCCCACACGGTTTCGGTTTCAAGGGTTTCATCAACCTCCAGTGAATCAATGGCGGTCAGCCCTGTACCGCCAATAATGCCCCACACTGGCTCACTGCTGCCCATTGGCTCCTCCGCCTGTCGTTGCGGGCTGCTCGCCCTCCGCCGCCATGCCTTCGCCCAGCACAGCCTGGGGCCCTTCGCCCGCAATGTGCAGGGTGCGCGTCGGGAAGGCCACTTCTGCCCCGTGTTCACGGATGATGCTGCTGATACGGAGCATCACGTCCTGTTTGACCGTCTGGTATTCAACCCACTGGCGCGTATGGGTAAAGGCATAGACCATGATGTCCAGAGAGGAGGCATTGAAGGTGGTGAAGTTGACGATCAGGAACTGGTTGGCATCGATGTCTTCATGCTCCTCCAGCATGCCGCGGATGTCGGCCACAATCGGAGCGACCATGTCCACATCGCTGTAGCGCACCCCGACCATTTCATAGATCCGCCGGTTCATCATCCGGGACGGATTCTCCACGGAAATGGTGGTGAAAATGGCATTGGGAACATAGAGCGGGCGCAGCTCAAAGGTCCTGATCCGGGTCACCCGCCACCCGATGTGTTCCACCACCCCTTCAATGCTTGCGTCAGGAGAGCGGATCCACTCCCCCACCTTGAAAGGTTTGTCCATGTAGACAACGGCACCGCCGAAGAAATTCGCCAACATGTCCTTGGCCGCGAAGCCGACGGCGATACCACCCACGCCGCCGAAGGCCAACACCCCGGAAATGCTGTAACCCAGATTCTGGATGATGACCAGGGCGGCGATGACGAACACTGAAACACGCGACAGCTTGCCGATGGCGGAAACCGTGGTGTAATCCATGGGCTCGGAGACACGGCTCGAAACCAGCAGCTCCTCGGTGCCCTGTATGAACCGCAGCAGCGCCCAGACCAGCAGCAGTATGAAACCGAACCTGAGGCCCAGCCCATTGAGGTTGAGCAGATCGATCTCGTAGAAGCGGGCGCTCGCTTCCGAGGCGAAATACAGACCCAGAAGCCAGATGTACCAGTACAGCGGGCGCCGTATGGCATGGATCAGAACGTCATCCCAGAGATTGCGGTTATTCCGCAGCTTGTTCTCAACCGCCCGGATCACCCACCAGACGACAAAAGCCACCACGAAGGTGGTCACCAGGATCGAACCGGCCCAGAGCAGCCCGCGGAATTCCGGGGCAATCCCCAGACCGGAGAGGACACCATCGAGGCCGGAAAGCGTCATGCGGGCGCCTCATCCAGCATGCGAAGCAGTGCTGCACGGGTATCCCGATACCGGGCCGTACTGCGGAAAGCACCACGTGGCCCGGGCAACGGCTTGCCCCGCAGCGACACCAACCCGGCCGACGCGCGCGCGCCGGCCTCGCTCAGGCTTGCGGCCACAGCATCAGCAGCTTCGGGATCGTTACACACAAGCAGCAGGTCACAGCCCGCATCAAGTGCAGCCTGTGCCCGTTCCGGCGGTTCGCCGGCCACAGCCGCGCCGGCCATGGTGAGATCATCGCTGATCACAACGCCACGGAACCCGACCTCGCGGGAAAGCACGTTCTTCAGCCAGAACGGAGAGAAGCCGGCCGGCTGCTCATCCACGCCCGGGTAGACCACATGGGCGGGCATGACAGCATCCAGAGTCTCCGCCAGCTCCCGGAAAGGCACCGCGTCGTGCTCCAGGATCTGCTCCAGGGTGCGCCCGTCGCTGGGCAGTTCGTGATGGGAGTCCGCAGCAATGGCCCCATGGCCGGGGAAGTGTTTGCCCACTGCTGCCATACCGCCCTCATGCATGCCATCAATCCAGGCGCCGGCGAGTTCGGCCACCACCTGAGGGTCCGAGTGGAAGCTGCGATCACCGATCACACTGGAAACCCCGTGATCCAGGTCCAGCACCGGTGCAAAACTGAAATCCACATCCATGTCCCGCAGCTCGGAAGCCATCAGCCAGCCCGCGGCATGGGCAATGGCACGGGCATTCGCGGGATCCCGCTCCCAGGCCAGACCGAAGCTGCGCATCGGTGGCAGCCGTGTGAGCCCGGACTGGAAACGCTGTACCCGGCCACCCTCCTGGTCCACGCCAATCAGGATGCGCGGCCGGATCTGGCGGATGGACTGCACCAGGGACCGGAGCTGGGCCGGTGACTCGTAATTACGGGTAAACAGGATCACTCCGCCCACCGCCTCATGGGCCAGTCGTTCACGCTCGGAGGCGCTGAGACGTGGCCCCTCGAGATCGATCATCAATGGTCCGCTCACCGGGCCTCCCTAAACGACACAAGAACGGCCCGGGACCGCCTCACTGAACAAAGACAGGCGTGCCCGGGCGCACCCATTCCCAGAGCTGAAGAATGTCATCATTGCGCATCCGGATACAACCGTGGGACAGCGGCTGCCCCATGGGTTCCGTATCCGGAGTGCCATGGATGTAGATGAACCGACGCATGGTATCAACAGCGCCTCCGCGGTTATACCCGGGCTCTTCGCCACAGAGCCAGAGAATCCGCGTCAGTATCCAGTCACGCCCGGGATACTCACGGTGCAGCTGCGGGCTCCAGACCTCGCCGGTGGGGCGCCGACCGCGGAACACCGCCCCCCGGGGCTGGCCGGCCCCGATGCAGGAACGGACCCGATGCCGCCCCAGCGGCGTCCCACCGGAACCGTCCTGCTGACCGGCGCCGGTGGCGGCCGTGGAAATGCGGTAACACAACCATGGGCCTGCGCGCCCATGCAGAGTCATGATCTGACGGGCCAGCTCCACCTCGATCCGCTCGATCGGATCACCGCCGTCAGGCACCGCTGTCGGAATTCCCTCTGTTGCCATGGGCAACAGTATGCGCCTGCATTCCTGGGGCAAGAAAGGGCACGAGGTGATCCACGATCTCCTCGTTGGGGGTCTCGACCCCCAGTTTGTTCCAGAGGATCTCCGTGAGCGCATCACTGCTGGAGAGGGTGAAAGCCGTGGCGCCAAGCATGAACTGGTTGCGCCAGTAGCGCTCCACGGCGGACAGCTCCGGGGTGGCGTTCTTGAGAAGCCGCATGAAGCGATCGAAGGTGTGGCTGTACTCGGCTTCCAGAAAGCGGCGCAGATGCCCCTGGGACTGGGTGTAGGCAAGCCCCTGCAGGCGCATGTAGATGGCGATGCTGCGGTCGTGCTGGCGTGGCATCTCCACCAGGGTACTGGTGAGCACCCGCAGCACTGACTCCAGGTCGGGCGGCTCCGGGGCCGCTTCCGCCTCAAGGCGGTCAAAGGCCGCCTCCAGCGCGATACAGAAGGGGGTAAGGAAGCGTGCGAATACCGCCTGAATCAGCGATTTTTTGGAACCGAAATGGTAATTGACCGCAGCCAGATTCACGCCGGCCTTACCGGTGATCATGCGGAGAGAGGTCTCGGAGAAGCCTCTTTCGGCGAACAGCTCCTCCGCCGCATCCAGAATCCTGTCCACTGTATCCGTCTGCGCCATGGAATCCCGCTCAAACATTTGACCAAACAATTGTTTGAAACATACGTTTGAGCCGGAAAGGTGTCAAGACGAACGGGCAGATGGGTTGCCTGTATGCGCTGGAGCGCCCTCACCCCCGGCTTCCGCGGATTCAGGTGGCACCGGATCGGACTCGGGCACCGGCACTACGCTGGGGTCGCTAGACTGGGCTGCCGCGTTCAGCGGCTCCCCATTCCCTTCATCCAGCATCTGCTCGTGGGTCCGCAGGTATTCCTCCCGCAGACGGTTATAGGCCTTTTCCGCTTCCAGAGCAAAAATGAGATAGAGCTGGGCCTGGGAGCGGTTGCGTATGCTGTCCACCAGCTGCCCTCTCTCGGAAAGGCTGTAGAGGCCGGTGTAACGGCTGCGACGCAGCGCCGGATTATACTCGGCCAGCGGGCGGCATGCAGCCGCCAGCCCGATCGGCCCTTCCAGGTGTTCAACGTGTTTGCGGGCACGGTGCAGCAGGCGCCGCCGTTTCAGCAGCAGCTCCATATGGGAGGCCTGATGGGTGAAGACGTGCCGCACGCCCGGCAGCCCCCAGAGCGCGGCCAGCGCCAGGGCACCAAAGGCCACCCCACCGATCAGTGCCGGCACCAGGTTGCCCATACCCGCGAGAACCAGGGCGGCAAGCCCGCTCAGCAGCAGCAGCCAGCTGTCGCGCCGGCGCCGCGCCAGATTCAGCTGGTGGTGATCCGGCCACCCGGGCATGGCCAGGGTATCGAAGTCCAGCAGAAGCAGACGCTCGCAGTCGTGCAGCAGCCTGCGCCGGCGCTGCTGGCGCTTACGCTCAGCCTCGCGCGCCGCCCGCAGGGCAGCTTCGGGGTCCGCATCCGCTGACGCCTCCTCATCTTCGACCGGATCACCGTCCAGCCCATTCACCGGGCTCCCGGAGTCCACCGACTGATCCCCTGCCTGGGTTTCCGGTCCGGGAACCGGTTCCAGTCGACCGCCGGGATGAACCCGCGGTTCCTCCGGCCGTTCAGGCTGATGCTGCGCCATCCCACTCTCCGCGTGCCTGTACCATCACTGGTTAACGGCTGATCCTTCCGGGTCTTGAGTGCCCGCTCCCATGCTCTGGCATGTATTGGCAGCGTAGCGTATTCTGATTCACCCTGACGGCTGTGGAACAAACTTTTACAGAGGCAAGGCTCCATGACGACCACTCCCAAGATCCTGGTACGCGACTACATGCGTTCACTGTCCCTCTGGTTCTCCCCTTCCGACCCGATCGAGAAGGTGGCGGCCACGCTGGTTAAGCAGGAAGAGCTGGGCGCACCGGTTCTGGACGAGCACAAACGTCTCATCGGCTTTGTGACCGAGCAGGACTGCATCAAGGAGATGCTCAATGACTCCTATTACGCCCAGGAGCACCAGCTGGTGAGCGACGTAATGTCCCGCAGGACCGTATCCGTGGGGCCGGACGAAGATGTGACTCACCTGGCGGAGGAAATGCTTGGCGCCAAGCCCAAGATCTATCCGGTGGTCGACAACAGCCGGGTTATCGGGGTCATCACCCGGGGTGATGTGCTGCGGGCCCTGAGCCGTGTTCGCAACAGTGGCCACGGCCACATCTGACGGGCGCTGGCGTGTTTACAGGAATCGTACAGGGCATCGCCCAGGTAGCCACCGTTGAGCGGCTGGCCGGGCTCCACCGGATCAGCCTGCGCTTTCCGGAAAACTTCATTGACGGCATTGCGATTGGCGCTTCGGTGTCCGTCAACGGGGCCTGCCTGACAGTTACCGAAGCCTGGCCGGAGAGCCACCTGGCGGCCTTTGATGTGATGATGGAAACCCTGAGGGTCACCACCCTGGGGGAGCTGCAGGAAGGGAGTCCGGTCAACGTCGAGCGCGCCGCCCGGATCGGCGATGAAATTGGTGGCCACCTGCTTTCAGGCCACGTCCACTGCATGGCCAGGGTCAGCTCGATTGAGGAGCCCGAGAACAACCGTCGGATTGCCTTTTCCGTTCCCCATGCGTGGCGCCCCTACCTGATCAGCAAGGGTTATATCGCGGTGGATGGAGCCAGCCTCACCATTGCCGAACTGACCAGCGACGGCTTTGCCGTCTACCTGATCCCCGAAACGCTCAGGGCCACGCGTTTCGGTGCGCTCGATGAAGGGGATCACGTGAACATTGAGATCGACCACCAGACCCAGACGATCATCGATACCCTTAACCGTCTGGACCTGGTACCCCGCGGGGCCGACTGACCCCGCGGTGGCCATTTCCAGCGCTGTTCTAGCGCTGGTAGCCAGGGCGCAGGAAGGGCATGGCGGAAACCGTCATGCTGCGGCGCTTGCCGCGCACATCCGCCTCAACGGTGGTGCCTTTCTCCGCCAGGTCCGCGCGCACATACCCCATGGCAATGGGCGCGCCGACACTGGCGGCAAAGTTGCCACTGGTCACTTCCCCAATGGGCTCATCACCACCTTCCGCATAGAGCACAGCGCCTTCGCGCACCGGCGCCTTGCCTTCAGCAACGAGCCCGACGCGCTTGCGCTCCGGCGCGCTGTCGCGCATCTGCTGCAGAACCCGCTGCGCCCCCGGGAAACCGCCCTCACGCTCACCACCGAGCCTGCGGGCCTTGCCGATGGCCCAGCCCAGGGAGGCCTCAACCGGCGTCGTCCGGGTGGTGATGTCATGACCATACAGGCAGAGCCCAGCCTCGAGGCGCAATGAATCCCGGGCACCAAGCCCTACCGGCTCCACATGGTCGTCCTCCAGCAGACGCCGGGCCAGGGTCTCCGCCACCTCAGCCGGCACCGAGATCTCGTACCCATCCTCGCCGGTGTAGCCACTGCGGGAAATGATCGCCGGACTGTCGAGCAGTGTCATGGGCCAGTTGTCCATGAACTTCATTTTCCGGACCTCCGGCTGGAGTTTCGCCAGAGCCTCCTCCGCCTTGGGCCCCTGGAGAGCGATCAGCGCCCTGTCGGTCATCTCGGTCAGTGTGACGGAAGCCGGCAGCCCGGCCCTCAGGTGCGCGATGTCCTCGGCCTTGCAGGCGGCGTTGACGACCAGATAGAAGCCATCCTCATGGCGGCTGATCATCAGATCGTCCAGTACCCCCCCGTCCTCGTTGGTGAACAGGCCATAACGCTGGCGGTGCATGCCCAGCCCGACCAGGTCAGAGGGCACCATGGCTTCCAGCGCTTCCGCAATGCCCTCGCCGCTGAGCCATACCTGGCCCATGTGCGAGACATCAAAAAGACCTGCGCCTTCCCGTGTATGAAGGTGCTCCTGCTTGATCCCCGCGGGGTATTGCACCGGCATGCTGTAGCCGGCAAACGGGACCATGCGCGCACCAAGTTCCTCGTGGAGGGCGGTCAGCGGGGTTGTAAGCATTGCCTGATCGTTCGCCATGAGCCTGTCTCTCCTGTTGCTGTTTCGGAGCCACCTGTACCTGCGGCTCCCGCTGAACTGGGTTGCCCCTATGATGCCGTATTTCCGATTGGAAACAAAGTTTCCTGTCAGGCCGTCACCCAGAGAACTTCCGCATCCTCCTCGCTCACGGAAACCAGCATATGCCCCATGGTGCAGTCGTAATAGGCACTGTCCCCGGCTTCCAGGCGCACGGGCTCATAGAACTCCGTATAGAACAGGATGGCCCCGCTCAGCACATACAGGAATTCCTCCCCATCGTGCCGGATCCACTCCGGGAAATCCCCGAACGCACGCGCGCGCACACGCGTTGTGAAGGGCACCATCTTCTTGTGGCTGAGATCCGTCGCCAGCAGCTCGTGCTCATAGGTGGCCGTGGGGTGAGGCTTGCCCTCCCCGCGACGCGTGATGTCGCGCCGCCCCGACGGCTGGGCGCTGTTGCTGGGTTCTGAGAACAGCTGCGGCAGGTCGATACCCAGCCCGTTGACCAGCTTGTGCACCACCGAAAAGGTGGGTGAAATCTGCTCGTTCTCAATCTTCGACAGCGTGGAGCGCGCAAGTCCCGTCAGTTTGCTGGCCTCCTCCAGGGTCAGCCCCTGGCCCAGCCGCAGGGACCGGACGCGCTCTCCCAGCCGCAGGGGCTGCAGTGAGGCTTCGGTTTCACCGCGCTGGACCTGCAGGGTCTCGTGGAGCGGCTCCCGCATGTTCTCGCTGTCCTCAGACATGATTCGCGTGTTTCCTATAGGAAATTTACGTTGTTTGTGGGAAAATCCGTTGTTAATCTAACACAGACAACACCACAACCACATGACCCTGCAGCAGGAGGACGGAGCGATGACAGCGACGCCCGAGGAACTTCTCTACACCCCCAGCCACGAATGGATCCGTGACAACGGCGACGGCACCGTAACCATGGGCATCACCGACCACGCCCAGGACCAGCTCGGCGACGTTGTCTTCGTGGAGCTTCCCGAAGCCGACCAGAGCTTTGCCAAGGGCGATGAGCTGGCGGTTGTGGAATCCGTGAAGTCCGCCTCCGACATCTATTCCCCGATCAGTGGCACCGTCCAGAGCGTGAATGAGGCACTCGAGGACGCCCCCGAGACCGTGAACGAGCACTGCTACGGGGACGGCTGGATGGTACGCATCAAGCTGGACAACCCGGACGAACTCTCTGAACTCCTGTCGGCTGAGCGCTATCAGGAGCTCGTTGCCGACGAAGCCTGACCCAGGAGGTAGCCCATGAATGCGAAGTCTTCCCTGGCCAATGCGACACTGGCCCAGATGAACGACCGGCCCTTCAGCGACCGGCACATCGGCCCCAACGCCGATGATCAGTCGGCCATGCTGGCCACCCTGGGGCTGTCATCCGTGATTGAGCTGGTGGACCAGATCATTCCGGGATCCATCCGTATGCCAGGGGAACTGGCCCTGGACCCCGGCCGCGCGGAACACGAAGCGCTGGCCGAACTGCGCGGCATGGCCCAGCGCAACCAGGTGTTCCGTTCCTACATCGGTCAGGGCTATTACCCGACTCGCATTCCCTCGGTCATCAAGCGCAACGTACTGGAGAATCCAGCCTGGTATACAGCCTACACGCCCTACCAGCCGGAAATCTCCCAGGGTCGCATGGAGTCCCTGGTCAACTTCCAGCAGATGGTGATGGACCTCACTGGCCTGGATCTGGCCAATGCCTCGCTGCTCGACGAAGCCACCGCCGCAGCGGAAGCCATGGCGCTGTGCCGGCGAGCCAACCGCAAGAGCAAGAGTAACGTGTTCTTTGCGGCAGAGGAGCTCCATCCGCAGACCCTGGATGTGCTGCGCACGCGGGCTGACTACATGGGCATTGACCTGGTGATCGCCCCCGCGGAATCGGTCGGTGACCATGAAGCCTTCGGGGCGGCATTCCAGTACCCCGCCACTGACGGCAGCATCCCGGACCTTGAGAAGCTGGTCAAAGCCGCCGGGGATCAGGGCGCCATGACCGCCGTGGCCTCGGACCTGCTGGCACTGATGATGCTGCGCTCCCCCGGTGAGCTGGGCGCCGACATGGTCTTCGGCTCCGCCCAGCGCTTTGGCGTACCCATGGGCTACGGCGGCCCGCACGCGGCCTTCTTTGCCACCCGTGACAACCTCAAGCGCCAGGTTCCGGGCCGCATCATCGGAGTCTCGAAGGACAACCGTGACCAGCCGGCTTTCCGCATGGCCATGCAGACCCGCGAGCAGCACATCCGCCGCGAGAAGGCAACCTCCAACATCTGTACCGCCCAGGCACTGCTTGCGAACCTGGCAGCCTTTTACGCCGTCTACCACGGGCCGGAAGGCCTGCGGAACCAGGCTGAGCGTGTGCACCGCCTCACCGCCATCCTTGCGGAAGGCCTGCGCGCCGGCGGCGTGGAGGCCCAGGAGCGCTACTTCGACACCCTGAGCTTCCATGCCGATGAGGGCGTTCACAACCGGGCCCATGCCGAGGGCTGCAATCTGCGGGCCCTGAGCGATGGTCGCACCGGCATCAGCCTGGACGAGACCACCACTGAAGAGGATGTGGAGCGTCTGCTGCGTATCGTGCTGGGTGACAGTCACGGCCAGTCGGTCGCGGCCTTGGATGAGGCCATTACCCAGGGTGGCGAAACCGGCATCACCGATGCCATGCGCCGGCGTGATGCCGTCCTTACCCACCCGGTATTCAACCGGTATCACAGCGAGACCGAACTGCTGCGCTACATCCGGCGCCTTGAGAACCGGGATTTCTCCCTGGTGCACGGCATGATCCCGCTGGGCTCCTGTACCATGAAGCTCAACGCGGCCGCGCAGATGGAGCCGATCAGCTGGCCCGAATTCGCGGAGATCCATCCGTTCGCCCCGCGGGAACAGACCCAGGGCTACCAGCAGCTCCTGAAAGAGCTGGATGAGCAGCTGCGGGAAATCACCGGCTACGACGCCTTCTCCCTGCAGCCCAACTCCGGGGCCCAGGGCGAGTACGCTGGCCTTCTGGCCATCCGCCGCTACCAGGAAGCAAAGGGTGAAACGCACCGTAATGTCTGCCTGATTCCGGCCTCGGCGCACGGTACCAACCCGGCCTCCGCCGCCATGATGGGCATGAAGGTGGTCATCGTGGACTGCGACGATGAAGGCAACGTGGATCTGGAGGACCTGCGCGCGAAGGCGGAGAAGGCCGGAGACCATCTCTCCGCCTGCATGATCACCTATCCCTCCACCCACGGGGTGTACGAGGAAGGCGCGCCGGAGATCTGCCGCATCGTGCACGAGCATGGCGGCCAGGTTTACATGGACGGCGCCAACCTCAACGCCCAGGTGGGCCTGGTGCAGCCGACGCTGGTGGGCTCCGACGTATCCCACCTGAACCTGCACAAGACCTTCGCCATCCCGCACGGCGGTGGTGGCCCGGGCATGGGGCCCATTGGTGTCCGCGAACACCTGGCGCCCTACCTGCCCGGCCATAATGAAAGCGGCGTCGCTGAAGGCGCGGTAGCGTCCACACCCTTTGGCTCGGCGGGCATCCTGCCGATCACCTGGATGTACAACCGCCTGCTTGGCCGCGATGGCCTGCGCCACAGCACGGAAGTCGCCATCCTGGGCGCCAACTACATCGCCAACAGCCTCAAGAACGACTACGACGTGCTCTACAAGGGGCGTCATGACCGCGTGGCGCATGAGTGCATCCTGGACCTGCGCCCGCTCAAGGAATGGTCCGGTATCACCGAGGAAGACGTGGCCAAGCGCCTGATGGACTACGGCTTCCACGCCCCGACCATGTCCTTCCCCGTTCCGGGAACGCTCATGATCGAGCCAACGGAATCCGAATCCATCGAGGAGCTGGACCGGTTCATCGAGGCGATGAAGGGCATCCGCAAGGAGATTGACCGGGTAGCCAATGGCGAATGGCCGGCGGACAACAACCCACTGGTCAAGGCCCCCCACACACAGAGCGATCTGGTGGATGAGTGGGACCGCCCCTACAGCCGTGATCTGGCGGTATTCCCGTCCCAGGCGGTGCGTGACGGCAAGTTCTGGCCGACGGTTAACCGCGTGGATAACGTCTACGGTGACCGGAACCTGATCTGCAGCTGCCCCAGCCCGGAGGCCTATCGGGACTAGAGTTTTTACTCGGATTAGGGTGATTATTCTAATTTTTCACCCTAATCTGGGGTCAGAACTCAAGGGCAGCAATGGAGGTAACCCATGGCTGAGAAGTCCGCAGACAGGCAGAGTAAAACCATGAGCGATCTGACACGCAGGATTCAGGAACAGGCCAGCCAGCAATGGCAGAAGGCTAACGAGGAACTGCAGCGTGTGCTCAGGGATCTCGGAGCGCGGGATTCAGAAAATGAGTCCTTCCAGGAAATGGTGCGGGATATCCGTGAGAAAAACCCTTCCTTCCGGGACTTCATGTTCAGCCTGGACGCCGCCACCTACGACACACGCAAGCGCCTGTCGTGGAACGCGCATATGACGTCCGCCTACCTCATGAACCGGGTGGAAGTCTCCTACACCCATGATCTCAAGCCCCTGGTGGCCAACTACCGCCAGCAGGCGGGCGAGCGGCTCACGGCCCTGAAGCAGCAGCTGCGCAGCATGCGCGAGCGCTTCCAGTCTGCGGCTTCTGACAGCGCTGCCACGCAGAAGTAACCCCCTGCCTGACACACACAGGCATACCCCTCCTCCCCGTGCCCTGGCGCACGGGGTTTTTATGCGTAACGCACGCCCGTGCCCGCGAGCCCGCAGTAACCACCAGGGTTCTTGTGCAGATACTGCTGGTGCCAGTCCTCCGCGTAATAGAAGGTCACGCCCTGCGCCAGTTCGGTGGTGATACGCCCCTGTCTGGCGGCATCCAGCGCCTTCTGATAAGCCTCCATGGAGGCCTGCCCAATCCCAAGGCTCTGCTCATCCGGAAGATAGAGCGCGGAACGGTACTGTGTTCCCACATCATTGCCCTGGCGCATCCCCTGGGTGGGATCATGGGACTCCCAGAACACCTGCAGGAGCCCCTCCAGCGACACCACCTCCGGGTCATAGATAACGCGGACCGCCTCCGTATGGCCCGTGCGCGCCGTACACACCTCCTCATAGGTGGGGTTGGGGGTGTAACCGCCAGCATAGCCCACCGCCGTTGTATACACGCCCTCCAGCTGCCAGAAGCACTGCTCCGCGCCCCAGAAACAGCCCATGCCCACAACCAGTTCCCGGCAGTGATCCGGGAATGGCGGGATCAGGGGAGTTCCCAGCACCGCGTGGCGGTTGCTGACCGGCATTTCCGAGGAGCGCCCCGGCAGCGCCTCTTCCGGCGTTACCATCCGCATCTTTTCCCTGCTGAACAGGTGCCACATCTCCGGACCTCCCAGAATTCAGTAATACCCCAAGAATAACGGACAGCTGCCCACAAAAAACCCCCTGCCGGAATCCGACAGGGGGTTCTGTATCGGCGCGGCCCTGTGGGGCCGCAAACACCGGAACCGGTTTTAGAACTGGTTCATGGTGTTGTCTTTACCACCGGCCTTCAGGGCTGCTTCGCCCGCGAAGTATTCCTTGTGGTCGTCACCGATGTTGGAGCCGGCCATGTCCTGGTGCTTGACGCACGCCAGACCCTTGCGGATCTCCTGGCGCTGGACGTCGCGCACGTAAGCCAGCATGCCTTCCTCACCGAAGTAGCCCTTGGCCAGGTTGTCCGTGGACAGGGCCGCGGTGTGGTAGGTCGGCAGTGTGATGAGGTGATGGAAGATGCCGGCGTGCTTGGAACCATCCTTCTGGAAGTTCTGGGTCCAGCGGTCGGCTTCCGCAGCAAGTTCGGAATCGTCGTACTTGCTGTTCATCAGGTCGGAGCGGTCGTACTGGGACACGTCCTTGCCTTCTTCCTTCCAGGCGTCGAACACCTGCTGACGGAAGTTCAGGGTCCAGTTGAAGGACGGGCTGTTGTTGTAGACCAGCTTGGCGTCCGGAACCTCTTCCTTGATGCGGTTGACCATGCCCGCGATCTGGCCGACGTGCGGCTTCTCGGTCTCGATCCACAGCAGGTCCGCGCCGTTCTTCAGGCTGGTGATGCAGTCCAGAACCACGCGGTCCTCGCCAGTGCCTTCCTGGAATTCGTACAGGCCGTTGGGCAGACGCATCGGCTTGTGCAGCTCGCCCTTCTTCTTGATGACCATGTCGCCTTCCTGAACATCCTCGGCGGACTTGACCGGCTCGGTCTTCAGGAAACCGGTGTAGGTAGCCGCCAGATCACCCGGCTCCTGGGAGACCGGAATCTTGTGGGTCAGGCCAGCGCCCAGGGAGTCGGTACGCGCAACGATGACACCGTCTTCAACACCCAGCTCGAGGAACGCATAGCGAACCGCGTTGATCTTGGCGATGAAGTCCTCGTGGGGGCAGGTTACCTTGCCGGCCTGGTGACCGCACTGCTTTGCGTCGGAGACCTGGTTCTCGATCTGGATGGCGCAGGCGCCTGCCTCGATCATCTTCTTGGACAGCAGGTAGGTCGCTTCCTCGTTACCGAAACCGGCGTCGATGTCGGCGATGATCGGCACAACGTGGGTCTCGAAGTTGTCGATCCTGTCGATCAGCTCCTGGACCTTCTTGTCATCACCGGCTTCACGGGCTTCATCAAGCTCGTGGAACAGATGGTTGAGTTCGCGCGCGTCCGCCTGCTTGAGGAAGGTGTAGAGCTCTTCGATCAGGCTCGGTACCGCAGTTTTCTCATGCATGGACTGGTCCGGCAGCGGGCCGAACTCGGAACGCATGGCGGCGACCATCCAGCCTGAGAGATACAGGTAGCTGCGCTTGGTGGTGCCATGGTGGCGCTTGACGGCCATCATCTTCTGCTGGCCGATGAACCCGTGCCAGCAACCCAGGGACTGGGTGTACTTGCTGTGGTCCTTGTCGTACTCGGCCATGTCCTCACGCATGATCCGTGCGGTGTAGCGCGCGATGTCCAGGCCGGTCTGGAACCGGTTCTGGGCGCGCATGCGGGCCACATACTCAGGCGTAATGTGGTCCCATTTGCCGCCCTGCGACTTGCGCAGTGCAGCTGCTTCTTCAATGTCCTTCATGTAGTTCGACATGATTCACCTATGCTTCGGGAGTGGAACAACACGATTGGTCGGCGCCTCCCCTGTGGCGAGGAGTCGTGCCTCGAGCGCTGGCGTATTCTATCCGGATTCATACCATAATTAAAATCAATGCAATCAATTCCCGACATTCTTTCCATGAATGTTACGCCGTGCTGAATAGACCCGGTACCGGCCATCGTCTGACAGGCTCCGAACCGGGCCTATGGAGCGGATCATCGGCTCCTGGTAGGGCAGAAAGGCATTGGCAACCAGCCTGAGTTCAGCGCCCGGCTGCAGGAAATCCGGCAATGCCCGGAACCATTGGTTGATCGGATCCAGGTTCTTCTTCTGACCCTGATGGAAGGGCGGATTGCTGAAAACGCTGGCATAACGGCCTGTGACGCCAGCGAAACCGTCAGACGCGACAATCGTCACTCCCTGCGCTCCCTCGAAGAACGCACGGGCACAGTTCAGGGCCTGCCAGTGCACGTCGGCCAGTGTGACCGCGAGCTCCGGCCACTGGTGGCGCAGCCAGGCGGCAATCACGCCGTTGCCGCAGGCCAGATCCAGCACCGGCTCGGCTGGTTTCTCCGTTACCGTTGCCAGCAGCTGGCGGGTGCCCTCATCCAGCCGCCCCTCACTGAACAGACCGGGAAGGCTGTAGAGTTCAAGATCGGCGCCCGGGGCCACCACGGTGACCGGTTCCAGCCAGTCCCAGACACGGAAAGGCGCTGCCGGGGTCTCCAGCGTCGCACACCAGAGCTGGCAGTGCCGGGCACTGTCGATCCGGAAGGCACCGGGGAAACGCTCCCGGAACTGACGGCTGCCACGTGCAATGCCTTCACGTTTCGCCCCCACCAGCCACAGCTCGCCACCAGCGGCCAGCCGGGCGGCCGCCCAGGCCATGCGCATCTCCAGCTCCGAGCGCGCCTTGGGCATCAGGATCACGATGGTGTCAAACGCATCCGGTGTCTCCGGATCGTCATAGCCGAAGAGCCTGCCTCCGTCAGCCCCGCCACCGTGCCCGTGAACACCGTAATGGGTGGTCAGCGCGTGCAGCCGGCATCCCTGCCAGTAGGGCATGGGGCCATCATGGCCGACAAGGCAGACCCGCTCCCCCAGCCGGTCCAGTGAGCGTTCCAGAATGCTGAGCGCCGGGCTGGCTTCAGTCATCATTGTTCAAGGGTTCTCCCGAATAGGTGAATCGCAGGTTCTGGTAATAGCGGCGCACAATGGCGGGCGAATCCGGCACACGATACCGCCCCACGGACCGCACCGCACGCAGTGCGCTCTCATCCAGGCCGCTATGGCCGCTGGGCAGATGGACGCGGGAGGTCTCAAGATAGCCCTGGGCGTCCACGGAGAAACGGATCTCACCCCGGTGACGCGCATCCGCGCCTTCGGGCTGTTCCCACCGGGCCATGATCTGGCGCTTCATCCGGGCCAGATACTCATTGGCCATACGGATGCGGCGCTCCTCAATCTCGCTGACCATAGACTCGCCGCGGATGGCGTCCATCTCTCCCTCATCCAGTGCTTCCATGCCGGTATCGGTGCCGATTTCCGGCCCCTTCCCGGACTCCGGCGCTGTCTCCGGTTCCTCTGTTTCCCGCCCCAGGGACATGCTGGCACTGTCCGGATCCGGCTCGTTCCGGGCTTCCCCCTGGGTGGCCGCATCCGGGCTGGGCGCCCCACTCTCCGGCTCCGGCTGCTCGCCCTCCCCCTCCTGGCTGTCTTCCGTGGATTCCGGACGGCTGGGCGTCTCGGAGGTTTCGGGGCTGGGCGCATCCCCTGCCGCCCGGGGATCTTCCGGCGCGGCGGCCGGTTCCTCCTCGGCCTCGGGCGCATCCATACTGGTGCCATCCAGGTCCGTCACCTCATCCGTATCCCGGGGCATATGCTGTTCGTCCGGTTCCGGCTCTTTTTCAGGCTCCGGTTCCGGCTCAGGCGGTTCCGGGGGCTCGGATTCCTCCGGCTCCTGCTCTGGCTCGGGCTCCGGTTGTGGAAAGGCAACGCGTATATCCCGCTGCAGGGGGTCCACCTCCGGCATGCGGGGCAGAATGGGAGGGAGAAGGCTGACAACCAGCAGGTGCAGTGCCAGGCTGAGCCCGAGAACAAGCCACCAGAGCCGGCGGGGCATGGACGTCCTGTTTCCCATGGTACCCCCGTTCAGCAGGCGGCGGTGGCGACGGATCCCCAGCCGGGGTAAGGACCCGGGTTCCGGCCGGCACACCCGCCTGTGGTATCCTCTCCGCCCTTCAGAAGCCGGCCCGGGTTCGCAGCGCGATGGCTGGCTCCACCCGTGGCGGGGCCCACAAGCTGCGGTACGGGCCGATTGATGTCAGTGATTGTGCGGGAGCCCTGATCCATGGCAACGATGATAACCGGAGAGCATCAGGAGCGCGAACCACTCCGCATCCTTTACCAGGATGAACATCTGGTGGCGATGCACAAACCCTCCGGCATGCTGGTGCATCCCACAAAGGTGGATCGCCACGAACAGCGCATCGCCCTGCCCCTGCTGCGCGATCAGATCGGCCAGTATCTCTACCCGGTCCACCGGCTGGACAAACCCACCTCGGGGGTTCTGGTGTTCGCGCTGGACCCGGACACAGCCCGCGAACTGGCCAATACGTTCCAGGCCCACCGGGTCCGCAAGGACTACCTGGCGGTCGTGCGCGGCTGGCCACCGCTCGGCGGCATCATCGACCAGCCCCTGGCCCCGCGCGACCCGGACAGCCGCAAGCGCAAACGCCGCAAGGCCCCACAGTCGGCCATGACCCTGTACCACCGCCTGTCCTGCACTTCGATCCCGATCTCCGTGGACGGACGCTATACCCATACCCGCTACAGTCTGGTACGCCTGCGCCCGGTCACCGGGCGTCGGCACCAGCTCCGGCGTCACCTCAAGAGCCGCAACCACCCCCTGATCGGGGACGTGAACTACGGCAAGGGCATACATAACCGCTTTTTCCGGGAGCAGTACGGACTCAACCGCCTTATGCTGTGCGCGGTGAGCCTGTCCTTCGAGCATCCGGTGACAGGCGAACCGCTTCAGATCCAGACCGCGCCGGATGGGGATTTCACGGGCGTGGCTGAGGCCGTGGGCCTATCCCTGGGAGAATGGACCGGGGCAGGCGCCTCACCCTCCAAGCAGTGACTCGAACAGCTGCCGGTATTCCGGGATGACACGGGTCCGGCGGTAGCGTTCCGGCATCAGGGTCTCCGGCCCGGGCCGCGGTTCCGCCAGGACAGCCATAAGCCGCTCCGCCGCCGCCTGCCCTTCCAGTTCGGGTGCCTCCCTGGAAGGGTAACGGAAATCCGCCGGCACATACTCCGGATAGGCAAGACGGTCCGGGACAATGGGCACGCAGCCGGCCGCCATGGCTTCCTGCACCGCCAGCCCCTGGAAGTCATGCAGCGCGGTGGAAAGCACCATGTCCGCCTCCTCCAGAAGCCGATCGTAGGCCTCCCGGCTTTCCATGTAGCCCAGGTTGACCAGTTCCCCGGCGAATTCCTCCCGGATGTGCGCGAACGCCTCCGGCGCCTGACGGAACCCTTCACCCACCAGGCTCAGACGAAAGGGTTGTCCACGCCCTCGCAGGGCCCGCAGCAACGCGAGGAGCCGTTCCGGGCCCTTGTCGTATTCCCAGCGGTGATTCCAAAGGAGATGGGGGACCGCGGACCAGTCCCGCTGCAGTGCCGTGAACCGCTCATCGGGGATCGGCACAGGCACCACCCGCGAACGCGCCTCGATGGTGGCCACGGCGGTTTCCGGCTTGCGGTCCGGCATGCGCCTGAGCAGCTCCCGAGCCCCTTCCAGAAAACTCCTCCGGTTCCATTCGCTGTTGAACAGTACCTGGTCGGCCGCAAGAGCCGTGTACAGATTCACCACCTTCGGCTCGTTACTGGCCACCCGCTCATGTTGCTCCGGGTAGGCAAACTGGTTCTCGTGGAAATAAACCACGGTGGGCGCGGCTGCAATACCCCGGTTAAGGCCGCGGACCACGGCCAGGTCCACCATGCTGGTCGCGAGCACCAGATCCGGTGCCTGCTGCAATTCCGGCGCGTCGTACCAACTCAGGGGGTTACCCCGGATCCGCCACCGGAAATGACGCGCCGGCAGCGCGAGGGCCTGCCAGTGGTAGTCCGGCAACCCCCGCCCCAGCCGTTCCCGCCAGAGCCGATGACTGGCCGCCTCATAGGCGGAGAGGCACAGCACCCGGGAGCGTTCAGCGCCCATGGTAATCCAGATCCAACGGGCCCATTTCTCCGGCAATCCGTTCGCTCAGAAGCGCTGCCGACCCACAGGCGTTGGTCCACCCCAGTGTTCCATGGCCGGTATTCAGGTAGAGCCCCGGCCAGGGGGTTGCACCCACAAAAGGCACACTCGAAGGCGTCGCAGGCCGCAACCCCGCCCAGAAACGGGCCTGATCCCAGTGCCCTGCCTTGGGAAAGCAGTGCGCCAACCGGTCCAGGATCTGGCGGCAGCGTGCCGGATCAATGTCCTGGCGCCAGCCGTCAATCTCCGCCATGCCCGCCACGCGCAGCTCATCCCCCAGACGGGAATAGACCAGCTTGTATTCATCATCGATCAGGCTGACGGTGTAGGCCTGTTCCGGATCCCGCACCGGTACCGTCACGGAATAGCCACGCGCCGGATATACCGGCAGGTTGATGCCCTGGGGCCGCAGCAGGGGCGCCGAGAAGCTGCCCAAAGCGACCACCACGGCATCCGCCTCCAGGTGGGTAAAGGCCCCGGCCTGATTCAGCCGGACCCGCCGCACCGCCCCACCCTCGGTTTCAAGCCCCATCACCCGGCTGTTGAACAGGAATCGCACGCCTGCCGCACCTGCCATCCCAGCCAGCTGGCGGGTGAAAACATGGGCATCACCGGATTCATCACCGGGCGTCCAGGTGGCACCTCTCAGCTCCGGCTGCAGCGTGCCGAGGGCGGGCTCCCTCGCCACTGCGTCAGCAACGTCAATCACATCGCGCTCGCAACCCAGGGCCCGCATACGGGCGGCAGGGCCATGGGCGGCCGCATAGACGTCCGGGTCGGTGTAGAAATGAAGGATGCCTTCCCGGCGCTGGTGGTACTCGATCCCGGTGCGTTCGCGCAGTTCCGAAAGGCATTGCCGGCTGTACAGGCCGAGCCGCACGACGGTCTCGAGATTCCGTGCATAGCGGCGACTGCGGCATTCGCTGAGAAAACGCAGCCCCCAGGCCCACTGGTGGGGATCCAGACGCGGCCGGAAGCGCAGGGGCGCATCAGAGCGGAACAGCCAGCGCAGGAGCTGGGCAGGGGCGCCCGGGCTGGCCCAGGGCTCGGCGTGGGACACCGAGACCTGGCCGCCGTTAGCGAAGCTCGTCTCTTCGCCCGGGCCACCCCGGCGTTCCACCACGGTCACATCATACCCGGCCTCACGCAGGTACCAGGCTGTGGTGGTGCCGATCACACCGGCACCCAGGACCGCCACATGCATCCGCCGCTACTCCAGATTGAGGGTGCGCGGCAGTGTAACCGCCAGGCCTGCCCGCCACCAGAGCACGGCCACACCAATGCCGTGGATGTTGAGCAGCACAATCAGGATCCAGTCAAAGGCATACTTGATGCTGTCGTAATCAACCGCCGGAATGGACTGAAGGATCAGCGTCAGGATCGCGATGCCCAGAGTAACGCCACTCAGCGCCAGCAACCGGGCGCCGCCACGCTGCAGCAACGGATAGCGCGAACGCCACAGTACACTGCCCAGCAGGATCTGGACGATGCCCGTCACGCCCACGTAGCCCGCTGTGCCGATGCGCCGTGCCAGCGCGAAAGCATCTCCGGCATGGCCCAGGCTCAGCACATAGGGCAACAGGAAGGCCGCTGCCAGCGCTCCGAGCCAGCCCACGGCCTTACCACGCGGGTACCCCAGCGCCTGCAGCCAGCGGTGATTGATGGCCCAGAACAGGACCTGGAGCGTAATCGCCGGAATCATGACGCCCTTGAAAATGAAATAGGCCAGGCCGTTGCGCCCGGTGGCGCTGATGGAAGTACAGGCATCCCAGTACGGAACACACCAGGGCACATAGCCATTCCACGCGGACAGCAGATAGGTGGTGTGGAACGTCAGTATCGGCAGCAATGCGGTGACGAATCCCAGCCAGGCGAGCCGGATTTCCCGGTTCTTCAGTTCATGCGCCATCGGCCGCCTCCATGGTGCCATTGAGTCCGGTGGTTTCACGGCACAGTTTCAGCCACTGATCCACGCCGGCGCTGCGATACTTCTGGCGATGCAGGATGAAATAGAACGAGCGGGCCAGATCCCGGTGAGGCACGGGAAGCGGGATCAGGTCTCCACGGTCGAAGGCATCCCTCAGGGCCACCTCGGACAGGCAGCCCACGCCCATACCGGTACCCACGGCGCGCTTGATGGCCTCGGTGTGCTGCAGTTCCAGCAGCACGTTGAGATCCGGCAGCAGCCCGTGCATGGCCCGATCAAAGGTCTGGCGCGTTCCGGAGCCGCCCTCGCGCAGGATCCAGGTGGCTGCCAGAAGGTCTTCGTCGGTCAGCGCCTCACACCCGGCCATCGGGTGGTCCGGGGCGCAGAACACCGTCAGCCGATCGCCACGCCAGGGGATTACCTCCAGCTCCGGAGAATGGATTTCTCCCTCAATAAGGCCCACATCCAGTTCAAAATCGGCCACCTTGCGCCCGATGGTGCGGGTGTTGGCGATCTCCAGCGAGACATTCGCGCCCTCGTTTTCGCTCATGAATCGTGCCATAATCGGCACCGCCATATAGTTGCCGATGGTCAGTGTGGCACCCACCTTGACGTGCCCCACCTCGGCATGACGCGCCAGCGCATGTTCCAGCTCGTGGGCTTCATCAAGCAGCGCGGCGACTCTCGGGCGCACCAGCCGGCCCAGCTCATTGAGCTGCAGGCGCTTGCCCATGCGGTCGAAAAGCTGAACGCTGAACTGGTTCTCGAGATCACGCAGCGCACCGCTGGCAGCGGACTGGGACATGGCCAGCTCATCGGCCGCGCGGGTTATGTTTTCATTACGGGCCGTGGCAAGGAACACCTCAAGCTGGCGCAGCGTGTACTTCATAATCGATTGTTCCGATAGAACATAGCCTGATAATCCATTCAACCAATACATACGTTAAACACTGGGTATCGTCCAGGCAACTGCCTGCGCCCACTCACCCGGTGAGCCATCAGCGAGGTAGCATTCATGGGCAAACACAATGTGGAGAAAGTACTGGACGTTCACCACTGGACGGACGAACTCTTCAGCTTCCGCACAACCCGTGATCCGGCATTCCGGTTCAAGAACGGCCAGTTCACCATGATCGGCCTGCAGCTGGAGGACGGCAAGCCGCTGATGCGGGCCTACAGCATGGCCAGCGCCAACCATGAGGACACCCTTGAGTTCTTCAGCATCAAGGTCCAGGACGGCCCCCTGACCTCACGCCTGCAGCACCTGGAGGTGGGCGATGAGGTGCTGGTCGGCCAGAAGCCCACGGGCACTCTCATCGGCGGCAACCTCCTGCCCGGGCGCAACCTCTACCTGATCGGCACCGGCACTGGCCTGGCACCCTTCCTGAGCATCATCAAGGACCCGGAGATCTACGAGCAGTTCCAGAACGTCATCCTGGTCCACGGGGTGCGTTACGTGGATGAGCTCGCCTACCACGAAGCCATCACCAGCGAACTGCCGCAGCATGAGTACCTGGGCGACATGATCCGGGACCAGCTGACCTACTACCCCACGGTCACGCGTGAAAATTTCGAGAACCAGGGCCGCGTTACGGACCTGATCGAAAGCGGCGAGCTGACGAAGAACCTGGGCATGCCCGACCTGAGCCTGGAAGAGGACCGCTTCATGATCTGCGGTAGCCCGGGCCTGCTCAAGGACATGGTGCGCATCCTCACCGAGCGCGGCTTCCAGGAGGCCAAGCAGGGCCACCAGGGCCATTTCGTGATTGAACGCGCCTTCGTGGAACAGTGATGCGATAATGATGGCAGCGCCGGCGGTTGTCGTTACACTGGTACTGACGGTGAGCGGCAGCCGGAGGCGCCCATGAACCCCGAAGAGTTCCTCAGAAAATACGGCATCGAGTCCTCGGACCAGGAGCGGGAGCATTCACTCCGCGAGAATTCCTGGGAACGGGCGGTGCGTCTCCATCAGCCGAACGCCGGTACGCCGCACGACTGGGAAGAGTGGGAACACGCCAGCGAACGCTATGGCGTGGAGGTGGAAACCGGCGAAGATGAAAGCGACCCCACCCGCCCCCATCACGAGGAAGCGGAGATGATCGATGACCGGCCCACTGTCATGGACTGGCTGATTACCCGCTGGCGTCGCCTGCGCAAGCGGGTACTGGGTCACTGAGTGCGGAAACGCCCCATGGTGGTACGCAGCTGATTCATCTGCGCCTGTATGGCGCGGGCCGCCTCAACCGTCTGACCCGCATCCGTGTCCGTCTGTTCGGCCACCTCTGAAACGGCCTCCATCCGCCGGCTGATGTCGTCCGACACCTGACTCTGCTGTTCCACGGCAGCCGCGATCTGATCGTTCATGCCCTGAATCTGGCTGATCGCTTCCATGACCCGGTGGATGGCCTCGGACGTTTGATTGACCGAGGCGACGCTCTCCCGGCTGGCACGGGCACTGGCCTCACTCTCGCTGACCAGGGTCTGGACCTGCTGCTGGAGCCGCTCAATGGTTTCCTGCACCTGGTTGGTGGAATCCTGGGTCCGCTGCGCCAGGTTGCGGACCTCATCCGCCACCACGGCGAAACCGCGGCCCGATTCACCGGCCCGAGCGGCCTCAATGGCCGCGTTCAACGCCAGCAGGTTGGTCTGATCGGCTATCTCCCGGATCATTCCGAGCACCTTACTCACATCCTGGGCGTCCTGCTCCAGGCTCTCCATGGTGCGTGCCGTCTCCGCGAACCGGGTATCCAGATGATCGATGCGCTGGCGCGCCTCGCGTGCCACGCTGTCCCCCTCGTTCGCGGAATCCGCCGCTTCATGGGCGTGGCTGGCCGCGCTCTGGGCATTACCGGAGACGTCCTGAATGGATGAAGCCATCTGATTGACTGCGGTCGCCGCCTCGCTGACATCTCGGCTCTGGCGGTCCGCCCCCTCGTGGGTCTTGGCCGTGACGTCCAGCACCTGCTGCAGGCTGTTTTCCGCCGTGGCCGTAGCCGCATCGATCTGGCGCAGCAGGTCGCCCACATGGGCAACCATCAGATTGTAGGCCTCCAGCATCTCACCCACTTCATTCTCGCGGATCTCGATGCTGAGAGTCTCCGAGAAATCCCCGTCAGCCACCTGGCGAAGTTTCTGTCGCAGCCGCTCCACCTGTTCCATGAAATGGAAATTGCCATAGATGCGACCGATCGCCAGCATGCCGACCATCATCACCAGCAGCGCCATGCCTGCCATGGCCGCCTGGCGACGAGCGCTCTGATCAGCCTTCCTGAGTGCCGTCACGCCCTCCACGAGCGCATTCCGCACCCTGTCCGAAGCCTGCAGGAGAGCTTGTGCTTCCGGAGCGGAGCCACCACCAGCCTGCTCGACCAGGCGTCGGTAATCCTGCCATGGGGCACCCAGCGCACTGAATGCCGCCCGGTCCCCGGTCAGTGACCCCAGGGTGCGTTCCAGCTCATCCAACTGATCCCCGGCGCCAGCACCATCGGAAACCCGTTCGTTAACCGCAGCAAGCTGCTTCTGCGCCGTCACTGCAGTGGCAATGGCATCGGGCTCCGGAACAAGATTGCGCCAGAGACTCGCCGCCAGCCCCGCCAGCAGCACAAAAATCAGGATGAAGGAAACAAGAAACTGGGCGTTAAAGGTTCTCAGACCGACAAGGGCCATCATCCGGAAAACCAGGTTGGCGACCCACTCCCGCATAGACTGCTCCACGAATACCGTCTGAATGGAACCGGTTCCGGGATCCTCAATGGAGGACCGGAAAAATCAAAAAAGAAACCTCTACCGAATATTGTAGAACAATCAAATGTCCTTCAATTTCAGCTTCTTAGAGGCATTTTGTGAGACCGGTCATGGATCCCGACTCCAGCTTAAGGCCTGGATCACAATTTGATCATCAGCCCCTTCTTAACCCTCACGATAGCCGCTCATGATGAGTCTGGACAGACTGTTCTTTATACCGCAACCAGGGATCAGTGGCGATGACAATTCTCATGAAACAGCAATTCCTGGGCGACTGGCGTGAAGGGTTGAGCGCCGCGCAGTGTCGCCCGCTGATCCAGCACTACGGGCGGCAGTCCAGCGCCTACTTCAACCTCCAGTCCGACGTGCGCCGCTTCGGGGACCCACGACTCGGGTTTGTCGCCTATGCGCCCGTCAACACCCTGCTCGGGCGCGTCAACATCGTTTTTGCCAACCCCGTCTGCGCGCCTTCCATTCAGTCCCTGCTTCTTAGGCAGTGCCTGGAACAGGTGCCGGGCCAGTTTCTGTTCAGCGGCATCGACGACAGTGTGACCGGCGACCTCCAGGCACTGGGGTTCACCATCAATGCCATGGGTACGGAATTCCGGGTACGCATCCCGGCGTTCGACACAGTGGGGCGCGACAAGAAGCAGCTCCGCCACGCCGGCAATCTGGGCAGGCGCTGTCAGCTGCGCGTGCGGGAACAGCAGGCCCGCGAGGTGGACACCCGGCAGATGGAACGCATCTCCCGGCACTGGCGCCAGCACAAGCGGGTGCGCAGCCACGAGCTCCGGCTGCTCACGCGGCCGCCGGTATTCAGTGACGAATGGGGGGTACGCCGTTTCTACGCCTACGACAGGGACGACCGGCTGCTTGGTTACGTCTTCTTTGATCCCTTCTTTGAGAACGGTAGCGTCGTTGGATACACCGCCAACATCCTGCGCCAGGACATGGAGCAGAGCCCCAGCGGCCTTCTCGATTTCATCATCCTGGAGGCCATGGAATGCTTCCACCGGGAAGGTATCGAATACCTGTCCCTTGGGATATCCCCCCTGCACAACATCGAGGCCATCCCCGGTGACAATCCCCTGATACGGCATGTGGCCCAGTTTCTATACCGCCACGGCAACCGCCTCTATGCCTTCCGGTCGCTGGCCTACCACAAGACCCGGTATCGCGGTGAGGAGACCCGTTGGTACCTGGCCAGCCGCGAGACCAGCACCCCCAAGGTGGCCTGGAGCCTGCTGCGCGGCACCGGGATCCTGGGAAGCCCGGATTACGTCCAGCCCTCAGGGGATTCATCGGTTCCTGTCCCGGGCTGATCCACACCACCCATTGCCGGGCATCGCCACAGCCCCTATACTGTATATATAAACAGTTCTGAGGTGGCGATGTCCGTTCATCCCCGCACACAGCTTGAACAGGATCCCCGCCTGTGGCGGGCCAGCCAGCAGAAATCCGGCCACTCCCGGGGGGTTGCCAGCGGTTTTGAAGCCCTCGACCAGCTGCTGGCCACCAGCGGCTGGCCACAGGGAGCTCTGATCGAATGCCACAGCGCCCTCAACGGCATTGGCGAGCTGCAGCTGTTTGCCCATGCCATGCGCCAGTGTGTCCGCAACGAAACAGCCCTGTTCTGGGTGGACCCACCCCATGCGCCCTACCCGCCGGCTCTGGAAGGCATGGGGCTGCCCCCGGAGCACTGCTTCCTGGTGCGCACTGGCAGCCGTTCGGATCACCTCTGGGCCCTGGAGCAGCTCCTGGGCAACAATGCGGTGGGTATGGTGATGGGGTGGAGCCGGCGGCGTGATCCTGCCGCACTCCGACGACTGCAGCTGGCTCTGGAAGAACGCCGCACCCTGGGCGTCCTGATCACTCCGGAAACAGGCGCCAGCCAGGCCTCGCCCGCCCCCATGCGCCTGAGCCTTGAAGCGGTGCCCGGGGCAAACCAGCTGCGGGTGACACTGCTGCGCCAGCGCGGCGGTCAGGCAGGAAGCCGAACCCTGACACTGCCTCCCGTCATCCCCCGTCAGACGGTGTGACCCAGTGCTGTGGCTGTATCTCCATCTGCCCTCGCTGTTGCTGGATCACCACCAGAGCCACGATGCGCCGGTGGCACTGAGCACAGGCTCGCCCCCGGTGATCCAGCAGCCGGACGAACAGGCCCGGCAGACGGGTGTCCGGGCAGGCCAGTCCATGGCCACAGCCCGTGCTCTGTGCCCGCAACTCGCCCTGGTCCCCTTCAGCGACGCCCGCCAGGCGGAACTGCTGGAGCAGCTGGCAACGGCACTCTACCAGCTGGCCTCCCCACTGGCCCTGTGGCCTCCGGATGGCCTTCTGATCCGTGCCGACCGGCTGCGCCACCTCTACCCGCAACCCGAGGATCTGGCGACAGTACTTACGCAGTACCTGTCACAGCATGGACTGAACGGCCACATGGCCACCGGCACCAGTCCGCGCATGGCCCGGCTTCTGGCTCGCCACGGCAGCGCTGTATGCACGGATGATCCGGAAACCATGCACCATGCCCTGCGTCGCCTGCCGGTCACGGCCACGGACTGGCCTGCCAGGGTCCGCCAGCGACTGACCCGAATGGGCCTGCAGCACCTGGAGGATCTGCTCGCGTGCTGCCCCGCGGAGCTGACCACCCGCCTGGGACCGGAACTGTACGACGACCTGCAGCGGATACTCGGGCGATCCGGCGATCCCGTTCAGGAGTTCCACCCCCGGGCAGCGTTCCATCAGAGCCTGACGCTGACCCGGGAAACCCGGAGCACCGACCATCTGAAAGCCCCTCTGTCGCATCTTCTGGAAGCCCTCGAGACCTTTCTGCGCCAGCGCCAGTGCCGCTGTGACCGGGTCAGCCTCACCCTTCACCATCCCGACCGGGCACCCACCTCCCTGGCACTGGAAACCAGCCAGGGAGAGACCAGGGCAGAGGCCTTCCTGGAGCTGGCCCTGCTGCGACTGGCCGCGACCTGCCTGCCCGACGACGTAAACGCCCTGTCACTGGCAACAGAACGCACGGTTGCCCTTGATGCCACCGAAAGCCACGACCTGTTCGACAGCGGTGAAAGCCGGCAGCAAGCCCGTGAAACCCTGCTGTACCGGCTGCGGGCCCGGCTGGGGCGGGACAGCATCCAGTCCCCTGGCCGGACCCCGGACCCGCGTCCGGAGCGCTGTGCCCACTGGCAGCCCGCCCGGCAACGGGGCACCAGCACACCCCCGCGTTCAGGGCCGGCACGCCCCTTCTGGCTCCAGCAGCCACCACAGCCGCTGCAGCGCCCCCCGATCCGCTGGCTCAACGGCCCCGAGCGCATCCAGGGCGGCTGGTGGGATGGCGACTATGTACGCCGCGACTACTACATCGCCCTGCTGGACAACGGCCAGCGCGCCTGGCTGTTCCGCAACCGACAGGATCAGTGGTTTATTCACGGATGGTTCGGATGACAGAGGATTACGCCGAACTCCACTGCCTCAGCAATTTCAGCTTCCTGCGCGGCGCCTCGCATCCGGAGGAGCTGGTCGAGGAGGCCGACCGTCTGGGGTATCAGGCCCTGGCGCTGACCGATGAATGCTCCCTGGCTGGCGTCGTTCGGGCCCATGCCAGGGCACGCTCGCTGGAACTGACCCTCCTGGTCGGCAGTACGTTCAGGCTTCAGGACCTGCCCGGCACCCTGGTTCTGATCGCCCCGGACCGCCAGGGCTACGCCGCGCTCAGTCAACTCATCACCCGGGGGCGCCGGCGCAGCGACAAGGGCCATTACCAGCTCTGGTCCGAGGATCTGGCGCTGTGCCAGAAGCAGTGCCTGGCTCTGTGGCGCCCCGGTTTCAGCCAGTCGGATGCGGAGCACGGCCAACAGCTCATGGCGATGTTCCCCGGCCTGCGGCTGATGGCCGAACGGCCTCTGGCCCAGAACGACCGTCAGCGCCTGCGCTGGCTGAAACAGCTCTCGGCCCGCCTCGGGTGTGCAGTGGTGGCCACAGGCCATGTCCTGATGCACCGGCGAGGGCGCAAGCCCCTACAGGACCTGGTCACCGCCATCCGCCTGGGCCGCCCCCTGACGGAGGCCGCCGACCAGCTCCAGGGCAATGCCGAAGCCTACCTGCGCCCACGCGAGCGACTGGCGCGCCTGTTCCCCCCTGCCTGGATCCGTGAAACCCTGAATCTGGTTCAGGAGTGTCGTTTCGGTCTGGACGAACTGCGCTACGAATACCCCGGCGAGCTCGTTCCCGAGGGCCATACGCCCACCACCTGGCTGCGGGAACTGGTTGAACAGGGCCGTCACTGGCGCTTCCCGGACGGCGTTCCGGATACCATTGACCGCCAGCTCAGCCATGAGCTTGAGCTGATCGAGTCACTGGCCTACGAGCCTTTCTTCCTGACCATCCATGACATCGTCCGGTTCGCCCGCGAGCGCGGCATTCTCTGCCAGGGGCGGGGCTCGGCCGCCAACTCTGTGGTCTGCTACTGCCTGGGCATCACCGAGGTGGACCCCCGGCAGATCAACCTGCTGCTGGAGCGCTTCATCTCGAAGGAGCGCGGCGAGCCCCCGGACATTGACGTGGACTTCGAGCACGAGCGCCGCGAGGAGGTCATCCAGTACATCTACCGCAAGTACGGGCGCGAACGCGCCGCCCTGGCCGCTACCGTCATCTGCTACCGCCCGCGCAGCGCCCTGCGCGATGCCGGCAAGGCCCTGGGGCTGGACCCGGTGCACATCGAACAGCTGGTCCAGGGCATCGACTGGCGCGACGGCGAGGATGACTGGGAGCAGCAGCTGCGCCGCAAGGGCCTGCTGGACGACCAGGGCCCGGCCCGTCACCTGCTGCCGCTGGCACGCGAACTCATCGGCTTCCCGCGCCACCTCTCCCAGCATGTGGGGGGATTCGTTATCGCCTCGGAACGGGTCGCCGATCTGGTCCCGGTGGAGAACGCCGCCATGGCCGGGCGCACCGTCATCCAATGGGACAAGGACGACCTGGAAGCCCTGGGCCTGCTCAAGGTGGACGTATTGTCCCTGGGCATGCTCACGGTTATCCGCAAGGCCCTGGCGATGGTGGGCGAGCGTGGCGGCCCGGCCAGCCTGGCCGACGTCCCGCCGGAATGCCCGGCGGTCTACCGCATGCTCCAGAGAGGGCACAGCATGGGTGTATTCCAGGTGGAATCCCGGGCCCAGATGAGTATGCTGCCGCGCCTGAAACCGGATAAGTATTACGACCTGGTGGTCGAGGTGGCCATTGTGCGCCCCGGCCCCATACAGGGGAACATGGTGCACCCCTACCTGCAGCGCCGGAATGCGCCGGACGACGTGCCCTACGCGGACGACCGCATCCGCGAGGTGCTCGAGCCCACTCTGGGGGTGCCCATCTTTCAGGAACAGGTCATCCGGCTCGCCATGGTGGCGGCCGGCTTCAGCGCCGGTGAGGCTGACCAGCTGCGCCGGGCCATGGCCGCCTGGAAGCGCCACGGCGATCTCTCCCGGTTCCGGGAAAAGCTCATAGATGGCATGAACAGTAACGGTTACAGCACTGAATTCGCAGAAAATCTATACCTCCAGATGAAAGGCTTCGGCGGTTATGGCTTCCCGGAATCCCACGCCGCCAGCTTCGCCCTGCTGGTCTATGTCAGCGCCTGGCTCAAGTGCCATCACCCGGCAGCTTTTCTATGCGCCCTGCTCAACAGCCAGCCCATGGGGTTCTACTCGCCGTCACAGCTGGTCCAGAACGCCCGGCGGGAAGGCGTCGAGGTGCGGCCCGTGGACATCAACCAGAGCCATGAGGCACACCGCCTGGAGGACGACGGCGACACCCCCGCCGTGCGTCTGGGCCTGAGGCTGATCGACAGCCTCGGGCGGGATGCCGCCCTGCATGTGGTTGAATGCCGCCCCTGTGGCGGTTACGCCAGCCTGCAGGACCTGCGGCGGCGTACGGGGCTCGCCAGCCCCGATCTGGAAGCCCTGGCCGCCAGCGGTGCCCTGCAGCCACTGAGCGACAACCGCCACCAGGCCCGCTGGGACCTGCTGGAACCGGATCATTCCCTGCCACTGGCGGGGGATGGAGGGCAGCCGCCGCGGGATTCCCGCTCCCGCATGCCTGCCCCCGATGAGGCCCAGCGGACGCTCGAGGACTGCACCAGTCTCGGGCTCACACTGGAACGCCATCCACTGGCCCAGCTGCGGGACCGGGGCCGACTCCGTCACTGCCTGCGGGCCGTGGATCTGGAGAACGCCGAAAGCAGCCGGCCCGTGGCTGTATCAGGACTTGTCACCGGCCGACAGCGCCCCGGTTCCGCCGCCGGCGTTACCTTCGTGACCCTTGAGGACGAGACCGGCAATATCAATGTGATCGTCTGGCGGGACACCGCCCGCTGTCAGCGCCGCCCCCTGCTCAACGCCCGGCTGTTGCAGGTCCGTGGCACCCTGGAGCGTCAGGAAGGGGTTATCCACGTGATCGCCGGGCGCCTGGATGACCTCAGCCATCTCATTGACAGGCTCAACGTCAGAAGCCGAGACTTCCAGTAATTCCCGACTCCGCGAGGCGCCCATGGCCACCGACGCCAACGGCTACAATCCCGAACAGGACCTGACCATGATCCTGGCGCATTACCAGCCCACGTCCGTCGTACACAGCGCCGGTCTGGCCGAACAGTGCCTGCAGGAATGGCCGGAGCGACCGGCAGAGGCCGAGTGCCTGCGTCTTCCCGCCGAAGACCCCAACAGTGCCTTTCCGCTACCAAGGCTGTTCGACCTGGCCCTGATCACCGACACACTGGAGGAACTGCCACAGCAGCAGGGCCAGAAGCTGCTCGGCCAGCTCCGGAACATGGGCGCTACCCGGATCGCTGTCTATGTCCGCGACGGCAGCCCCTGGCGATTCCAGGATTTCATCGGCATGGGGTTCACCCGCCTCTACCACTACACCGATCCCGTGAATGCCACACTGTTCGCCTATGATCTGGATACCTACAATTACGTGCGCGAGTGGAACAATCCGGAGAACTGGGCCAATCCAGAGATGTGGGACAAGGCCCGCTGGTAGGAGGACAACGCTATGGCAGAGACCTGTATCCTGGCCCGGGTGGAGGGCCGCGTTCAGGGCGTAAGTTTCCGTGACAACACCCGCGCCCAGGCGCAGCGGCTGGGCGTCACCGGCTACGCCCGCAACCAGCCCGACGGCAGTGTGGAAGTACTTGCCTGCGGCGGTGAGAACGCCGTCAACCAGCTGGTGGACTGGCTTCACCATGGCCCACCCGCCGCCTCAGTAAGCCGTGTTGAAACCCAACCCAGTGACGCCCAACCCCCGGGCACTTTCTCCATCGGTTGATCCCCTTTGACAGGGCCACGAAGACTGTATACATTGACAGTACCTGTACGGAAAAACAGTGGCCCTGACTATGAACCTGACGCCAAGACAGCAACAGATTCTCGACCTGATCCGCGAGCACGTGCATTCCACGGGCTACCCGCCCACGCGGGCTGAAATCGCCAGCACCCTGGGTTTCAAATCCGCCAACGCGGCGGAGGAACACCTCCGGGCCCTGGCCCGCAAGGGCGCCATCGAAATGGTCAAGGGCGCCAGCCGCGGCATCCGGCTCCCGGAAGTCGAGGAAAGCCCCGGCATCCCCATCGTCGGTCAGGTTGCCGCCGGCAACCCCATCCTCGCCGAGGAGAACATCGAGGATCATTGCACTCTGGAGCCTGGATTCTTCACCCCGGCAGCAGACTATTTCCTGCGGGTGCGCGGGACCAGCATGGAGAATGTGGGCATCCTCGACGGCGACCTGCTGGCCGTTCACCGCACCACGGACGTCCACAACGGCCAGATCGTGGTGGCACGGCTGGAGGATGAGGTCACCGTCAAGCGCTTCCGCCGGGAGGGCAGTACCGTCTGGCTCATTGCCGAGAATGATGAGTTCGACCCCATCCAGGTGGATCTGACTGACACACCACTGGATATCGAAGGGCTGGGCGTGGGCGTCATCCGCCGCGGTGATCTGCACTGACCCACCCCACAGAAGCTGACAGGAGCCCCATCATGGAACAACTGGATCTCACCCCACAGGAACAGCGGAATCCCCCTGCCACCGAGACCGCCTCGGGAACCGGCGAAGGCGGCAGGAGTCACGCTCCGGAGGCGCCGGAGGCGAACGTGACGGAGATTATCCTGCCGGAGGAACAGATCGAGAACTTCCAGCTGCTGCTGCCGATGCTGACCCAGCTCAACCAGGAGGAACGCTGGCTGGCCTGGATCGACCCACCGGCAGGACTGGTTGGCAAGTGGCAGCAGCATCACGGCATCATCCAGCACCAGCTTCTGATCCTCCGCTCCTCGGCCCAGCACAGCGCCGAGACGCTGGCGGAAAAAGCGCTGTCAGCTGGTACCTGCCATGCTGTGGTGCTCTGGACCTCGGGACTGAGCCGCCACAGCTATGGCCGCCTGGAGAACGCCTCCGTACGCGGTCACAGCCATGGAGTCATACTGCGGCAGAGACAGACCCATTCTCAGTGAACGGTCTGGTTGTAGGCGGGGGGCATGGTGTCTTCTTCTTCCATCTCCATGTCACCGATGTCATCGGTGGTGGACCCCGCCGCCTCCAGGCCGGCGGTGATCATGGCCTTGGCCACGTTCAGGTCATTGTCCTGGAGCATCTCCTTGGCTTCATCTGAGAAACGGATCCGCACCAGGGGGGTACTTTCATCATCCGCCCGGCGCAGCGCGTACTCACCGGTGGGCAGTTGAATGATTTCCAGAAAGGATGTGGGCATAGACAACGCCTTTTACCATTGGTCATGACGTTCCACGAACGTCTCAAAATAATCCCTGAAGTCACTGATCAGTGATCGAAGGGCGTCGGGAGAACAGTCCGGCCCTGCCGCTGCAACGGCGATCAGCGCTTCGTCACGCGGTCGCGATGCACGCCTCCCGGGCTCCTGCTGACGCGTCAGCAGTACTTCCAGCCTCGACCACCAGCTGTTACCGTCCGCGGCAGCAGCTGACAACACCTGAACCTCACCGGGTTGGTCGCCAACCCTCGCGCGCAGGGTCGCCAGGGAATCGACATCACCCGCCTCATCACTGGCGCTTTCAGCCACCAGCTTCAGGAGGAGTGCTCTGGCCTCGGCAAGCAGAGCCACAGTGCCCTGAAGCAGTGCCTCGCCCGTTACCACTGTTTTCGGAGAACCAGAGTCCTCCGAGAGACGCACCAGCTGGCCCGCCAGGGTCAGTTTTTCCCGGATCAGTGAACACCTGTCGGCATCCGCCATCTGCGGTTCTCCCGCGCAGTCACGTAAGGCCATACTATCATGAACACGTCCTGCTGACTTCCCCGCCCCGATCCATGTGAAAAATCCAATGCACCTGCTACCTTTCTGGAATACGTTACTGGGACTGACCTGGTGCCTTTCTCCCCCAATTTTCCGGAGCATCGATGTCCACAGGCGTGATCATCTGCGACGACTCCTCCATGGCACGCAAACAGATGGCCCGGGCCCTGCCTGCGGACTGGGACACCACGCTGACCTTTGTGGAGGACGGCGATGCCTGCCTTGAGGCGATCCGTGACGGTAAGGGCTCTGTGGTCTTTCTCGATCTCAATATGCCGGGCTCCGACGGATACGTGGTGCTCGAGCATGTACATCGGGAAGAACTGCCCGCCCTTGTACTTGTCGTTTCCGGGGACATCCAACCCGAGGCTTACAGGCGGGTCCTACGGCTTGGTGCGCTCAATTTCATCCGTAAACCCATCGACCCTCAGGTTCTCGCGCAGACCCTGAAAGACTATGGACTTTACAGTCCCTCTGGGCATGGCACGGAGAATGTAACCGCACCGCCCACTCCAGGCTCGGATCCGGATGTGCCCTGGCAGGATGCGCTTCAGGAGATTGCCAATATTGCCATGGGTCAGGCAGGCGACCTTCTGGCACGGCTGCTGGATGTATTCATCAAACTTCCCGTGCCGCGCGTCAACATGCTGGCAGCCTCGGAGCTGCGAATGGCCCTGAACATCACGGATTCGACCTCCACCTGGTCAGGCGTGTGCCAGGGATTCAGTGGCGCCGGCATCACCGGGGAGGGCCTTTTACTGTTCAATAATGCCCGGCTGGAGACACTGTCCCACCTGCTCGGCTACCCGGAGGAGGACAATGCCAGCAACAACACCGAACCGCTCATGGACCTTTCCAGTATCATGGTAGGGGCGTTCCTGCGCGGCTTCGGGCAACAGATGGACAGACAGTTCGGACTGAGTCACCCGGTTGTTCTCGGTACGCATCTGGACATCAGCGATCTCCTGGACGGAAGCCAGTATGCGTGGCAGCAGATCCTGACCATCGAACTCACCTACACCATCGAATCCCACGACCTCGAGTGCGACCTGCTTCTGCTGTTCAGTGAGGAATCCGTAGCTCCGCTGCGCGAGGCTCTCGCGTGGCTTCCCGATCCCAGCACGGGGAGTTCAGCATGACGGAATCAAGAAATACTCTGCATGAATTCCACTGGATCATGGATATGCTCCAGACCATTGAGGTTGGGCTGGTGGTACTGGATCGCCAGCTCCGCATCCAGCTCTGGAATGGGTTCATGGAAAATCACAGCGGCTTCAGTGCCACCCGGGTCCAGGATTGCTCACTCTTAGAGATTTTTCCGGAAATCCATGAAGGCTGGATCTGGCGCAAGATGGAAACCGCGCTGACACTGAACATGCGCACCTTCACCACCTGGGAACAACGCCCCCACCCGTTCCCTTTCCGTAATGCACGACCGATTACGGGCACCGAGCCCTATATGTACCAGAACATCACCTTCAGCCCCCTAACCAGTGCCTCAGGGGAGGTGGACCATGTCTGCCTGGTGGTTTACGACGTCACGGACAGTGCGACTGCCAAACTCCGGATGGAGCGTTCCAACGCCCGCCTGCAGCAGCAGAGCCAGAGCGATGGCCTGACCGGGCTGCTCAATCGCTGTGCCTGGGAGTCACTCCTGGCCAGCGAATTTGAGCGATTCCGCCGCTACGGGAGCATCGGAACGCTGCTGATGCTCGACATTGATCACTTCAAGCCCATTAACGATACCTGGGGACACCAGGCCGGTGACGATGTTATCCGGGCGGTTTCAGGGATGATCTCGGAACGCCTCAGACAGACGGACATAGCGGGTCGCTACGGAGGCGAGGAATTCGCCGTGATACTGCCGGAAACGGATATCGGGGGCGGTGAGATACTGGGCGAACGGCTACGGCAGTCGATCAGCACCATGGAAGTGACGACCGAGGCCGGCATTATTCAATGCACGATCAGCCTCGGCGTCGCCCAGGTGAGCAGCACGATGGGCGATCACCACCAGTGGCTGTCACTGGTCGATAAGGCGCTCTATGCGGCCAAGGACAATGGCCGCAATCAGATCGCCCTCGCTGAAACCCCGCACCCGGTCAGCCGCTGATGCCCACGTGCACAGTGCTCTGCGCCAGATCCAGCAGTTCCCGCAGGGCAACGGAGAACATAGCGTATTCCGGCGTGTTCTGACTGCGCAGCTCCCCCATGATGCCGTGCCAGCGCTCGATCAGACCGGCATGCTCACTGGCCCAGGTCTGGAGGGTGGTCTGTAGATCCGTACCCGGAGTACGTGACCGCAGTATCCCCGTCGTCAGCGCACGCTGCTGCCAGTTCAGGTCCTCGCGGAAACTTTCCCGGGCCAGCGCCTCCCAGTGGCTGCGGGGCACCAGCGCGGATATGGCGCTGGCGAACCAGTCCAGCTCCAGCTCGTCTCCCACCGCGAAGTAGAGATGCGCTACTTCCTTGAGGTCCAGACCGGTTTCCTCGCGGGCATCGATGATCCCCAGCCCGGAGAGAAGGTGGCCGGAGCCGGCGACAACCCCGGCAAGCGGCTCGGGAACGCCCTCACCCGTCAGCCGGTCACGCTCCTGCTGCCAGAGATCCAGCGCCCGCTCACCAATGTAGGACGGCAGATCACCCGCCATGGCGTCCAGCCGGGTCTGGAAACGTTCAACCTGGGTCGGCATGTCGATTTCACTCCGCCGGTTGCGCAGAAGCCAGCGCGCACCGCGCCGCACAAGGCGCATCAGTTCACTCTGGAGCTCAATCTGGAGGTCGCTCGAGATGCTGTAGTCCAACGCCTCCACCTGCTGCCACCAGTAATCCAGGCGATAGATCCTCTTGGAGATAAGATAGGCCCTGGCAATGGATGGCAGCGCTGCGCCGGTGGACTGCTGAAGCCGTTCCACAAAGGTCATGCCCATATGATTGACCAGATCATTGGCCACCCGTGTGGCAATGATCTCGCGCCGCAGCTGGTGCTGCTCAAGCGCCTGGTCGAAACGTTCGACCAGCTGTGAGGGGAACATCTCCCGGATCATGGGCTTGACCCCGGGATCCTCCGGAAGATCGCTGGCGACCAGCACCTGCTTGAGGTCTGCCTTAACCACCGCGATCAGCACTGACAGTTCCGGGCGGGTCAGCCCCTGCCCGTTCAGCTGGCGCTCGTTCAGCGCCTCTTCGTCGGGCAGATTCTCGAGCCCACGGTCGAGCAGGCCCCGGTTCTCGTACCGGACCATCAGGCGCCGGTACTCCTCAAGCCTCTCAGCCCCTTCCGAGTTCGCGATGGAAATCGCCTGGGTCTGGCGGTAGTTGTTCTCCAGCACCAGGCGGGAGACATCCTCGGTCATGCTGGTGAGGAACTCATTACGCTGCTTGAAGGTCAGATCCCCCTGGGCCACCTGCCGGTTGAGCAGGATCTTCATGTTGACCTCCCGGTCGGAGCAGTCCACCCCACCGGAGTTGTCAATGAAATCGGTGTTGCAGCGACCGCCATGGCGCGCAAACTCCACGCGCCCGGCCTGGGACATGCCCAGGTTGCCGCCCTCGCCCACAACACGCGAGCCCAGTTCGGCCCCGTCCACTCGCAGTCCGTCGTTGGCCTTATCTCCCACATCGCCATGGGATTCGTGGCGGCTCTTGACGAAGGTGCCGATACCACCGAGCCAGAGCAGGTCATGCCGCATTCGCAGCAGGTGGGAAATCAGCATGTTTGGCGGCATGTGATCGGAACGGGTGCCGAGCAGCTCCTTGACCGGCTGGCTCAGCGGGACCGACTTGGAGGCCCGGCTGAACACGCCCCCGCCTTCGGAAATCACCCCGGTATCGTACTCCTCCCATGAGGAGCCCGGCAGCGCGAACAGGCGCTCGCGCTCACGGAAGCTCGCCTCGGGGTCCGGATCCGGGTCCAGGAAGATGTGCTGGTGATTGAAGGCCGCCACCAGACGGATCTTTCTGGACAGCAGCATGCCGTTACCGAACACGTCGCCGGCCATGTCACCGATCCCGACGACGCTGAACTCATCAGTATCGGTGTTCACGCCCAGCTCGCGGAAGTGGCGTTCCACGGACACCCAGGCCCCTTTGGCGGTGATCCCCATCTTCTTGTGGTCATACCCATAGCTGCCGCCGGAGGCGAAACCGTCCTCCATCCAGAAGCCGTATTCGTTGGAGATCTCGTTGGCCAGATCCGAGAAGGTCGCCGTCCCCTTATCCGGTGCCACCACCAGGTAGTAGTCGTCCTCATCGTGACGGATGACACCTTTGGGCGGGATCACTTCGCCATCAACAAAGTTGTCCGTCACATCCAGAAGCCCCCGGATGAAGCAGCTGTAGGCGGCACGCCCGGCGGCCTGCACCTCCTGACGGTCGGCGTCCCGGTGAATCTGTTTGGCGACGAAACCGCCCTTGGCCCCCACGGGCACAATCACCGCGTTCTTGACCTGCTGGGCCTTCACCAGCCCCAGGATCTCGGTGCGGTAATCCTCGAACCGGTCCGACCACCGCAGCCCCCCGCGTGCCACCTTGCCACCGCGCAGGTGAACCCCTTCCACCTGGGGCGAGTACACAAAAATCTCATAGACCGGCCGCGGGCGCGGCAGGTCGGCAAGCTGGGAAGGATCAAATTTCAGGCTGATGCAGTTGCTGTCCCCGTTGCTCCCCTCCTGGTAGAAATTGGTCCGGGTCGTGGCCTGCATCAGCTCAAGGAACAGCCGCAGAACCCGATCCTCGCTCAGGTTCGGTACCTCATCCAGGCCACTGCCGAACTCAATGGCGATCTTTTTCTGGGCCGCCTCGCACTGGCGCTCGCTCTGGTAACGCTCTGGGTTGAAGCGCACATCGAAGAACTGCAGAAGCAGTGATACCAGCTTGCCATGTCGTGCCAGGGTTCCGGCGATGAAGGTCTGGCTGTTGCTGATGCGGATCTGCTGCATATAGCGCGCATAGGCCCGCAGCAGCGAGATGGAACGCCAGTCCAGGTAGCCGGCCAGCAGCAGCTGGTTGAAGTGGTCGTTCTCCCCCTCGCCATGCCAGACACGGGTGAACAGCGATTCAAAGATGGGCCTGATGCGCTCAATGTCGATGGGCTCGCCGGAGCGTGAGCGCAGCGCGAAATCATGGATCCAGTGGGTATTGCCGCTGCGGTCCGTGATCTCGAACGGATGCTCGCCGATCACCCTGAAACCGATGTTCTCGAACACCGGAATCACGTCGGAAAGCGGCAGCTGCTGATGCGGATGGAACAGCTTGAAGTGCAGCGTGTTGGCGCTCTCCTCCGGATCCCGGTAGAAGCTCATGGCCATCCGGCCGGTTTCATGGATCCGGTCCAGGTATTCCACGTCAATCGCGGCACGCCGTGCCGAGAACATGTCCCGGTAGCCCGCCGGAAAGGCATTCTCATAGCAGGCGGAGAGCCGGGTCCCGATCTCTTCACCGTGGTGCTCGATCAGAGCCTCCTGCAGGGTGTCCTGCCAGGAGCGCGCCAGTTCCACCAGTTTCTGCTGCAGTTCCTCCACCGGCAGAACCCGGTTCTCCTGGGGCTGAACCCGTACTGTGAACTGGGTGCGCGCCAGCACGGATTCCGAGAAATAGGTGGTGAAATCAATGCCCTCGGCATCCAGCGCCCGCACGATGGCATTCTGCATGCTCACCCGCAGCTGGGTTGAATACAGTTCGCGCGGCACGAATGCCAGACAGGTTACGAACTGGCCATAGACGTCCTCGCGCATGAACAACCGGATCTTGCGCCGTTCCTGGATATAGAGGATGGCCTTGGCCACATCCACCAGCTCGTCCCCCCCGATCTGGAAAAGCTGGTCCCGGGGGTAGACCGTCAGGATCTGATCCAGTTCCTTGCCCGCGTAGTCCTCACGCGGGAACCCTGACTGGCTCAGCACGTATTCGATCTTGCGCCGCAGCAGAGGAATCTCATCCGGGCGCTCATGGTAAACCCGTGAGGTGTAGAGACCGAGGAAGCGACGCTCGCCCACGACACGCCCTTTCTCATCCAGTTTCTTGATGGCGATGTAGTCCGGATACGCCGGCCTGTGGATGCGTGAGCGCTGGGCGGACTTGCCGAAAATGAACAGACTGCTGCTGTCGGTCATGGCCTCGCGCGTCTGGCGCGGCATGTCCTTCATGCGGATGCTGCTCGGCCGCTCATTGTAGGTTCGCAGAATCCCCAGTTCGGAATCCGGCACCTGCCGGATCTCCGTGCGCCGGTTCTCACGCACGAAGTCGTACTCGTCATAGCCCAGGAAGGTGAAACGGTCATCCACCAGCCATTCCAGAAAGGCCCTGGCCTCGCTGACCTCCTCCGACGACAGCGTCTTCGGCGGGTCCGCCAGCTCATCCAGTATGGCCGTTGCCTTGTCGCGCATACGGGGGAAGTCCGACACCGCAATCCGGACCTCTCCAAGTACCTGCTCCACGTCGGCACGCAGGGCACTCAGGGCGGCGCTGTCCGAGTGGCGATCCACTTCCATCACGATCAGGGCTTCCTCGCCCGGCTCGAGCGGCTTCTTCACGGCCTCGTTAAGCCGCACCAGATCGCCTTTTTCATCACGCTCGGGATTGAGGATGGTGTAATGGATGGTATGGATATTCAATTCCCGGGCATTGACCTCCATGCGCATGGAGTCGATCAGGAAGGGGATGTTCGGATGCAGCACGAACATCACCGTATGGCTGGACTCCCAGCCATCCTTCTCCAGATCCGGATTGAACACCCAGACCCGCGACTCCTGGCCCGGACCCTGCTGGACAAACTCCCAGGCTGAGAGCACAGCTCCGTAGGCATCAAGGAAGCGCTGCTGGACCAACTCAGCGAAGGGCATGTGTTCGAAATAGCGCTGGGCGAAGTCGCTGATGCGATCCGCCTGGTCTGCCGGAAGACGCTCTCTCAGCGCCCCATCGAGCTTCTGCTGGAACTCCGCCATGGTGGAGAAGGTTTCCTCATTCATGATGGCATCCTGTGGCCGTCGGTCTGCGTTCCCTCAGCATAGACAAAACCACGCCCTATGGCCCATGGATTTGCGGTAACTCCTTATGGATGGCCGCATTCAATTACGATTTGGAAATAACCCGGCTGATCCGGAACTGTGTCCCGTTCCGTGGCTTGAGCCTTGCCGCCGGGTGCGCGAGGATGTGACACGGATTGCCCACCCGGACCAGGAGCAACTGCGCTGTCATGCGGATCTGTCGGATTACCCTGTGCACTTTTGCCCTGCTGGCGATGCTGACCGGCTGGAGCAGTATCGCCTTGGCGGACCTCACCGCCTCGGCCAATCCCAAACGCCTCTATGCCAATGAACTGATCACCCTCACCCTCGACACCGAAACCGAACTCGACTTCAGTCTGGGCTCACTGCTCAACCCCGCGGAGATGGATATCCCCCATCCCAACACAGCCCCACTGGAGCACGATTTCCGGATTCTGGACCGCCACCAGCGCATGGCCATCCAATCCAAGAACGGCGTCAACCGGGGGCAGGTCACCTGGACCTTTCTCCTGGCTCCCCGAAGAGCGGGCGAGCTGACCATTCCCGCACTGCAGTTCCAGGACATGCAGAGCCGCTCCATTGACGTCACCGTCATGCCCGGCGTGGCGCCCGCGGAACGCGCCGAACCCGAAGCCCGGCTGGACGTCAACCTGAGTGAGGGGGAAGTCTATGTGCAGCAGCAGATCATCCTGACCCAGCGCGTCTACTATGAGCCACCCCTGGCGCAGGCGAATCTATCCTCACCCACGATTCCTGATGCCATGGTCAAACCACTGGGTGAGCAGCGCGAATACAGGGCCGAAAGGGACGGGCGTGAATGGCAGGTGGTGGAGCGGCGCTTTGTGATCGTCCCTCAGTCCGCCGGCACCCTGATTCTTCCCGAACAGCGCTTTGAGGCACGCAAGCAGACCGAAGGCGGCGATCTGGTACCCGTAATCGCCACCGCGCCGTCCCAGCGCATCAAGGTACATCCGCCACCGGAATCCTTCACCGGCGAAATCTGGCTGCCCGCGCGCAACCTGGAACTCACTCAGGAGTGGTCGGATTCCCCGGAATCGGTGCACGCCGGCGACAGCATACGCCGTGACATCCATATACGGGCTGTGGGTGTGGCTCCCGAGTCTCTGCCCCGACTCACCATCGGTTATCCGGACAGCCTGAGGGAGTACCCCAGCCCCTGGAAATCAGAGTCACGCTTGACCGGAGACAGCATCGAGGGGCGGCTGCGCAAGCGTTCCAGCCTGGTCCCCATTGAACCAGGCCGAATCACCCTGCCGGAAGTCCGCATTCCCTGGTGGGACGTGGAAGAGAATGAGCAGCGTGAGGCTGTGCTACAGGCCCATGAAATGAAGGTTGAGCCCGCGGCCGGCGCCGAAGCCAACGAAAGCGCCGAGAAGGACGTCGGGGAGGCACTCTCCAGGATCAACCTCTCCCGCCCCGGCAGTACCGCCCTGCCTCCGCTGTGGTTCTGGCTGGCTGTGGTGCTCGCCTCCGGGTGGCTGATCACGGGCATCGCGTGGTGGCGCAACCGCCACACCAGGGACGACACGCTGGCGCTGAGCACTGAGGAGAAAGCCAACCGGGAGCGTTTCCGTGCTCTGTGTGAGCATGCCCGCAGGGGCGAGGCGGACACCCTGACCCTGCTGCCCCACTGGGCGGCGGTACATTTCAATCGCCCGTCTCTGCGTACTGTGGGCGATGTCACCGCCTACCTGAATGACCCCCAGCTCACCCGGGAACTTCAGGCGCTGGAGCGCCATCTGTTTGCCAATCCGGATGAACGTGAGGCCTGGGAGGGGGATGAACTGGTGGGCGTACTGAGGCGGCTCGCCGGCCGCCCCCGCAACGGTTCCTAGCTGCCCGATTCGCCGCTCTGATTGCGGTCCTCCTGACGGAGGTCCTCGGGCACCGGCTCTCCAAGCTCTGAATACGCTGCTGCCACCCCCCGCCGGATGCTGTCGGCCTGCGGGTGATCCGGGGCGATCTCCAGAATGCGCTCCCAGTAGTCCAGCGCCTCGCGGTAGTCGCCACTGCGGAACGCCTCAACGCCCAGAAGGCCCAGGCTGTTGACCTCATCCGGGTTACCCTCGCGGGCACGGCTGATGGCATTATCAACTTCAGCGGTCACCTCCCCCTGGTTGGCCATGAACAGGGCCTGGGCCCGCAGCCCAAGGGCTGCCGCCGGGTTCCCGTCTCCGGCACGCTCAATGGCGCGCGCCAGTTCGCCATAGGCTTCGGCAGCCTGCCGGAAGCGCTCGAGCTGCATGTAGCTGCGCCCCAGCATGGCCCACCCCTGTGGATTATCCGGGTCCGCCTCCAGCCGTGCCTGAAGGCGCTGCACCATGGCATCCACATCGGACGCATCCATACCGCCCTGCATCATCTGCTGACGTTCGCGGAACTGCGCCACCTGGTCACTGGCGCCCAGCGAATCATAGAGCAGGAAGGCCCCCACCGGCAGCGCCAGCACCAGCACCAGCGTCGTGATCACGACACCAGCGCGCCCCCGGGAGCTGCCGTCACTTTCTGCGCCCTCCACCTCGACATCGCGCAGAAGACGCATCTCCAGTTCATCCTTGAGGGACTCGAACCCCGATTCATCCAGGGCTCCCTCATCCCGCTCGCGTTCCAGCTCGGCAAGACGGGCTCGGTAGGTGGCAAGGTTCTGCTCGCGATACTGCACCATGGGCCTGGAGCGGCGGGCGAACAGCATCGGATAGATGACAAAGACCAGCGCCAGGATGATCAGAAGGAGGACGGCAAGCCAGAAATTCAGGGGCATAAAAGCTCACTCGGGTTGGGATTCATTCATCACGCAGCCACTGCTCCGCGCGGCGACGCTCTTCGTCGGACAGCGGGGTTGAATCAAGCTGTCGGCGTGCGCGATTCCGCGCCACCAGAGCAAGCACCACGCCGACACCGATCACCAGCGCCACAAAGGGGCCGATCCAGAGTGCCCAGGTGCGGGGGGCGAACTCCGGCCGATAGCTCACGAAACTGCCGAAACGATCCACCATGGCCTGGCGGATCTCCTCATCCGTGGCACCCTCGCGCATCATCCGGCGAACGCGCTCGCGCATGTCCTCAGAGATGGGGGCTCCGGATTCGGCAATGGATTCATTCTGACACTTCGGGCACCTGAGCTCCCGCGTGAGTTCGCTGAAACGTTCACGCAGCTGCGGGTCCTCGAAACGCTCCTGGGCCGCAGCCGGCATGGCAAGCAGCATCACAGCCAGCAGCAACAGGACGGCTTCAACCGTCTTGACGGTAACGTTCATAGAGCGGCTCAAAATCGGACTCCCAGACGTCTTGATCCACCACGCCCACATGACGGTGGCGGACGATGCCCTCGGCATCGATCAGATAGGTTTCCGGTGCGCCATAGACACCGAGGTCAAATCCCAGGCTGCCTTCCGGGTCATAGATCACCTGGGTGTAAGGGTCGCCACGCTCGGCCAGCCATTCCACAGCCTTATCCCGCTCATCCTTGTAGTTGAGCCCCACAATGGGCACCCCCTGCTCCGCAAGCCGGTTAAGGTGTGGATGCTCCACGCGGCAGGCCGCACACCAGGTCGCCCAGACGTTCAACAGCTGAACCTTGCCCTTCAGCATCTCCGGCCTGGCAGGTGATTCGGCTTCACGAAGCATGGGCAGTTCGAAAGACGGCACCTCACGGCCCACCAGCGCGGAATCCAGCTCACTGGGGTCCTCACCGAGGCCCCAATAGAGGACTACACCCAGCGTGACCGCTAGAACCAGCGGCAGGAAAAGCCAGATCCGGTTCATGACGCCGCTCCTTCAGCCACGGGCTGGCTGGCCCTGGGCTTTTCGGCCACGGTGACCGTCTGCCTCTGGCGCACGCGGTAACGCCGATCACTGACCGCAAAGGCACCACCGAGCGCCATGAAAAGGGCACCGCCCCAGATCCAGCGCACCATGGGCTTGTACTGGATGCGCACGCTCCAGGCCGTCTGTCCCTCAACATTCTCACCCAGAGCCACAAACAGGTCCTTGAGAACCCCGGCGCTGATGCCGGCATTGGTCATGACGCTGTCCCGGACCGGATAGTGGCGTTTCTCCGGGTAAACGGTGGTCACTTTCTCACCCTCCCGGTAGATGTCAAAGGTTGCCCGCTGTGCCGTGAAGTTGGGCCCCTGGCGTTCCCCCAGATCCGCGAAATGCCATTCATAGCCGGCAACCTCGAGTCGGTCGCCCGGGGCCATCCGCCGGTCCTGCTCCACCCCGTGGATGGAGACCATGGTGGCGCCGGCGATCGACATGGCCAGGCCCACGTGCCCCAGAACCATGCCGTTGTAGCTGCGCGAAAGCCGGCGCAGGCCATGCCAGCGACCCTGGCGGCTGGCTGTCTTGTCCCAGACGTCCCTGAGCGTGGTGAAGGCAACCCATGCCGCCACCATCAGACCGATGACGCTGAGGACACTGAGTTCCCCCACCATCAGCAGTGGCGTGACCACCGCAACGATGACACTGAGCACGGCCGGCACCAGCAGCTTGCGCAGCACCATGTCCACGGGCGTGCGCTTCCAGCGTGTCAGCACCCCGAAGCCCAGAATGACCCCGGTCATCAGGGCAATGGGCACGAACGTGATGTTGAAGTAGGGTTCCCCCACGGACAGGGTTCCGCCTCCCATGTAATCGAGGATCAGCGGGAAAATGGTTCCCAGGAGAACCACAAAGGTCGCCACCACCAGGAAGACATTGTTCAGCAGCAGCAGGGCTTCCCGGGAGAACAGGGTGAAGCCGGTACGGCCCTGCACCGCCGGCGCCCGGATCGCGTAGAGGGCCAGAGAGCCAACCACGGTGACCGCCAGCATCATCAGTATGAAGAAGCCCCGTTCCGGATCGGTGGCGAACGCATGCACCGAGGTCAGCACCCCGGAGCGCACCAGGAAGGTCCCCAGTATGCTCAGCGCGAACGTCATGATGGCCAGCAGCACCGTCCAGCTCTTGAAGACACCACGCTTCTCGGTCACCGCCAGTGAATGGATCAGAGCCGTGCCCACAAGCCAGGGCATGAAGGAGGCATTCTCGACCGGGTCCCAGAACCACCAGCCGCCCCAACCAAGCTCGTAGTAGGCCCACCAGCTGCCCAGGGCGATACCAAGGGTGAGAAAGGCCCACGCCACCGTGGTCCAGGGGCGCGACCAGCGGGCCCAGACGGCATCCAGGCGGCCACCCAGCAGCGAGGCGATGGCGAAAGCAAACACCACTGAGAAGCCCACATAGCCCATGTAGAGCATCGGCGGATGAGCGATCAGACCGAAATCCTGCAGCAGCGGGTTCAGGTCGGCCCCATCCCGGGGAATATTCGGCAGCATGCGCTCAAAGGGATTGGAGGTGATCAGCGTAAACAGCATGAAGCCAACTCCGATCAGCCCCATGATGGACAGCACCCGGGCCCGCATCTCGTCCGGGAGGTTGCGGCTGAACAGGGCCACCGCCAGCGTCCAGGCCCCCAGGATCAGCACCCAGAGCAGCATCGAGCCCTCGTGACCGCCCCAGACTGCACTGAACTTATAGTACCAGGGCAGCATACTGTTGCTGTTGTTGGCCACATAGCCCACGGAGAAGTCATCGACCATGAAGGACCAGGTAAGGCAGGCGTAGCTGAGCACGAGCATCACAAACATGCCCGCCACCAGCGGCCGGTCAAAGGCCATCAGGCCCGGATGGCGGATCGTCGCCCCTGTCATGGGCACCACCACCAGCGCCACCGCCATAAGCAACGCCAGGATCAGTGCGAAATTGCCGAGTTCAGGAACCATTATTTCTCCTGCGTCAGAGTCACTGCCACCAGCACCTCAGGTGCCGCTGCTACTGCTGTTACCGTGATCCATTCCTTCTGCCGGGTAGTCACCCCCTTCCTTCAGGCGCCCGGATTTCTCCAGGGCCTTCTTGACCTCGGGCGGCATGTAGTCCTCATCATGCTTTGCCAGTACCTGGTCCGCCCTGAGCATGCCGTCCTCGTTCAGCTCACCAAGCGCCACAACGCCCTGGCCCTCCCGGAACAGGTCCGGCAGGATCCCTTTGTATTCAACCGGCACCCGACCCTGGTTGTCCGTGATGACAAAGCGGACCTTCAGGGAATCCGGATCACGCTTGAGACTGCCCTGCGCGACCAGGCCACCGGCCCGGATCCGCTGCTGGACCGGCGCCTTGCCGGTTGCAATCTCGGCGGGGCTGTAGAAGAGATTCATGTTCTCCTGCAGGGCGACCACCGCCAGCGATACGGCCACGGCAAAGCCCGCGAACAGAGCCAGAACGATGGTGAGACGGCGTTTACGCACCGGATGCATTGTGTGTCTTTCCTCCACTGCCATGGCGTTGTGCCTCACTGCGCATGAGGCGGCGATGATGCTTAATGACCTGCCGACGCTGGATAGCGGTGGCAAGGATCAGCCCCAGGATCACCAGTATGAATGTGGCGTAACTGAACCAGACGTAGGCCCCGTGGCCTCCCATCGTGATCAGTGCCTGGAATGAATCGAACTGCATATATCGCCTCCGAGGCCCCTATTGTGCCAGAACCCAGTCCCGAACCCAGCGTGCGCGCCGCTCTCTTAACAGAATGTCATTACGCATGCGCCAGAGAATCAGCCAGGCCACAAGCAGGTGGAATCCCAGCAGGCAGATCAGCAGCGGCACCCACATGCTGGCCGGCATGGAGGGCGCCTCCGTCACCTTGATGGTTGCCGGCTGATGCAGCGTGTTCCACCACTCCACCGAGTACTTGATGATGGGGATGTTCACCACGCCCACAATCACCAGGATGGCGCTGGCGCGTGCACGCACGTCCGGATCCTCCATGGCACCACGCAGCGCCATCACCCCCAGGTACAGGAACAGCAGCAGCAGCATGGAGGTCAGGCGCGCGTCCCAGACCCACCAGGTGCCCCAGGTGGGTTTGCCCCAGACCGCCCCGGTGAGAAGCGCCAGGAATGTCATGGCCGCTCCCACCGCCGTGGCGGAAGCGATGAAGGTGTCCGCCATCTTCATCCGCCACACAAGCCCCACCACACCGGCGACGGCCATGGCCACATAGAGTGACTGCCCGAGATAGGCTGAAGGTACATGGATGAAGATGATGCGGTAACTGTCCCCCTGCTGGTAGTCGGCGGGCGCGAACAACAGCCCCCAGACCACGCCCGCTGTCAGGACAATCAGGGCCGACCATCCCAGCCAGGGCATCAGCCGGCCGGCGATGCCAAAGAACCACTTGGGGGAGCCCAGTTTGTGAAACCATTGCCACATGTGGCGATCCTCAGTTCATTTCACCCATTGGAAACACTGATGCGCAACGCTCCGGCGATGGCCAGCGGTGCCAGCACCACTGCCAGCGACAGCATGGCCCCCAAAAGGGCCAGATGCCCGGTGATGGAAGCGCCTTCCACGGCGGCCGTCACCGCTCCGGTGCCAAAGATCAGCACCGGCACATAGAAGGGGGTCATGATCAGAACCAGCAGCACACCACTGCCACGCAGGCTCACCGTCAGCGCGGCACCGATAGCGCCAACCAGCACCAGAACGGGCGTACCCACCAGCAGCGTCAGAACCAGAACCAGCCCGGTGCCCGGGCTCAGGTGCAGCATGACAGCCAGCACGGGCACCAGCAGCACCAGTGGCAACACCGTGGTGACCCATACGGCGGCAACCCGTGCCAGTGCCAGCAGCGCCAGCGGCTGGGGGGACAGCACCCATTGTTCCAGATGCCCATCCGCATAGTCATTGCGGAACAACAAGTTCAGGGACAGGAGTATGGACAGCAGTGCTGCCACCCAGACGATGCCCGGACCGGCCTGCCGCAGGAACTCCGGCTCAGGGCTTACCCCCAGCGGGAACAGCGAGACAATGAGTACAAAGAACACCAGCGGATTCATCAGATCCTGGCGGTTGCGGAATGCAATGAGCCATTCCCGGCGCACGGTCTCAACAGCCGCGCGCGGCCAGCCGCCCTCCTGTTCCTGGAGGCGTACCGGGACCCTGGGTTCAGACCGCATCATAGCCCTCCCCCAGTGTCAGTACCTGAACCCCTTCCAGCGCCAGGCGGTGATGGGTCGTCAGGATGACCGCGCCCCCGGCCCGCACGCGGTTGGCAAGCAGGGCCTCGAGCTGGGCCACCGCCTCCCGGTCCACGGCCGTGAAGGCCTCATCCAGAATCCACAGAGGGGCGCTGGAAAGATACAGGCGTGCCAGTGCCACCCGTCGCTGCTGCCCCGCGGAGAGCTGCGCCGCCGGGAGGTCCTCATACCCGGAAAGCCCCGCATCCGCCAGTGCCGCCATCACCTGTTCAGGCACCGCGGGCGTGCGCATGGCCTGCCATCCGGCGAGATTCTCATAGGCAGTGAGAGAAGATGAAACGCCCGCATTGTGCCCCAGAAACAGCAGATTCGCCTGGTACTGGGTCCTGACCCGGTGCACCGGTTCCCCCTGCCAGAGCAGCTCCCCCTCGAAAGCGGGATTCAGGCCTGCCAGTATCCGTAGAAGAGTGGTCTTGCCCACACCATTGGGTCCGGCGATCCGCCACAGTTCACCGCTGCCGACCCTGAAGTCAAGGCCGCTGAACAGGGGGCGGTCATCGCGTTCACAGTGGATCTGCCGGGCTTCGAGCAGGGTACTGGTCATGGTCCATCCGGCCGGTGGGTTCTGCGGGTTGGGTCTGCCCCCGCCGGGCGCCTATTATATAGAAAACGACCGGCTTTTGCCGCCATCAACGGCCACGGGGAATACCGTCGTGAAAGTGCCTGTTCTTTCGCTGCTGACTCGAACCGGCAGCAGCCAGCCCACCGGAGCCGACCCCGCCCGTCTGGCGACACAGCTAGAGCGCGCGGGGCTGCGTGAGGGCGAGCCCCGACTTGCCCGGCTGCTGCAGGCCGAGGGTGGCAGCCGCGCGGCCGGTGACGGCACCCGGGCGGCCCCCGGGACCCGCCTGCTGCTGGAGGTAGGAGGCCAGAAGCTGCCCGTGCGCAGCGACCAGCCGCTGGATACGGGCACCATGGTGAAGGTCATGCGGGCGGGCAATGAACTGCGCCTTTTAGAGAGCCTTCAGCAGCCTTCACGCAGCACCCTGAGCCAGTCACTGGCCAACCGGATTCCCTTTCAGCATGACCTGGGGCAGGGCCTCAGCCGCCTCGCCGCCCAGACCAATGACCCGGCGCTGCCCCAGCAGATCCGTCAGGGTCTGGCCCAGCTTACCCAGCTCATGCCCCCGGCACCGCGATCGGTGCAGGGAGCCATGGGCTCAAACGGAGCGCCCCCCCAGTCTGCGGCAACGCCCGGGGTGGGGATAGCAACTGGTTCCGCAACGGTCACCACCAACAGCGCCAGTGGCCCTACCGGACTGCCAGCCCTGGACAGCATGAGCGGCGCCCAGGTCCGTGAATGGATAAGCCAGAGCGGGCTCTTCCGGGAGTCCAGCATGCTCCACCAGCCCCCATCAGGCGCCACGGAAAGCGCTGCCCAACCCCGTGCCGACCTCAAAAGCCAGCTGATCCAGCTGGCCGCCCAGCTGCTGCCCCGGGTGACCGGCACCTCGTCCGATCAGAGCGGCGCCAGCCTTCACCGCCTCATCGGCCAGCTTGGCCCCATGACCACCTCCTCAATGGACGACACCGGCGCCCTGCGCTTCCCCACATCGCCAGCGACCGGCTCCAGCAGCGGCGCGGCCCCCGGCGGCAACAGCAGCTCCATGGGGGCCGGGGAAATGCTCCGGCTCCTGGCGGGCATGATCAATCGGCTGACCGTGAATCAGCTCCATTCACAGGCCGCCAGCGCTGGAGCCGATGCCAATGCCCCCAACCAGACCTGGATCCTGGAGCTGCCCTGGGTATCAGGCAACCAGGAGGTGCGGATTCTCCAGGGGCGTCTGGAGGAGTACGGCCCTCGGGATGCGGACCCGGACGATGCCAGTGACAGCCGATCCCTTGAGCGGGAATGGCAGCTGACGCTGGCCCTGTCCTTCGATACCACGGGTCCGCTTTACTTTGAAATCAACCTCCGTGGACGCCAGCTCAGAACCCAGGTCTGGGCCGAGAAACCGGCGACCGCCGAGCTGATTGAAAACACCCGGGAACGGCTGGAAACGGCGCTTTCGAAACTGGATCTGGACGTGGTACCGGTGGAATGCATGGAGGGACAGCCTCCGGCCCGGATCACCCGGCTCACCCAGCAACTGGTGGACGAACATGCCTGACAACCGCGATCACGAGGCGGCCATCGCCCTGACCTATGACGGCGCGAACGCCCCCACTGTCTCGGGCACCGGGCAGGACGAACTGGCCCGGGAGATGATCCGCATCGCGCAGGAGAATGGTGTGCCGCTCTATGAGGATCCGGACCTGGCGGCCCTGCTCAGCCGGCTGGATCTCGGCGAGGCGATTCCCGAAACACTCTATCGGGTCATTGCCGAGATCCTGGCCTACAGCTTCTATCTCCAGGGATTCACCCCGGAAGATTTCCAGGATGGGAGACGGAAAGGCTAGACGACCTCGTCGGTCCCGGCATGCTCTTGGCTCCGGGTCTGGCCCTTGCGCAAAGCCGACACCAGCTCCGCCTCTGGGCGGGAGATACCGCAGGAGTTCATCAGATCCTCGGTACCGGCACCCAGCTCCACCAGTTTGGAAGCTTCGTCATAGGGCACCCGGAGGGGGTCGTTCAGCCGCATTTCCTCCAGGGCACCACTGAGGCGGTGAAGGGACTGTTCACAGGCCACAAGGCGACGCCCTACCCCCATGCTGCCACTGCTGACCGCGTGCAGCTCCCGGCCCAGGTCATCACAGCGCTGGCGCCAGTGGGCCTCCATACGATTCATCCGGACCCGGTTGGCGACGCCCTGAGCCGCCACCAGTGCAATGGCCAGAGCCGTAACAGCCCAGGGAAGAAGTGTGTCGATCATGTCCATGCCAGCCTCCTTTCGCTGACCACCTAGAGCGCCTCGATCTCGGCCCACTCCTCGTCGGTCAGCATTTTCTCGAATGCCACCAGAATCACCAGCTCACCCTCACGGTTACAGACACCGTGAATGAAGCGGGCACTTTCCTCGTTACCCACATTGGGTGCGCTCTCAATCTCGCTCTGGCGGATGTAGATGACCTCGGCCACAGCGTCCACCAGGATGCCGATTACCTGTTCCTCTGCCTCAAGCACCACAATGCGCGTGGAATCCGTGACTTCACCATCCGGCAGCCCGAAACGCCGCCGGGTGTCGATCACCGTCACGACATTGCCGCGCAGGTTGATGATGCCAAGTACGTAATCCGGCGCCCCGGGCACCGGCGCGATTTCTGTGTACCGCAGCACTTCCTGGATCTGCATGACGTTGAGGCCATAGGTCTCATCCGCCAGCCGGAAGGTCACATACTGCAGCACCGGGTCATCACTGCTCTGCTGGGCCGCGTTCTGAATGCTCTGGGTCGCCATATCCGCCTCTCTGTCCGGGCAACTGTCAATATTTCATCACTGCGCACCCTGCACTATAGAACAGAGCACAAACTGTGCCACTCCCCGCTATTCTCAGCGGTCAAGATCCGGATTGCGCTCGGTTTCCGCTTTCTGCAGAAGTGCAGCCATCCGGGACACATCCAGCAGGGCGCACATTTCCTTTTTTATGGTGCCTGCCAACCACTGCCTCCGGCCACCCTCACTGCGCCACTTCACCTCGTCCGGCTGGACGTGGAAGGACTGGGCCACGTTGTCGCACGCCAGCCCCCAGGCGCTGTCCCCGAGCTGGATCACGAAGCGGTAGCCGTCACGGAACTCATCCCGGTAGCGTTCCGGCATGACCCAGCGTGCTGTATCGGCAACCCTGATGGTATGCCCGCCCACGCGCAGCAAGCCCATGAACCAGTCCGGCCGACCGAACAACGGGGTGAGTTCCCGCTCAAGACGGTGCACCTGCCCCAGCAGCACCAGCGGCACCGCCAGCTGAAGCCCCGCCACCCGGAAAATAAGGCACTCAAACCCCTCCTGGGCCCAGGGCGGGCGACCATTACGCCAGGTTCCCGTCTCCGCAACCGGTTCTGAGGGGGCGTCCACCGCCTCGGAAATAACCTGTTGCCGCTCTGGCTCTGGCTCTGGCTCTGGCTCTGGCTCTGGCTCTGGCTCTGGCTCTGGCTCTGGCTCTGGCTCTGGCTCTGGCTCTGGCTCTGGCTCTGGCTCAGCAAGCGTATCAGGTTCGGACGGTGCTTCAACGTCCGGTTCTGGTTCCGGTTCCGGCTCAGGTTCCGGGGGGGCCTCGGGGGCCTGCTCAAGGCTCCGGATGACCGGACTCACCAGCGCCTGGTTCAGAGCCGGTCTCTCCGCCTCGGCCAGCTGCCGGGAGCTGGGCTGGGCCCGGCGCGCACGGGCCCGCCGACGTTCCGGAGCTCCACCATCGCCCTCCTCTGCCCAGGGACTGTCATCACCAGGCGACAGGAGTTCATCAAGGTAATCCCCGATGATGGAATCCGGTCTGTTGCTGCCACGCCCTGCCACTGTCCGGTCTCCTCCGCGGATCTACCGCGCCTCCGCGCTCTGGGGGCTACGCCCGTCATCACCCAGCTTCTCCTGCAGATCGGAGAGCAGGCGGCGATACGCACGTATCCCCTGGGAATCCCGGGAGACAGCCGTCGGCACCACGCCTTTCTGGCTGGCATCCCGTAAACGTGTGTCCACCGGGATGGCGAACCGCCAGAGCTCGTCGCCGTAATCCCGTCGCAACTGGTTCAGGCTCTGAACCGAGGCCTGGGTCCGCCGGTCGTACATGGTTGGAATGATGGTATAGCCCAGTTCGTTCTTCTGACTCTTCATAACCATCTGCAGCGTATGCAGCATCCGGTCCAGCCCCTTGAGGGCCAGGAACTCAGTCTGCACCGGCATCAGCAGGTGCTGAGCCGCCGCCAGAGCATTTATCATCAGCACCCCCAATGAAGGGGAATTGTCGAGCAGAACATAGTCGTAATCGTCCCAGAGCGTGGACAGCGAACGTGAGATCACCAGCCCCATGCCCGAAACACCAACACTGCGGCGCTCCAGCGTGGCCAGGGCACTGGAGGCCGGCATCAGGTGCAGCCCCGGGTGAGCAGTCTCGGTGATCAGTTGCGCTGGCAGCCCGGGCGCCACCTTTCCCTCGTGCTGGAAAAGGTCGTACACCGAATGCTCAATCGCATCCGGGTCATGGCCGAAATAGGTGGTCACCGAGCCATGGGGATCCAGATCCACCATCAGTACGCGATGCCCCGCATCGGCAAGCAATCCACTCAGTGCAACCACGGTGGTGGTCTTGCCCACGCCACCCTTCTGATTCGCCACTGTCCAGATTCGCACCCTTTACTCCCCTGACGTTCATGGTCCTGCCGCGGCCAACCCTTGCCGCCGGAAACCCGCTGCGGCGGCTCCGTGCCGACGCCGCCCCTTCATTACCGGGTGTCGCCGTCCATTTGACTGCTGACGACGTAGAAGCAGATTCCATGCCAGCTTCAGCGTTGCCCCGGTGCCGCCGGAATGCTCCCCTCCGCGCCAATAACCAGGGTGACACGGCGGTTACGCGCCCGCCCGCGTTCAGTGTCATTACGGGCCACGGGGTGATTGTCGCCATAACCGAGCGCTGCCAGCCGCTCACCATCGATCCCGCTGTCCTCGAGCAGGCGCACCACGGCCCCCGCACGCGCTGCGGAGAGTTCCCAGTTGGAGGGGAACCGGCCGGTTCGGATCGGCAGGTTGTCGGTATGGCCCTCGACCACAATGGCATTATCCTGCGATGCCAGCACACCGGCGATACGCACAATTGCGGTCTGCGCCTCGGGGCCGGGCAACACGCCGCCGCTGCGGAATACCAGATCCCCGGGCAGTGTCACTTCCATCCACTTCGCACCTTCACGGAAACGGATCTGGTCGCTTCCCACCAGCCCTTCCAGCGCACTGCCCAGCTCCTCTCGCAATCCCGGATCGGAGAACCCCTGGTCAGCGCTGCCCGATTCAACCGGGGCGGTAATCGGTTCACCGATGGGGATGGGGGTCATGGTCCGCGGCGCTCCCGTGAACACGCCCTGGACGGCGTCGGAAAGCTTGCGGACCTGATCCTGCTCGGCGGTGGAAATGGCATAGAGAAAAACAAAGAACCCGAAAAGCACCGTGACGAAATCGGCATAGGACACCAGCCAGCGGTCGTTGCTTGGTCCTTCGCTGTCACTGCGGCGGCGTCTCATGGTGGGCTCCTCAGCGGTGCATGAAACCCTGCAGCCGCAGTTCAATGGTGTTCGGGTTCTCTCCTTCCAGCACACTGAGAAGGCCGTCGATCATCATCTCCTGATAGCGGCTGCGGTAATGGACCAGACTCCGGAGCTTGCTGGCCACCGGGAAGCACAGCAGGTTCGCCAATGCGATGCCGTAGATGGTGGCCACAAAGGCGGTGGCGATACCCGTTCCCACCTGGGCCGGATCCTCGAGGTGCGTCATGACCTGGATCAGGCCCATGACCGCCCCGATGATGCCGATGGTGGGCGCATACCCCCCCATGGACTCAAACACCCGGGCGGCTTCCAGGTCGCCCTGCTCCCGGGATTCCAGGTCGGTTTCAAGCATGGAACGGATGGTTTCCGGCTCCAGACCGTCAACCAGCAGCTGCAATCCCTTGCGGGCAAAGGGCTCGGTTTCCTGCTCAGCCACCGACTCAAGGCCAAGAATGCCGTCTTTACGGGATTTCATGCTCCAGCCGACCACTTTCTCGACGCCGTCGCCCATACTGACGTCCGGGGGCGAGAAAACCCAGCGCAGCAGCACCGTGGCCCGGCGCAGCACGCCGCTTGGCGTCTGCAGGGTAATGGCCGCAAGGGTGCCGCCAATGACAATCACCACGGCGGGCAGGTTGATCAGCGAACCCAGGGTGCCACCCTCGAGGACGGTCCCCCCGAGCAGCGCGGCAAATGCCAGTATGACCCCAAGCAGGCTGAGCGGATCCATCAGGTGACGCCCTCGATCAGCCGGGCCGCAATCCGGTCCAGCGGCAGCACTTCATCGGTCAGCCCCGCCTTGGCCACGGCCATGGGCATCCCGTAGATCACCGAGGTTTTCTCATCCTGGGACCACACCACGGAGCCGGACTGCTTCATCAGACGGCAGCCCTCCTTACCGTCCGCGCCCATGCCCGTCAGGATCAATGCCAACGTCTTCCCGGGATAGCCACGCGCGATGGAACCAAAAGTGACATCCACGCATGGCCGGTAATTGAGGCGGCCATCGTCCGGTATCACCCGGATGCGGCCGGTTCCCCCCTTCTTCTCAACCAGCATCTGCTGTCCGCCCGGCGCCAGCAGTGCGACGCCGGGTTCAAGGGGATCACCATCCTGAGCCTGTCGCACCTTGATGCGGCAGAGCTTGTCCAGCCGGTCCGCGAAAGCCAGCGTGAAACTGGCCGGCATGTGCTGGACCAGGATGATGGGGGCCGGAAAGCTGGCGGGCAGCTCCGCCAGCACTTTCTGCAGGGCGATGGGCCCTCCCGTGGAGGTGCCGATGGCCACAACGTCGTAATGACGCGCCGCCGTCCGGCGCTGGCTGCCACTACTGCTTTCGGCGGGTTCAGACGCCACGGTGGCTGACTGACGGGAATCGGACCGCTGCCGGCGTTCCGGCGTCGCTGGTCGACGGGGAGCCTGCTCACGGGCGGCGGGGGAAGCAGTATCACTGCTTCCGCTCGCCGGCGCCGATCCTGCACCGGCGCCGGTGCCTCCACCACGGCCGGGATGACTCCGCGCCACTTCAAGCAGGCGCTTGCGCAGGATCTCCTGGAGCCGGCTCGAGGAGCGGGCGATCTCCTCGAAGTTCTTGGGCAGGAAATCCACCGCCCCCGCCTCAAGGGCATCCAGAGTCACGCGCGCGCCCTCGTAGGTCAGCGAGGAGAACATCAGGACCGGGGTGGGACGGCTTTCCATGATCTTCCGGACTGCGGTAATGCCGTCCATGACCGGCATCTCGTAGTCCATGGTGATCACATCCGGGCGGTGTTTCTCAACCAGGCTCAGGGCTTCCTGCCCGTTGGTGGCGGTAGCCACGACCTGAAGCTCTCCGGTGGCGGAGAGAATCTCGCTCAGGCGTTTTCGGAAAAACCCGGAATCATCAACAACAAGGACGGAAACCGTCATCCAAGACTCCAATCACTGGGTCCGGCCCGCGGTGCTGCTGCGCCGGTGAGGCGGACCGGTTGTCAGGCGTAATGCTGCAGGAGGCTGGGCACGTCAAGAATCAGCGCTATAGTGCCGTCCCCGGTGATGGTGGCCCCGGCCATACCCGCCGTTCCCTGGAGCATCTTGCCCAGCGGCTTGATGACCACTTCCTCCTGACCGATGAGCTGATCCACCACAAAGCCCACGCGCTTGGTACCGACCGCAACCACCACCACATGGGCATCGGTATCGTCGGTCTCCACGGAGGCACCCTCGACCAGCCATTTCTTGATGTAGAACAGCGGGTACACGTGATCCCGGACCACGATGCACTCACGCCCGTCCACGATGTTCTTCTTGCTCAGGTCCAGATGGAAGATCTCCACCACGTTCACAAGGGGCAGCGCGAACGGCTGATCCTCGAGTTTCACCATCAGCGTCGGCATGATGGCCAGGGTCAGGGGCACCTTGATCACGATGCGCGAGCCCCGGCCCAGCTCCGAGTCGATATCAATGGAACCGTTGAGCTGGTTGATCTTGGTCTTGACCACATCCATGCCCACCCCACGCCCGGAGACGTCTGAAATCTCGGCCTTGGTGGAAAAACCCGGGGCGAAGATCAGCTGGTAGCATTCGTTCTCCGTCAGGCGGTCAGCCGCTTCCTGCTCGTACACGCCCTTCTCGACCGCCTTGCGGCGCAGCGCCTCGGGGTCCATGCCACCGCCATCATCCTCGATCACCAGCTGGATGTGATCGCCCTCCTGCTCCGCGGACAGCGCCACTCGGCCGACGCGCGGCTTGCCGTTGCGCTCGCGCTCATCCGGCATCTCGACGCCATGGTCCACGGCGTTGCGGACCAGGTGCACCAGCGGGTCGGAAAGGGCTTCGACAAGGTTCTTGTCGAGATCAGTGTCCTCACCGCTCATGCTGAGGTTCACTTCCTTCTCGAGGCTGCGCGCCAGGTCCCGGACAACCCGGGGGAAGCGCCCGAACACTTTTTTGATCGGCTGCATCCGGGTCTGCATCACGGAAGACTGCAGGTCCCCGGTAACCACATCCAGATTGGACACCGTCTTCTGAACGCGCCCGTCTTCCAGTTCATCACTGAGGCGCTTGAGCCGGTTACGGATGAGCACCAGCTCACCCACCATGTTCATGATGTCATCGAGACGACGGGTATCCACCCTGACAGTGGACTCCGCGGCAGCAGCAGCCTGGTCCTTGCCACCGCCCCCACCACCGGAAGCGGGCTTCTGGTCTCCGCCTTTCTGCCCTCCGCCGGCGCCTCCGCCCGCGCCTCCGCCCGCGGACCGGGCCGGTTCGTCCGGCGGAGCCGTCGCACCAGCGCTTCCGGCACTGGCCGCCTGGCCTTTATCGGGTGAAGGGGCGGCACTCTCCTTCTCAGGAGCCGCCGAGGCGGGCGCTTCGGGTTCACTCCCAGAGGCGCCACCCTGGCCGGCGGTCTCCGCCGCATCCGGCTTGAACTGGCCGGGACCGTGCAGCTCATCCAGCAGGGATTCGAACTCATCCTCACTGATTTCATCGTCACTGCCGCTGGACTGGGTCTCGTCTACGGCCTCTGAGTTCCCGCCGCCATCAGCACCGCTACCCCCGGTGCTGATGGCATCCGGATCCGCCGGCGCACCGGCGTGCTTCCCCTCACCGTGAAGCTGATCCAGCAGGGCCTCGAATTCATCCTCGCTGATCTCGTCATCATCATCGTCCGATGAGCCCGCACCTCCCGAGCCGGTGGACTCACCCGCAGGCGCACCGCCAGAAGCCTCCTGGTCCCCGGGGTTGATGGCATCAAGCAGTTGCTCGAACTCATCGTCGGTGATATCCCCTTCCTGGCCCCCGGCCTCTTGTCCTGCCTGCTGCCCCCCGGCCGGCTGGGCGGATCCGGCGCCACCGGTATCCTCGCTTTCCGGTTTCGCCAGCCGCGCCAGCTGTTCAAGAAGCTGTGGGTCGGCGGGTGTGGGCGCCTCGCGGCTGCGGACCTCGTCAAACTGGGTATTGACCACGTCCAGCGCCTTGAGCACCACATCCATCAGGTTCGAATCGACGGTGCGTCCGCCGTTACGCAGCGTGTCAAAGACATTCTCAGCCTTGTGACAGCAGTCCACCAGGGCATCCAGCTGCATGAAACCCGCACCGCCCTTGACGGTGTGGAACCCCCGGAAAATGGCATTGAGCAGATCCATATCATCGGGGTTGTTCTCAAGCTGAACCAGCTGTTCAGAGAGCTGTTCCAGTATCTCACCGGACTCAACCAGGAAGTCCTGGAGGATCTCTTCGTCCGCATCCAACGCCATGCAACGTCTCCTTAAAAGCCGAGACTGGACAGCAGGTCGTCAACCTCGTCCTGTCCGGAAACCACATCCTGCTGCGAGTCGTCGATCTGGGGACCCTCGCCTTTGCTGCTGACGCCGTCTTCCTGACTGCCCTCCTCCTGATCGTGGACCACACCGGTAATGCGGTCCACATCACTGGCCATGACCATCAGCTTCACCAGATGATCCTCCACTTCCTTCACCAGCGAGGTCACCCGCTGGATCACCTGGCCGGTGAGGTCCTGGAAATCCTGCGCCAGAAGAATCTCGGAAAGATTGCCATGCAGACGATCCGAGTCCGAGACAATGCGATCCAGAAAGGCATCGATCCGCTGGTAGAGTTCCCGGAACTCGGACGGCTTCATCTCGCGGCGACGCAGCCTTCCCCAGTCCTCGCGGATGGCATTGGCCTCCTCGCGCAGGTTGGAAGCTACCGGCATGGTGTCCTCGACCAGGTCCATGGTCCGGTTGGCCGAGCGGCTGGTCAGCTGAACCACGTAATCCAGGCGGTCCGACGCATCCGCCATTTTGGAGAGCTCTTCCTGCTGCTCACGGCTCTCGGCCTTGATCTCGAAATTGCGCAGGGCTTCATGGAGGCTGCGTGTCAGGCGCCCAACCTCACGGTAGAGGCTGCGGTCGCGCACCTCACCCAGCTCAGCGATGCGCTGCATGGCATCGCTGATATTGCCCTGATCGAGGGCTTCCTTGAGGCCAGCGGCGTGCGCTTTGAGTTCCTCAGCCACTTCCTCGGTAATGTCTTCCCGGTTGAGCTCACTCATGCCATCTGCACCTGGTTCACTCGACGCGTTCAAATATCTTCTCGATCTTGTCCTTGAGCACCGCGGCCGTGAACGGCTTGACCACATAGCCGTTCACCCCCGCCTGGGCGGCGGCCACGATCTGGTCCCGCTTCGCCTCAGCGGTCACCATCAGAATCGGCAGATGCTTGAGGTTCTCATCCGCCCGGACCGCCTGAAGCAGCTCCATACCGCTCATACCCGGCATGTTCCAATCAGTCACCAGGAAGTCGAATTTGCCGTTGCGCAGCATCGGCAGCGCGGTATTACCGTCATCCGCCTCCTCGATGTTGTTGAAGCCGAGGTCGCGCAGCAGGTTCCTCACGATCCGTCTCATCGTGGAGAAATCATCCACAACAAGAATCTTCATGTTCTTGTCCAAAACAGCCTCCAAACACTCCGGTTGTTGTCACGTCTGCCTGGGCGGCCCGTGCACCAACACTCACTTTCACAGTCTAGACGTTTGTCGAAATCTAACCAGTCAGCCCCCGGTACGTTCGAGCATGCGGGCCCGCAGCCGCGCCGCAGCCTGACCGTGGATCTGGCTTACCCGTGACTCGCTGACCTCCAGCACGGCACCGATTTCCTTCAGGTTGAGCTCATCCTGATAGTAGAGCGACAGTACCAGCCGCTCCCGTTCCGGCAATTGATCAATCTCACCGGCCAGCGCACGTCGGAAATCCGCATCCTGAAGCTCGCCCTCGGGTCCTTCCTGCGGGGCCTGATCATTGATGTGTTCGTTTTTCTCCGTCAGCTCATCCAGGCTGAACAGGCGGCCGGTGGTCGCATCACTGGCACGGCTGTGGTAGTCATCCAGAGACACGCCCAGCTCATCGGCGATCTCAGCGTCCTTTGCATCACGTCCTTCCCGGCTTTCAACCGTCTGGATGGCCTCGGAAATACGGCGGGCATTGCGGTGGACTGAGCGGGGCACCCAGTCCCCACGTCGGATCTCATCCACAATGGCGCCGCGGATCCGGATGCCCGCATAGGTCTCGAAGGTCGCACCCTGGCCGGACTCATACCGGCGTGCCGCCTCCAGAAGCCCGATCATGCCCGCCTGCATCAGATCCTCAAGCTGGATATGATCCGGCAGGCGCGCCATCAGGTGCAACGCGATCTTCTTGACCAGCGGCATGTGGGTCTCGACAAGCTCATCCACATCCGCCCGGCGCGTCTGTGTATAGAGATCCAGCGGCCCGGACTGCGTCATGGTTTGGCCACTCCCGTAAGCCCCTGCTCAAGGATGGAACGCCCTGTCAGTCCTGCACAAGCCGTTCAACAAAAAATTCAAGATGCCCCCTTGGCGATGATGGCAGCGGCCACTGATCCACCTTCTTCGCCAGATCCCGGAATGCCTGGGATGCCTTGGCATTCGGGTACAGCTCCATGACCGTCTTCTGCCGGCGAACGGCCTTCTTCACCTGTTCATCCAGGGGAATGCTGCCCACATACTGCAGGGCAACGTCCAGAAACCGCTCAGTGACCCGGTAGAGCTTGTCGTAAAGAGCCTTGCCGTCCTGCTCCGTGCGCACCATGTTCGCCAGTACCCGGAACCTGTGGGTGCCATAGTCCCGATTCATCAGCTTGATCAGGGCATAGGTATCGGTGATGGAAGTGGGCTCATCATTCACCACCAGCATCAGTTCCTGGGAAGCCCTCAGAAAACTGACCACGGACTCCGAGATCCCAGCCGCCGTGTCTACTATGAGTACGTCGATGTCATCGCCGAGTTCACTGAAGGCGGAAATGAGACCGGCATGCTCCATATGGCTGAGATTGGTCATGCGCTGGGTGCCGGAGGAGGCGGGCACGATGCGGATACCCCCGGGGCCGTCCACTAGGATGTCCGTAAGGCTGCATTCCCCGGCGAGCACATCGGAAATATTGTAGGTGGCACTGATCCCCAGCAGCACATCGATGTTCGCCAGCCCGAGGTCGGCATCAAGAACCACAACGCGCTGGCCCATCTCACTGAGGGCTATACCCAGGTTGACCGAGACGTTGCTCTTGCCGACACCGCCCTTGCCCCCGGTGACCGCGATCACCTGTACCGGTTTACTCATGCGGAATGGGCTCTCCCGTCCTGTTGCTGTTGCATTGTGAGGAGACGCCCGATCCCATGTCAGGCGCCCTCGGCCATGGCGCTTTCACCGCGATTGAGTGCCTGGTGACGGCGCACCGCCTGCTTGACCAGATCCCCGGCGCCCGCGCGGTGCAGGTCGTCGGGAATCTTCTGACCGTTGGTGTAGAACGCGACCGGCAACCGGCTCTGCGCCGCAAAGCCCACCACCTCGCCAAGCGTCAGGGCTTCGTCCGTCTTGGTCAGGATGCAGCCCGCCAACCCAACGGCATTATAGCAATGCCACGTGGATTGCATAATGCGCGGCTGGCTTGTCGCCGAAATCAGCAGATAGGGCCGCACCGGATGGCGGCTGCTGACCAGCTCCTCGATCTGCTCCTGCCAGCCACGATCCGCTGCCGTGAGGCCAGCCGTATCAATCAGGATCAGCTTGCGGTCCGACAGATCATCCAGAATGGCATCCAGGCTGTTGGCCTCGTCCACCACCCGCACCGGCACATTCAGAATGCGCCCGAACACGAACAGCTGCTCATGGGCGGCCACACGATAGCGGTCCGTGGTCACTAACGCCAGCTTTTCCGCACCGTGACGCAGCACGAACTGCGCCGCCATCTTGCCGATGGTGGTTGTCTTTCCGGAGCCGGTGGGGCCAAGCAGGGCGTAGATGCCGCCACGTTCCAGTGGATTCTCACGCACGGTTTCCACTCGGGCCGCCAGAGCCTTGAGCGCGCTCTTCCACCCGGCGTCGAGCCGCCCCTGGCCATGTTCAGCAGCCAGCTCACGGCCCTGATCGCGCGGCAGCCCAAGATCCTGGAGCCGGTCCGACAGACGCTGCTCGACCACGCCCTGGGTCTTTTCACCGGGCGTCGCGGTGCCCTGCTGGCCGTTCATCTGCTGAAGCATATCCCTCAGGGAATGGATCTCGGCCCGCATGGAGCTCAACGCATCGCCCTCCCCGCCGGGAGATGGGGTGTTTTCCGTCTCCCTCCCAGACTCGGAACTGCCAACGGCCGCTGGCCCCACCGGCTCCTGGCCGTGGTGCGAGCGCTGCTGCACCTCGCTGATGTGGGCACGGGATTTCGCCATGGCCTCCTCCAGATTACGGTGCTTCTCCGCCTGAAGCTCGGCCAGACGCGCGGCGTTGGCCTTGTCCTCGTCCGCCACGCCGAGCTGGCTTCGGACCTCACCCTCGTCGTAATCCAGTGCCGTCACGATTTCGACGCCGTCTTCCACCCGCTTGCTAGAGAGGATCACCGCATCATCACCCATTTCACTGCGGACCATCCGCAACGCCTCGGGCATGGTGGGAGCAAAAAAGCGTTTGACTTGCATGGCAGGGAACCTCCGCCGCCGTCAGTTTATTGGCCAATGGATGACACAATCGTGACCTGCTTGTTCTCCGGAATTTCCTGATAGGAAAGAACGTGCAGCCGTTCCACCCCATACCGGACAAACCTTGCCAGTACCGGTCGCAGGGGGGCCGATACCAGCAGGATGGCGGGTTTGCCAACCGCCTCCTGTTTCTGGGCCGCATCCGAGAGTGAGCGCTGGAGCTTCTCGACCATATTGGGCTCCAGGATCATGCCGATATCATCGGCCGTGCCGGATTGTTGACCCTGCTGTACAGACTTAAGCAACATCTGTTCCAGCTGCGGATCCAGCGTGATCACCGGAACCTCGCTCTCATTGCCAACCAGCTTCTGCACGATCATGCGCTTGAGCGATTTACGCGCCGCGGTGGTCAGAACGCTCGGGTCCTGACTGCGTGGCTGAACATTGACAATGGCTTCGGCGATACTGCGCATATCCCGGATCGGCACCTCCTCCAGCAGCAGGTTCTGCAGCACCTTAAGGAGCAGGCTGATGGAAACGGTGTTGGGCACCAACTCCTCGGCCAGCTTGGGCGAGGCCTTCTCGAGCTGGTCCAGCCACTTCTGGACCTCCTCGTGGCCCAGCAGCTCGTGGGCATGCTCCTGCAGCACCTGGTTCAGGTGGGTTGCAACCACGGTGGAGGCGTCCACAACGGTGTAGCCAAGCGTCTGCGCCTGATCACGCTGGGCGGGCTCAATCCAGGTGGCATCCAGGCCGAATGCCGGATCCTTACCGGCAATCCCCTCGACCTTGCCGAACACCTGCCCTGGATCAATAGCCAGCTCCCGGTCCGGATGGATCTCCGCTTCCGCCAGCGTCACGCCCATCAGGGTAATGCGATAGACGTTGGGCATCAGATCCAGGTTGTCGCGGATGTGAACCGAGGGCATGAGAAAGCCCAGATCCTGGGAAAGCTTCTTGCGCACACCCTTGATCCGTGCCAGCAGCTGCCCCCCCTGATTCTTGTCCACCAGCGGGATCAGCCGGTACCCGACCTCAAGGCCGACAATGTCCACACTGACCACATCTTCCCAGGCCAGCTCCTTGGTTTCCCCGGTGCCGCCACCGGGCAATGCCTGCTGCTGGTCCTCAGTGATGGTCCGTTGCTGGGCGCCGCCACCCTCACCACCGGCGGCCTGACGGGCCACCGGCGCGCTGCCGGCACCTTCCTCAACAACCTGCTGGCCGCGCTTCCAGATGAACCAGGCGACAGCCACCGCCATGCCCCCCAGGCCCATGAACGCCACCGTGGGCATGCCCGGGATCAGACTGAGTCCGATCAGGATGCCGCCGGCAATGCCGATGGCGTTCGGGGAGGAGAACATCTGCTCGACGACCTGGGAGCTCATCTCCTGGGACTTGCCCACCCGCGTCACGATGATGGCGGCAGCGGCGGAGAGCAGCAGCGAGGGGATCTGGGCGACCAGGCCGTCACCGATGGTCAGCAGCGCGTAGTTCTCAACCGCCTGACCGAAAGCCAGCCCGTGCTGGAACATGCCGATGCTGACGCCACCGACAATGTTGATGAAAAGGATCAGAAGGCCAGCAATGGCGTCGCCACGCACAAACTTGGAAGCGCCATCCATGGAACCGTAGAAATCCGCCTCACCGGCCACCTCGGCCCGGCGGTCCCGGGCCTCGTCCTGGCTGATCAGCCCGGCGTTGAGGTCGGCGTCGATGGCCATCTGTTTGCCGGGCATGGCATCCAGTGTGAACCGGGCACTGACCTCGGAGACCCGGCCCGCGCCCTTGGTCACCACGATGAAGTTGATGATCATCAGGATGGCGAACACCACCAGGCCCACGGCGTAGTTGCCGCCGATCAGCACTTCACCGAAGGACTCGATCACCTTGCCCGCGGCGGCACCGCCTTCGTGCCCGTGCAGCAGCACGATCCGGGTGGACGCCACGTTCAGCGCCAGCCGCAGCAGTGTGGCCACCAGCAGCACCGTTGGGAATGCCGCGAAATCCATGGGCCGCATGGCGTAGATCGCCACCAGGATGATCACCAGCGACAGGGCGATATTGAAAGTGAAGGCCACGTCCAGCAGGAAGACCGGAATGGGCAGGGTCATCATGCCCAGAAGCACCATGAGCATGAACGGGATCGCGACATTCCCGTCCAGAATGCCCTTCAGGCCTCTGAGTTGGTCGATTGCCCCCGCCCGATCCATGACCGTCCGGTACCTCCAAGCGCTGATAAGTGATCAGGGCGCCGTTTTTCTGGCGCCAAACCGGGTTACAGGATGGTTAGTGCAAGCGCCATACCAGATCCGTCATTCATCGCGTTTGAGGTCATCAGGAATCGGCAACGCCGGCATGACCGGTTTCTTACCCCCATTGCGGCGGTACTGCCGGAGCTGGAAGAGGTAGGCCAGAACCTGGGCCACGGCCATGTAGAGGCCTTCGGGAATGTTCTCGCCAATCTCCGCGTTGTGGTAGACGGCCCGTGCCAGCGGCGGCGTGCGCAGCACATCCACCCGGTGCTCCCGCGCGATCTCCATGATCTTGGTAGCGATCTCGTCCGCCCCCTTGGCCACGACCACCGGCGCTGCCATGCTCTTGCCGTCGTACTTCAGCGCCACGGCGTAGTGTTCCGGGTTGGTGATCACCACGTCCGCGCTGGGCACATCCTCCATCATGCGCCGCTGGGTCATCTCCTGCTGCAGCTGACGGACCTTCTGCTTGACCTCGGGTTTGCCCTCGGTCTCCTTGAACTCGTCCTTTACCTCCTGCTTGGACATCCGCATCTTCTTCTGGTGATCGTGGATCTGGAAGGGCACATCAATCACGGCGATGATGATGGTGGAACAGGACAGCAGGAAGAAGCTCCAGGCCAGTGTCCAGAGCGTATGCTCGGTGGCACGGTTGGGGGATTCACTCGATATTGCAAGCAGGTCTTCCGTGCGGATATCCAGAATCGCTACGGCAATGAGAAGCACCAGCGAGACCTTGGCCACGCTCTTACCCAGCTCTACCAGGGAGCGGATGCCGAACATCCGCCCCAGCCCCTTGATCGGGCTCATGCGGCTGAGCTGCGGGGCCACGGCCTTGCCGGAGAGGAGAAAGCCACTGAGCATGATCGGCCCCAGAAATGCCGCCACGGCAAGCGCGATGAGCAGCGGCGTCAGCGCAAGCGCGGCAGTGGTGGCGGACTGGCCCAGGTGCTGGAGCATCTGGGAGGTGTCAAAAATCTGACCCCGCTCCAGCGCGAAATTGAACTCGAACATCTGCTTGAGCTCGCCGCCGATGGCACCCCCGAACAGCAGCAAGCCTGTGGCGCCGGCCATCAGGACCAGCGCGGTTCCCAGGTCCTTGGACTGTGGAACCTGCCCCTCCTCCCGGGCCTTTTCAAGCCGTCTCGGCGTCGGGTCTTCCGTTTTTTCCTGGCTGTCGTCGCCACCACCTTCCGCCATGGAATGCCCTCCGGATCAGGTCTGCTGCATCTCACGCAGGAAGATGAATGTCTCGCGGCTGAATTCCTGGAAATGCGGAGCCAGATCGCGCACCAGAACCCAGTTGGCGAAGAGCCCGAACAGCAGCGCGATCGGAAAGCCGATGGCGAAGATGTTCATCTGGGGCGCCGCGCGTGTCATCACGCCGAACGAAATGTAGACGATCAGCACCGCCGCCATCGCCGGCAGCGCCAGCAGCATGGCGCTGGCGAACAGCCAGGTCATGCGGTGGGCAAGCTGGCGGAAGGACTCGATGGCCAGGCCGTCTGTTGCGATGGGTATGGTGTTGAAGCTCTCGACCAGCACATCGAACAGCACCAGGTGCCCGTTCATCGCCAGGAACAGCAGCGTGATGCCGTTGAGGTAGAACTGGGAAAGCACCGGCACGTTCACCCCATTGGCAGGATCCACCATGGACGCAAAGCCGAGCCCCATCTGCATCGCGATCATCTGGCCCGCCACCACGAACAGCTGGAACAGCATGTAGACCGCAAACCCCATCGCGCTGCCGATCAGCACCTGCTGGATCGAGATCACCGCCATTTCCGGCGAAATCGAATCCAGCACCGGCACATCCCCCAGCATGGGCATCACCAGCACCGTCATCACCAGCGCCAGCCCAATGCGGATACGCGCGGTGACCAGCTGGGTCCCGAAGATCGGGATCACCATCAGGAAACTGCCGATACGGAACAGCGGCCAGAGGAACTGCCCCAGCCATTGCCCGATTGCATCCGGTCCCAGCTCTATCGGCATGGCCCTACCCGATCAGGTTCGGAATGTTGTTGATCAGTTCATTGGTGTGATCCAGCAACAGGGTCAGCAGCCAGGGCCCCCACACGATCAGCACCAGCAGGGTCACGATCAGCCGTGGCAGGAAGCTCAGGGTCTGCTCGTTGATCTGGGTCGCCGCCTGGAACGTGGAAACCACCAGCCCCACCAGAAGGCCGGGACCGATGATCGCCAGCGCCATCAGCACGATCAGCCAGAGGGCATCCCGCATCAGTTCGATTACCAGTTCCGGTGTCATACTCGGCCTCCCCTCTATATCCCGTAACTGGCCGCCAGCGTGCCCATCACCATGGCCCACCCATCCACCAGCACGAACAGCATGATCTTGAACGGCAGCGAGATGATGATCGGCGAGAGCATCATCATGCCCATGGCCATGAGCACGCTCGCCACCACCATGTCGATGATCAGGAAGGGGATGAACAGCATGAACCCGATCTGGAATGCGGTCTTGAGCTCACTGGTGACAAACGCCGGCATCAGAATCCAGAAGGACACGTCCTCGGGCCCCTCATAGCTGTCCTCTTCGCCCGCGATCCGGACGAACATATTCAGGTCCGTCTTGCGGGTCTGGCCAATCATGAACTCGCGGAAGGGCTGGCTGGCACTCTCAACCGCCTCCATCGGGGCCATGTCCCCACTGAGATAGGGCTGGAGCGCTTCCTGGTTGGCGCGCTCGAACACCGGCGACATGATGAAGATCGAGAGAAAGAGCGCGAGCCCGATCAGGATCTGGTTGGAGGGGGTCTGCTGGAGCCCGATGGCCTGGCGCAGGATGGCGAAGGTGACAATGATGCGGGTGAAGGACGTCATCATCATCAGTGCCGCCGGCAGAAAGCTCAGCGCCGTCATCAGCGCCACAATCTGCAGGGTTACGGAGTACTGCTGTTCGCCGTCCTCGGTGGTGGTGAGCGAGAGCGCCGGGATGCCCTCAGGCGCGGCCTGAGCCAGTAAGGGGGCGAACAGCAGCAGTGCCCCCGTTATCCAGGCGTACCTCGATGTCATGGATGATCCCCCTACACGTCATTGGAACCTCCCGTTGCGCCGCGCCCCATCACCTGCTGGAGCTTACGGGCGAAGTCACCACTGGCCGCGGATTGCGCCCCGGTGACAACGGGTTCATCAAAGACATGCAGGGTTCGTACCGATTGTGGCGTAATGCCTATAAGTATCTGTTTATCGCCAACTTCAACAAGCGCCACACGTTCTTTCTGGCCGACAGAGAGGACCGCGACCACCTTGAGCGCCTGAGTATTGACGCCGCCCAGGCCCTGGACGCGACGGGCGATCCAGCCGCTGAAGAGGATGAACGCCAAAACCACGATCAGCCCGGCTCCCAGGGTGAGCGCAGTCGTCATGGTGTCCGGCGTGCTGGCGCCGATTCCGTCCCCGCCGGTTTCCTGCTGTGCTTCCTGGGCCTTAACCAGAAGTGGCATAAGCCCGGCAAGGCCCAGCGTCCAGCGAGCGTAAAGCACCGACAGGTTCATTTGGACAGCTTGCGGATGCGTTCGGAGGGGCTGATCACATCGGTGAGGCGGATGCCGAACTTCTCGTTCACCATCACCACCTCACCGTGGGCGATCAGCATACCGTTGACCAGCACATCCAGTGGCTCTCCGGCCAGCCGGTCCAGCTCAATCACCGAGCCCTGATTGAGCTGGAGCAGGTTGCGGATCGGGATGCTGGTATTACCCACTTCCATGGAGATGGTCACCGGAATATCCAGGATCACATCCAGATCCGGGTGCTGCTCCCCGCCGGGCTCGGGCTCATGGGTAAAGTCCTGCATGGGCGCCTGGCGTACATCCTCGCTGCGGCCACTGGCACCGCCCTCGCCACTGCCACCGGCTTCCGCCATGGCAGCCGCCCATTCATCACCCCGGTCATCCTCACCGCCTGAGGCCTCGCCTTCACCGGCGTCACCCATGGCCTGCTCCCATTCGGCGGCGAGCTTCTCGTCCTCGGTCATTTCCTCGCCGTTGCCGTTGTGTTCGTCTTCAGCCATTGTCCTGAACCTTCAGCTTGTTGGTGGTCTCGGGCCGTTTGATCTGATCCGTGACCCGCAGCGCCATATTGCCGTCACGGGTGCCCAGGTTCCCCTTGTAGATGGGAATGCCGTTGGCGGTCATGGTGGCGTCCTCGGGCATGTCGATGGGAATGATGTCACCCGCCTCGAACTGCGCGACCTCACGCAGTGAAATCTGGCGCTCGGCCACGGTCACGTTGACCGGCACCTCGACTTCCTTGATGTCCTCCTGCAGGGCGTTGACCCAGCGTTCATCAACCTCGTCCACGTCACTCTGAACGCCGGCGTCCAGAAGCTCGCGAATGGGCTCAACCATTGAATAGGGAATAGCGATGTCCATCTCACCACCACCGCCGTCCAGCTCAATCTGGAAGGTGCTGACAATCACCACCTCACTGGGGCTGACGATGTTCGCCATAGAGGGGTTCACCTCCGACGACAGATACTCAAAGTCCACCTTGAACACCGCGCTCCAGGCTTCCTTCATGTCCTGGAACACCTGCTCCAGCACCATCTGTACAATGCGCGTCTCGGTGGGCGTGAACTCCCTGCCCTCGATCTTGGCGTGGCGCCCCTCCCCTCCGAAGAAGTTGTCCACCAGCTTGAACACCAGCTTGGCGTCCATGATGTAGAGCGCCGTGCCCCGAAGCGGCCGCATTTTGACCAGGTTGAGGCTCGTGGGCACGAACAGGGTATGGATGTATTCCCCGAATTTCATGATCTGGATGCCGGCCGCAGCCACATCCGCGTTGCGACGCAGGAGATTGAACAGGCTGATCCGGGTGTAGCGCGCAAACCGTTCGTTGATCATCTCCAGCGTCGGCATGCGGCCGCGGACGATACGGTCCTGGGTCGCCAGGTCAAAGGTCTTGGCTTCACCCGTATCCTCTTCGTCATCGGTGTCCACGTCGCCATCGTCAACACCGTGGAGCAGCGCGTCGATTTCATCCTGCGACAGCAGATCCTGCATGATTATTCCCCAGCCCGGGTCCGTATCCCCGGGTCACTGCATGACAAAGTTGGTGAACAGTACCCGCTCAATCGAAGACGCGTTTTCCGCCTTGAGTACAGCGTTCACGGCGTCGCGCATATCCTCGAGCAGTGCCTGCTTGCCCTCGCGGGTCCGGAGCTGTTTGAACGACTGCCGCTGCAGCAGCCCTCTGAGCCGGCTGCGTACAGTCGCGCGATGGCGTTCAAGCGCCTCAGAGACATCATGCCCGCGCATGACAAACGCCAGATGCAGCTGCAGATAACGCTGCTGGTTCCCGCTCACCGACACCACCAGCGGGTCCGCTAACTCGAAATAGCTGGCCGGCGTATGGGCTTCACTCTGCTCCTGGCTGTTGCCGCTGCCGCCTCCGAAGCTGGTTTCACCCAGAAACCAGAGGGTACCGGCTACCGACACACCAACTGCCAGAATCACACCCAGAACTGCGATGATAATGGTTTTGAACTTGCCGCCTTTACCGTTCCCGGCCATGCCGTAATCCCGTCGCTCAGTGACAGCTGCCCAAGGACAGCAATTCGTGTGCCATCAATATAGTTGACCGGATCGGGTCAGGGCCAGCCCCGGCCTCACGCATAGGTATCAATGCCATCGTCGAGGGTGATGGTGGACTCACCGGTCGCAACCGTTTCGCCGGCGCCGCTGGCCGGACCGGAGCCGTCACGCTCACCGGATTCCCCTTCCGCGGCTTCCTCGCCGTCACCTCCCGCAGCCTCGCCGGAGACATCAAAGTCAGCCAGGTTGAGCCCCTCCTGTTCAAGCATTTCCCGCAGTCGGCTGCTGTTGAGTTCCAGCATCTCCCGCACCTGGGCATTCTGGGCATTGACGGTCACCTGGGCCTGATCATTCTGGACCGAGACGCGAACCTCGATCGGCCCCATATCCGGCGGGTTCAACTGGATATCCGCAGACTGGATGCTGCGCCCGGCCAGCCAGGCAATCTTGCCGGCAACCTGCTCACTCCACTGCTTCTGGTTCTGTACCGGAGTTTCGACGGTTGTGGTGTAGTGCCGCAGGGTGGCATCACGGGCCGCCTCGGAACGGGTGAAGCTCTGCTGGGTCAGCCCCAACGCCTCACTGCTGCGGCTCCCTGACTCCTGGCCACCACTGTTCTCCACCGCAACCAGGCGCAACCCCTCAAAACGCAGATCGGTGCTGCTGGCCTCACTGCTCTGCCCGTTCGGGCCATTCAATGCCATGCCGGAAAGCAGGTTCTGCAGGAAATTGCTGGTGCTGTTGCGGGCACTGCCATCACTGATTCCGGGCGCACTGGCTCCCTTCCCCAGGAGCTCACCCAGCGGCAACCCATTGCCTCCCCCATTGTTCGAGGATGCCTCGCTCCCATTGCCCTGACTACTGCCCTGCAGCCCATTGATCCCAGCCAGGGCTGCCAGAACGCCCTGCTGCTCGCCACTGGTCAGGTTCTCAAGCTGCTGCAGCCAGTCCGCCTCGCCTCCGGCTTCCGGACTGACATCCAATCCGCCCGAGAAAAGAGCCTGCAGTGCCTCAAGCCCGCTCCCCTCCTGTTCCTCCAGCAGGTTAGACAGCTTTTCCAGCGGAATGCCCGGCCCCTCGCGTCCCTCAAGAGCCAGGCGCAAGTCACCGCCATCGCCCCTTACGATACGACCGACCACATTGCCTTCCGCATTGCGCAATACATCGCCGGGCTTCAGGCCGTCACTGCCTTTGCCCATGAGGCCACGGTGGAGTTCGCCGAAGGCGGATGCGTCAGCACCCTTGCCATCGGCACCATTACCGGAGCGGCCGGAAACGGACGCGGTCTCGGGGGAGAGAATATCGGGCATTTGCATGGCAGAACCTTGCCTCCTGAATGGATCAGTTCAAGACTTAACGCCATGCAAGCAATTTGGAGGCCAGATTGGAAATGCGGGGGAATTATCCATCCCGAAAATGCGCCAGTTCCTGGCGGACTGCTCCCAGCTCCGCCTCAATCGCACTGATGCAGTCATGGATGTCGGAGAGATCGCCATCACGGCCAAGCTGCTCCGCAGTCCGGCAGCGCTCGGCCAGTTCCGGCGCGCCGATATTGATGCAGCTGCCCTTGAAACTGTGTGCCATCTTCCGGACTTCCTCGGCGTCTTCCGAGGCCGCCCCCGCGCGCAGCTGCTCCAGGCGATCATCCGCATCCTGAAGGAAGGTATTCACAAGGATGGCAAACTCATCCTCCATGACATCCCGCAGCTCCGCGAGAGCATCATGGTCAATGTGCTGGTGTTCACTCATTGCGGCTACCGTGATCAGCTTCTGCCAGGAATCTACCCGGCACGCCAGATGTATTCTGCTTCCACGCAGTTGCCGGTATCATTCCAGCGTACGTCATGGCAAAGCGTCTGCACAAGCGCGATGCCGCGCCCTGAAAGCTGCTCATGATCCAGCGAGGGAGCGGTCTCACCCGGATCGAATCCAGGGCCGCTGTCGGCAACCGTGACCAGCAGGGTGCCGCCGGTGCCATCCTCACTGGGCCTGTGAGCAAGCGTGATCGAGACCCAGCCGTTGGCAAGCTGCCCCAGGAGCCGTTCACGCTCGCTGTAATAGCGCGTGAAGCCACTGGGTGAATCCTTGAGACCCGACGGCAGACGCAGTACGCCGTGCTCCAGGGCGTTGGTGAACAGCTCGGCGATGATGGTGTAGACATCCCCACTGCAAAGACGCAGCCCCGGCACGTCCATGCACACATGAAGCAGCAGCGGCACAGGGTTGAACTGTGCCAGCGTCCGATCCTCAAGGTCATACTGGAGCCGCCACTGTTCCGGCCCGGCCCCGGTGTCCGGAAGCACCTCGTGCTCCACCGTGTTCAACGCCGACTCCGGAACCATGGCCAGATCCAGAATGGTGATATCATCCTCGCTCACCACCCCTTCTCCGAAGCGGTGCACCGCCTCACGCAGGCACTCAAAGCCCCCGTATGGCCCGGAGCGCTGGTTGATGGCTGCAATCGCCCGTTCTTCGCCGAACAGCTCCCCCTCGCTGTTGGAGCTTTCAATGACCCCATCCGTGGCCAGCAGCATGTGTTCCCCCAACGCCAGGGTGTGGCGCTCACAGGCCGCGGAGAAGCGTTCCGCGGAAAGAATCCCCAGGGGCAGATGGCGCGACCGGATTTCATTCTGGGTGCCGTCATGACGGAGTATCCAGGCCGTGGGCAGGCCTCCGTTCCAGACTTCCGCATGGCCCGAGCGCAGGTTGAGATCCACCATTGCCGCACAGCAGAAGAAGCCGGTTGGCAGGATGTTCCGGAGCTTGCGGTTGATTTCCCGCAGGATGTCGCCGATGGCGAACCCCTTGGCGGTCATGCCATAGAAGATCTCGGACATGGGCAGGGCGCCGATGGCCGCCGGCAGACCGTGACCGGTGAAATCCCCCACGAAGAGGTGCATACCGCCGGACGGCTTGGGTGAGGCGAAAAGCACATCCCCGTTGAAGATGGACATGGGGGAGGCCTCGAACCGGATATTGTCCGCTCCCAGACAGCCACGATCGGCAATGTTGTCGAACACCCGGCGGGCCAGTGCCTGCTCGCGCATCATCTGATGGTTGCGCTGATCGGTCCGGTCACGCTCCTGTTGCAGACTCTGGTGCAGATCCCGCATGCGCTGGAAGGCGTTGATCTTGGCCCGGAGAATCACCCGGTTGTAGGGTTTGGAAAGAAAGTCGTCACCGCCGACCTCGAGACAGGAGGCCAGCGATTCGGCGTCACTGAGTGACGTCAGGAAAATGATGGGAACCAGATCCTCACCGGCAGCCGCCTTGATCCGCCGTGCGGCTTCCAACCCATCCATGTTGGGCATGAGCACATCCAGCAGCACCATCTGCGGCTTTTGCTGCTCAAAGGCCTCGACCGCCTGCGCGCCATCCTCCGCCATGATTACCTCATGGCCCTGCCGGGTCAGGATGGCGTTGAGGATCATGCGATCCGTCTGGTTGTCGTCCGCGATCAGTATCCTGAGCGGCGTTGCGGAACCGGCATCAGTCGTCAATCTGGAAAAGCTGCTCGAAGTTGGAGACCGTCAGGATACGGCGCACATCCCCGTTGCAGTTGACGATACGGACATCGGCCTTCTCACCACCGGCATAGTCCCGGAGAAGCAGAAGCATGCCCAGGGCCGAACTGTCCAGGTAGGTGGTGTCCCGCATATCGATCACGTACTGGGAAATGCCCTGTCCCTCGCCCTCGTACGCGTGACGGAACGCCTGATGTGAGCTGAAATCAAACCGCCCTTCGATCCGGATGGTCAGCTCGGACCCATCCCCGGAACGCTCTGTGGTAATCGACATTGTTCCCCCTGTCGTGCACGACCACGTCATTCATCAGAGCATAGATCAACATGCCCTGATGTCACGTGACCGATTGCCACTATCCCTGACGCTGCATGGCACGGGCAAAGCGCTGGTTGGCGGCCTCGTCCAGCGCCTTCTGTTCCCGGCGCTCGTCCTCACGGGCCTCACGCCGGCGACAGGTCTCGATATAGCGCGCCATGCCCTCTCGCCGCTGACGCGCCGCCTGCCAGTGCTTCCGGGCCTCCTCCGCCGTGGCCCGGTAACGGTCCACCTGCTGTTGCTGCTGGGCAATCGCCGCCACGAGCTGGCTGATGAATTGCTGCCCGGCCTGGAGTCTGGCCGCCGAGGTGGTTCCGGAGGCCTCGGATCGGATCTGGTGCTGATACTCCTCATGGTAGCGTTCCAGCTCGTCGAGCCGCTGCTGCTGTTCAGCCAGCGCCTGCTGCGCCGTCTGGAACCGCTCCCGGGCCGCCTGCTCCTGTCGGTCCTCCATATCGAGAACCACCTGCAGCCGCTGCGAACGCCGTTTCATGAATCACCCATTACCGTGCACCTGTTTCGGCATCGCCATTGTCGTTCCCCTGTCCGCCAACAATGGCGTCCAGTGCCTTTGAGGCTTCCGTGAAGCCCGCACTTTCATCGAGCCCCTGCTGTAGAAACTGACGCATTTCCGGCATTTTGTCGATAGCCAGATCCGTCTCCGGGTCCGCGCCCTTCTGGTAGGCACCGACACTGATCAGATCCCGGGACTGCTGGTAGCGTGAATACAGCTGCTTGAAACGCTGAGCCTGACGCAGATGGTCCGCGGAGACCACGTGGGGCATGACCCGGCTCACGGAGCCTTCCACGTCAATCGCCGGGTAGTGACCTTCCTCGGCCAGCTCCCGGGAAAGCACCATATGGCCATCCAGAATGGCACGGGCTGCATCCGCAATCGGGTCCTGCTGGTCATCACCTTCGGTCAATACGGTATAGAAGGCTGTGATCGAGCCCCCCTCACGCTCACCATTGCCAGCGCGCTCCACCAGTTGCGGAATGCGCGCGAACACCGACGGCGGATAGCCCTTGGTCGCAGGCGGCTCCCCCACCGCCAGCGCGATCTCCCGCTGCGCCTGGGCATAGCGGGTGAGTGAATCCATCAGCAGCAGCACCTTGCGGCCGCGGTCCCGGAAGTACTCGGCGATGCGAGTGGTCAGCATGGCCGCGCGCAGGCGCATCAGCGGCGAGTCGTCCGCCGGGGCAGCGACAACCACGGAGCGGGCAATGCCCTCGTCACCGAGAATCTCCTCGATGAACTCCTTGACCTCACGGCCCCGTTCACCGATGAGGCCAACCACAATGATGTCCGCTTCGGTGAACCGGGTCATCATGCCCAGGAGCACGGACTTGCCCACACCACTGCCGGCAAAGAGCCCCAAGCGCTGGCCCTCACCCACGGTCAGAAGGCCATTGATCGCGCGGATGCCGACGTCCATGCGCTGACGAATGGGCGTGCGGTTGAGCGGATTGATGACGGCGCCGGTAAAGGGAACATAGTGCGTGGCCTCCAGCGGGCCCTGGCCATCCAGGGGGTCTCCGGCGCCGTCCACAACGCGGCCCAGAAGGCCTTCTCCCACGGGCACGCGGCTGGCGCTTTCCATGGGCGTGACCAGTGCACCGGGCCGCAGGCCACTGATGGCGGTCAGTGGCATCAGGTAGAGCCGGTCGTTCTCGAAGCCCACCACCTCGGCTTCCACCTGGTTGCCGTCCTCGGCCTGGATCAGGCAGCGGTCGCCTACTTCCATGGGGCAGCCCACACATTCCAGGGTCAGCCCCACCATGCGCGTGAGACGCCCGCTCAGCTCAGGACCGCTGGCTTCAGGCAGTGCCTGGGCAAACCGGCCCAGGCGGTCAGAGAGTGTCATCGCCGTCACTGTTTCCGTCGTCAGGCTCACCGCCTGATTCCAGCACGTCCCGGTGGTAATCGCTCATTTCGCCCATGACCGCGTCCAGTTCCCCGTGATCCCCATCTCCGCCGTCACTGAGCTGGGCTTCAAGCATCCGCTGGACCTGTTTCTGGAAGCGCTTCTCCACAGTGTAGTCCACCAGGCTGCGACTGCTGGCAACGATACAGCCCCCCGGCAGAATCTGTTCATCCGGCGCCACCGTGGCATGACCGGCGACACCGTCAATCGCCTGGCGCACCATCTCCGCGTCATCCGGATGCACACGGATACGCATGTCACTGTCGCTGTCAGGCAGGCTCTGGATGGCCCGGCGCACGATGCTGCCAATCTGGGAGCTGTCGAGCTGGAGTTCCCGATGGATCACGGACCGGCTCAGGGCCATGACCAGATTGAGCAGTGCCGCTTCGGTGGCCTCCTCCTCCTGGCGTAGCGGGTGGGTCAGCGCCTCCATCAATTCCTGCAGCCGCTGCTCCTGCTGCCGGACCCGTTCACGGCCTTCCTCCTGGCCCTGCTGTTCCCCAGCCTCATGCCCGGCAGCGTGACCCTCGTCATAACCCACCCGGTAGCCCTCACGGGCTCCCTGATCCATGCCTTCGGTCTTGCCGGCCTCAAAGCCGGCATTGTAGCCCTCGTCACGCGCTTCATTGTGGATGGCTTCCAGCTGTTCCGCGGTCAGCGGCTGAACCGTCTCCTGTTCCACGTCCTCAACGCCCGCACGGCGCTGCCCGTTCTCGTCGAGCAGCGGCATTTCCCAGCGTTCATAGGCAGTGAGGTCGCCGGAAGGAATCCGGTCGCGATGCGAGTGGCGGGTCATTTAAAGCATTTCCTCGCCGGAGCCACCCAGCACAATGTCGCCGCTTTCGGCCATGCGCCGGGCAACGGTGATGATTTCCTTCTGGGCCGCCTCCACCTCGGAGACCTTGACCGGCCCCTTGGCCTCCAGGTCGTCCTTCAGCAGTTCGCCGGCACGCTTGGACATATTCTTGAAGATCTTCTCCTTCACTTCGTCCTCCGCGCCCTTGAGCGCCACCACCAGTACGTCCGAGGAAACCTCGCGGAGCAGCGCCTGGATGCCCCGGTCGTCCACGTCCTTGAGGTTGTCGAAGACGAACATCAGGTCCTCGATCTCGCTGCCCAGATCGGGATCCATGTCCTTCACGGAGTCCATGAGCTGGCCTTCGATGCTGCGGTCCATGTAGTTCATGATGTCCGCCGCGCGCTGGATACCGCCTATGCGGCTGGCCTGGCCACCAGCGCCCCCGGAGAACTGCTTCTCAAGGATGTTGTTGAGCTCCTGCAGCGCCTGCGGCTGGATGGACTCCAGGGAGGCCACACGCATCATCACATCAAGGCGCACCTTGTCATCCAGCGACGCCAGAATCTCGGCGGACTGGTCCGGATCCAGGTAGGAGACAACGATTGCCTGGATCTGGGGGTGTTCATACCGGATGATGTCCGCCACCGCCCGGGGTTCCATCCACTTGAGGGTATCCAGGCCGGTGGTGTTGCCGCCGATCAGTATCCGGTCAATGAGGCTTCCGGCCTTCTCCTCGCCCAGGGCATTGGTGAGCACCGACCGGATGTAGTCATCAGCGCCAACGCCCAGACCGGTCTGGCCGCCAACCGCCTCGAAGAACTCACCCACAACGTAGTTCACGTCGTTCTTGGGCACGTCCTGCAGCTGGGACATGGCCATCCCCACCCGCTGGACCTCCTTCGGCCCCATGTGCTTGAGGATCTGCGCAGCATCCTCCTCGCCCAGGGTCATCAGCAGTATCGCAGCCTGCTCAATGCGGCCCAGTTTGCGCGAGGGCTGGGCCCGGCCGGCTGTGTTCTCTTCCTCACTCATCCGCGTTCACCCACTGACGAACCACCTGCGCTACCCGTGCGGGATCTTCCGCAATCAGGCCTTTAACAGCGTTCAGCTCCCTATCATAGCTTTCACCGGTATCGGGCAAAAGCCGATCGTCGCCACTGCCCATGGCCGAGCGGATCGATTCACTGCCTTCAATATCGTCCAGACCACCAAGCCCTTCAAGGTCCGACTCACCAGCCTCACCACTGCCCCCACCACCACCGCCGGAGGCCAGGGTCTTGAGTGTGGGCCGGACCAGAAGGAGGGCCAGCGCAATGATCACCAGGCCCGCGATCACCGGGCGGATGCTGTCCTGAAACCAGGGTTGCTCATAGAAGGGCACAGGCTCAATCTCGGGCTCCTGCTGCTCGGCGAAGTCCGTGTTGACCACGGTCACGCTGTCTCCCCGCGCGGCGGAAAAGCCCACGGCGTCCCGAACCAGACGGGTCAGGCGCTCCAGTTCCGCCTGGGGCCATTCGACACTGGTGGTCTCCCCGGTTTCCGGGTTGGTGCGCTTGAGATCATCCACCGCTACCGCCACGCTCATACGGTTGACCGAGCCAGGCTCCTTGCGCGTGAAGCTCAGCAGCCGATCCACCTCGTAGTTGCGGGTCGATGAGGTCCGCGAACTCCGGGAGCCGCCCCCTTCGCCGCCGCCCTCGCCGCCGGCCTGTTCCGGTGCTTCGGCTTCGCCGGGAGGCTGGTTCGAGAGCGCGCCGGGAATTCCACCGGCCTCGCCCTGGCGGTTGATCTCTTCCACAGTCTGCTCGCTGCGCAGAGCCTGCTGCTCGGGGTTGAAGATCTCCTCGGCCTGCTCCACTGCCTTGAAGTCCATGTCCACCGACACTTCCGCGTTGAAGCGGTCGCGCCCCATGATCGGAGCCAGGATTCCCGCGACCCGCTCCTTGAGCCGTTGCTCCACGCGCCGCTGCATCTGGAACTTCTGGGCCATCTCCTGGGCTTTCTCGTTGTTCACATTGGCGGACAGGTGGTTGCCCCGCTGGTCCACGACCGTGACATCCTCCCGACTCATCTGGGGCACACTGCCCGCAACAAGGTTGATGACCGAGCGCACCTGGGTTTCATCCATGCGCCTGCCGGAGCCCAGATCCACCATGACCGAGGCAGAGGGGTTGCGGTTGTCACTGACAAAAACGGAATCCTCGGGAATGGCCAGGTGTACGCGGGAATTGCGCACATTGCCCATGGCCCTGATGGTCCGGGCCAGCTCACCTTCCAGGCTGCGGTGGAAGCGGGCCTTTTCCATGAACTGGGAGGTGCCCAGGCCCTGATCCTGCATGATGATCTCAAAGCCCATGCCCTTGTCCTCGGTCACACCTTCCCGGGCCAGAGCCAGGCGGGCTTCATGGATGTCACCCGACGCCACCAGAAGAGCGCCACTGCGGTGCTCAATCCGGTAATCCACCCCGGCGCTGTCCAGCACATTGGTGAGCTCCGCAGGGTTATACTCACTCATATCGCCCACCAGGGGCTTGTAGTCCGAGCCCTGGGCCCAGAGCACCAGTGCCACGGCCAGTGCCACACTGGCGGCAAGACCGACGATAAGCCCCACCTGACGCAACAGGGTCAGCCGGTTGACGCCCATCAGCAGGTTGCTGCCACCTCCAGTGGCACTGCTTTCGCTCCCGCCTCCCCCGCCGCTGGCCGGCGGGTTGGTCTGTTCCGTTTCAGCCGGTACGTTGGCCATTGTGCGCTCCTGTCACCGCACACCGCCCGCGGGCGGATATCCCGTTGAACCGAATCAGATCGGCATGTTCATGATTTTCTCATAGGCCTGCACGACGCGGTTACGCACCTGGGTCGTGGCCTCGAATGCCACCGAAGCTTTCTGGCTCTCGACCATCACCCGCGTGATGTCCACATCCGGATCACCCTGGGTATAGCGGGTCTTGAGGTCCGAGGAGGTCTGCTGCAACTCGTTAACCTGATTGACCGCCCCCTGGAGGGTGTCCATAAAGCTCGGGCCCTCGCCCTGCTGGGCCTCACCCGGCTTCTGGCTGGGCTGCATCTGCTCCGGCCGCAGCTGGTCCGGCTGGATCTGCTGGCGCTGCTGCATCTGCTCGCGCAGCGCACGGATATCGGACAGCACGGAGTTCACATCAGCTCGTTCAACCATTGTTCCTCTCCCAATGCTCAGGGCTCTGCCATGGCAGATTCATCTCGATGACAGAAAAGCAAACAACGGGCCAGAATGAATTTTCCATTCCATTACAGGCTCTTGAGAGAGTTTCTGAGCAAAATCCGGCTGGAAGGGGCGGAATGGAAAAGTGTGCTGACGTGATTTTGACACAAAAAAGCCCGGGCCGGAGCCCGGGCAGGCAGGAGGAAGGGACGTCAGACGAACGCCAGCTCCTCTTCAGGGTTGATGCCATGATCCCGCATCTGGGCAAGCTTGTAGCGCAGGGTACGGGGACTGATGCCCAGCCGTTCGGCCGCCTGTTTGCGGCGGCCACGCTCATCACGCAGGGTCTGCAGGATGATCCGGAACTCACGTTGGCGCAGGTCATCTCCCAGAGAGGCATCCTGGGGCTCACCGGCTGCCTCAACGGCTTGGGGGGCAGGCGCGTCAGCCTCCGCGCCCGGTTCAACAGTCTCTTCCGCATCAGGTTCCGGAACAGCCGATCGCGGCGCCGGTGCGGCGCCGGTGATGCTCTGGTCCAGGCTCAGGTCCCGGTCCGTAATGACCTGCCCCTGCTGCAGGATCAGGGCCCGCTGGATGGCGTTGTCCAGCTCCCGCACATTGCCCGGCCAGTCGTACTGGTAAATAACCCGGCGTGCACTGGGGTCCAGCGTAACCCCGGTCATGTGCATCTGACGGGCGTGCTTTTCCAGCAGATGGTCCGCCAGCGGCAGGATGTCGTCACGGCGCTCGCGCAGCGGCAGCCACTGCAGGGGGAACACACCCAGCCGGTAATAGAGGTCCTCACGGAAGCGGCCCGCGGCCACATCCTCCTGGAGATCCCGGTTGGTGGTGGCAATCACACGCACATCAAGCTGGATGCTGCGGCGGCCACCCACCCGTTCCACTTCGCGCTCCTGAAGGACCCGCAGGAGCTTGGCCTGAAGCCCGATCTCCATTTCCGAGATCTCATCCAGAAGCAGCGTGCCGCCATTGGCCTGCTCAAACTTGCCCGGCGACGTCTGGTGTGCCCCGGTGAAGGCCCCCTTCTCGTGACCGAAAAGGATCGCCTCCAGCATATTCTCGGGGATAGCGGCGCAGTTGAGGGCCACAAAGGGCTGTGAGGCGCGGCTGGATTCGTCATGGATGTAACGCGCCAGCACCTCCTTACCCGTGCCACTTTCGCCACAGATCAGCACAGTGGAGTCCGTGGCGGCCACCTTGCGGGCCAGCTGGAACATCCGCCGGCTGGCGGCATCCTCGGCAATGGCGCGGTTGGCACTGGTAGAGGCAGGGCCTCCCAGAACCCGCGAGACAATGTCCGTCAGCACCTGTGGCTCAAACGGTTTGGCCAGGTAATCCACGGCACCGGCCTGCATGGCGGAAACCGCCTGCTCGATGCGGCCGTAGGCGGTCATCAGCAGTACCGGAATGCCGGGATGATGGCGCTGGATCTCTGCCAGAAGGCTGATGCCGTCCATGCCGGGCATCTGCACGTCACTGATCACCAGATCCACCGGTGCCGAAGCCAGTTTCTCCAGGGCTTCCTCACCACTGGCCGCCTCACTGACCCGGTAGCGCTTGACCTCCAGAGTGGTGACCAGTGCCTCGCGGAGTTCCCCGTCGTCCTCAACAATCAGTATCTTCTGTTTCGCCATGACTACTTCTCCGATGAATCCCCGGGATCACCCGTTGTGCGGCGCGGCCAGCGGCAGCGTGATAATGGCGCTGGTGCCGCTGTGACCATCCGAAACCAGCTCAAAACGCCCCTTGTGGGCCTGAACCACGGCGTTGACCACTGCCAGACCCAGTCCTGTGCCGTGGGACTTGGTGGTGACGAACGCCTCGGTCACGCGCTCGGCCTCTTCCGGAGAGAGGCCCGGCCCGTTGTCTGTGATACAGAAACGGACCTCGCCGCCCTGCCCGGAAACCTCGAGCGCCAGCTCATCCGCGCCGGCTTCCAGGCTGTTGTTGATCAGGTTCAGGCAGGCGCCAATCAGGGCCTCGCGATTGCAGGCGATGGTCCCCTCTGGCCAGTGATCCGGTGTGGTGAGCGTGGCCCGGCGTGTCTGGAGTGACGTCTCCGCATTCTGGACAACGGCCTGAACCCATTCGCCGACACCCAGCTGTTCGGCGAGCCGGATATCCCCCCGAGCGAAAATCAGCATGTCGCGGACCTGCTGCTCCAGATGCTGGAGGCGTGCCATCAGCTTGCCGGCACAGCGCTCGCGCATCTCAGCATCCAGGTCCTCTTCATACAGGTGGCCGGCGTAGAGCATGGCTGCCGACAGTGGCGTACGGATCTGGTGAGCCAGCGAGGCAACCATCCGGCCCATGGAGGAAAGCCGTTCAGAACGCGCGAGGCGTGACTGCAGCTCACGGGTTTCGGTCAGATCGGTAAGGAGAATCAGCTGGCCGGGCTCGTTATCCATGGAGCGGATCTCGATGTTCACCCGGCGGCCATCATTGAGGGACACTTCATGGCCATCATCACGCCGCGGCGCAAAGGCCCGCTGGATCACGTCCACCCAGCGCTGGCCTTCCAGGGGTTCTTCCAGCAGTTCAACCGCCGCCGGGTTGCACTGGCTGATGACGCCCTGGCTGTCCAGCACCACCACGCCGGCCGGCAGCACGTCCAGAAGGGTCGAAAGCCGGTTGGCGACCTTCTCGCGCTCCTCCAGCTCATCACGGCGGCGGCGCTCCTCGCTGCTGAGACGCCCCGCCAGATCATTCACCCGTTCCTCCAGCGTCCGGTAGGAATCCGTGATCTGGCGCGACATCTGGTTGAACAGTTCCAGCGCCTCATCCACTGGGCCGGTCTCCGGCTCCTGCCGGGCACCGAAAAGGGAGGTCACCTTGTCGTTGGCATCCGCGGCCGCACTGTCGTGGGACGCGGCTTCGTTCCGCTCGGATGTCTGCTGGCTCATGGGCTTCTCCCGTACCGACGCCGCGCCCCGTGCGCGGGTTCTGTTCAGTTCAGGGAGATGCCAGCAGGTTTCATGCCACTCTGATTTTTTATTGATTGATCAGTGGCTTGGGAAAAAGACACGGAAGTGGCAGCCAAATTTTTGTCGCCACTCAGGACTCGGTCTCTTCCCGGAGACCGTACTTCCTGACCTTCTCCACCAGGGTGGTGCGGCGGATGCGGAGCTTCTCGGCGGCCCGGGCAACCACGCCATCCGTCTCGTTGAGCGCCTGCTCGATCAGGGTCCTTTCCAGGTTCGACAGGTAGTCCTTCAGATCCAGGCCGTTGACCGGCAGCAGCGCCGGGGAATCCAGATTGTTGATGCCCTCAATGCCCGCAGGCATACCGGAGTCCTCGGTTTCATGGGACTCATCGAGATCGTCCACATAACGGAACTTACGGGGCAGCTCCTGGACCCCCACCACACCGTAGGGATGCATGATGGCCAGGCGTTCCACAAGGTTCGCCAGTTCCCGGACGTTACCCGGCCAGTCATGGCGGCAGAGACTCATGATGGCGGCGGAATTCAGGCGGATGGAGCCACGCTTTTCCTTCTCCATGCGGGAGATGAGCTCATTGATGAGAAGCGGGATATCCTCCACCCGCTCACGCAGGGCCGGCATTTCCAGCGGGAAGACATTGAGGCGGTAATACAGGTCCTCGCGGAACTCCCCGTTCTCGATCATGGTTTCGAGATTCTTGTGGGTTGCAGCGATCACCCGCACATCCGTATTGATGGTGCGGTTGCCGCCCACCCGTTCATAGGTGCGTTCCTGCAGCACACGCAGGATCTTGACCTGCATGCTGAGCGGCATATCACCGATCTCATCCAGAAAGAGCGTACCACCCTCGGCAAGCTCAAAACGCCCGGCGCGGGAGCTGATCGCTCCGGTGAAAGCGCCCTTTTCGTGGCCGAAGAGCTCACTTTCAAGGAGCTCGCCGGGAATGGCGCCGCAGTTGACCGGAACAAAGGGCTTATCCCGGCGCGGGGAGTGATAGTGAAGGTTGCGCGCCACCACTTCCTTGCCGGTTCCGGACTCGCCGGTGATCAGAACGCTGACTTCCTTGTCCGCCACCTGGGACATGAGCTGCCGGACGTGCTGGATGCGCCGGCTCGTACCCACCAGGCTGCGGAACAGCTGCACCTCGCGCTGCTGTTTACGCTGGCCATTGCGGGCATACTGCTCGCGGTACACCTGGGCGCGGTAGAGTGAGTCCACGAACTTGGTATAGTTCGGGGGCCAGGCGATGCGGGCGATGATGCGGGATTCCGCCTCCGCACTGAGCCCTTCCAGACTGTGCTCGCCAATCTGCAGGAAAGGTACACCGGACTGACGCTCAGCCAGTTCATTGAGATGTCCAACCGCGGCATCGCTCTCGCCATCGACGACCACCGCCCCCAGCGTCTCCGTCTGTTCCAGGGTGGTGATCCATTGCTCAGGATCCGCGGCGCACACATCCTCGCCGATGAATTCCAGAATCAGGCGGAGGTCATGGCGACGCTGTTCATCGTCCACAACGAGAAATACGGTGGCAGTCTCGGACATCGGAGCAGCAGCCTCGGGTCAGGCGTTAATGACAGTTCCATGAACTCTTCGTCATGGGATTGTCACGCATTTAAGACGCTGAGACCGCTGGAGTCAATTTTATGACGCTGTTTTTATAAACATCCTGTTGTTCCCTGGTTACTGATTGTCCAGATAGGCCTTTGCCGCCTTCTGCGTCCGGTTGTTCGCACGCAACGCTGCAGCCGCTTCATCACGTTCCTCCTCGGATCCTTCCCGGGCCTGGGCGTAGAGGGCCTGAAGCCGTTCCACCCCTGCCCTGACCCGCTCCTGGCCGAGCTCTCCGGCATCCGCAACAGCCTCATCCACACACCGGCGGACCTCGTCATCAAGTTCCGCCAGAGCAGCCCAGTCCTTCGCGGCGACCAGTGATTCCACCCGGCCGACCATGTCCTCAAGTTCCGCCATAGCGATGCTCCCCGAATAACGTGACACAATTGGCTGCCACAGCAGCCGGTTTCCTTTGAAAATGGGCCGGATTGGCATTAATGTCGAATCCGTCACCCTGTCTTTCCCAATGAGCAAGCGACCCGACACCATCATGCAAGACCAGCAGAACGACGCCTACATTGCCATTGCCAGAGCCTGCCTCAAAGCCATCAACCAGGCGGCTGACGATGGGCGTGACCGCGCCGAACAGATCCAGATGGTCTATCAGGCCATCGACGAAGCCTTCCAGGAACAGTTTGAGCCCTACCGCCAGCAACTGCGGGACTACCACTCCATTCTAGATCGGATCGCCAGTGGCGAGCTGAGCGCTCAGCAGATGGTGGAACTGGCGGAGGCGGCGGTTGCCGAGAGCACCGAACGCGATCAGGATGATCCCCTGCACTGACAAGGAGCCCCGACCATGACCGCTCGATTCAGACTCCGTCCCACCGCACGGCTGGCAGGACTTGCACTCGGGGCCCTGGTGGGCCTCACCGCACAGTCTGCGGCTGCTGATGTCTCCCAGCGGACCTCACCACAGACCGGTCCCGGAGCCACCGCGGACTACCGTTACCTGACACTGGAGAATGGGCTGGGCGCCCTGCTGATATCCGATCCCCGGGCCGACAAGGCCGCCGCCGCGCTGGATGTGCATGTGGGCGCCGGAGCCGATCCGGAAGACCGGGCGGGGCTGGCCCACTTCACCGAACACATGCTGTTCCTCGGCACCGAGACCTACCCCGACCCCGGCGAGTACAAGTCCTTCATCAACAGTCATGGTGGCTCGCACAACGCTTTCACCAGCTCTCTGGACACCAACTATTTCTTCAACGTCGAGCCCGAGTTCCTGGAGCCGGCACTGGACCGGTTCTCCGAACAGTTCCGGGTGCCAACCTTCGCCGCAGAACTGATCGAACGCGAACGCAATGCGGTCAACTCCGAGTTCTCGGCACACCAACGCAATGATGGGCGGCGTTTCTGGTCGGCGCTCAAGCAGACTTTCCCCGAAGGTCACCCTCTGGCGGGCTTTACCGTGGGCAATCTGGACACCCTCTCCAATGAGGACGGCGAGCTGCGCGCGGAAACCGTCGAGTTCTACGAGCAGCACTATTCCGCCAACCTCATGGAGCTGGTGGTGATCGGCCCGCAGCCGCTGGACGAACTGGAATCCATGGTGGTTCCCCGCTTCTCGCCGGTCGCCAACCGTGGCCACGACGCACCCCGCTATACGCAGCCCTTCCTCGCAGGCAGCCAGATGCCCCGGCTACTGGAAGTGGATGCAATCCGGGACACACGCCAGCTGCAGTTGACCTTTCCGATTCCCTCCACGGAGGAGGACTACCGCAACAAACCGCTGTCCTACCTGTCGCACCTGATTGGGCACGAAGGTCAGGGCAGCCTGCATGCCGTCCTCAAGGAGGCCGGTCTGGTGGACAAGCTCTCCGCCGGCCAGAGCATGGACACCGGCGATCAGGCCATGATGAACATCAGCATGTCGCTGACGCCTGACGGCCGCGATCAGTGGCGGGAGGTGGTACGCCTGACCTTTGACTACCTGGACCTGATCCGGGAGAACGGCATCCGCCAAGTGTATTTTGAGGAGCAGCAGAAACTCAACGACATCGAGCTGCGCTTCCGGGAGCGGGACAAACCGATCCACGAAGCCAGCTCACTGGCGAGCCGCCTGCACCGTGTGGCACCGGATGATGTGGTGATCGCCCCCTGGCTCTACGAGACCTATGAGCCCTCCGTGTACCGGGAGCTGATGAGCCACCTTCAGCCGGACAACGTCCTGGTGTCCCTGCTGGCCCCCGTGGAGGAAACGGATGACTGGCAGACCACGCCCTATTACAACACGCCCTACCGGCTGACGGATCTGGAGGCGGAACAACTTGTCGGCGGGAGTGAGCGGAGCGCGCAGCTGGCACTTCCCGAGCCCAATCCCTTCATTCCGGAGGACCTGTCCCTGGTCTCCGGCGAAGACATGCCCCGTCCCCGTGCCATGGGCGGCAATGGGCCTCTGGAACTGTGGTACGCCCGTGACACCCGTTTCGAGGCACCACGTGCCAACGTCTACCTGTCCCTGCGCTCCCCTGCGGCCACAGGCTCCGCGCGCAATGCGGTGCTGACGCGCCTGCTTGCGGAAACGGTCAGGGACGAACTCAATGCCCTCGCCTATCCGGCCCGCATCGCGGGACTGGACTACCAGGTCTACAGCCACCTTCGGGGCATTACCGTCAAGCTCAGCGGTTACAGCGACAAACTGCCCCGCCTCATGGGGGACGTCCTTGAACGGGTGCGCCATCCCGAGCTTGACCCGGAAAGCATCCGTACACGACTCCAGCAGATCCGTGATGACCTCGCCAATGCGGCCGAACGCCCTCCCTATAAGATCGCGTCCGGGGCCATCCATGAGCAGCTGCTTGCTAACGTCTACTCCCACGCCACACGACTCGAAGCGGCCGGGGATCTGTCCCCCGAGGATCTGGAAGCGCATACCGCCAGCTTCTACAGCGCCCTGGATCCGGTCATGCTCGTCCACGGCAACATGACGCGTGCAGCGGCGCTCAATATCCGCTCTAGGGTCACCAGTCTGATCATGGAGGATGTGGAACCCACGGATGTACCCCGTGCCCACGTCCGGAAACTGGCCGCGGAAGAGCAGAGCCTGGATGTCAGCGTCCGGCATTCGGACCAGGGGTACTTGCGCTATATCCAGGGCGCGGATTCGGACTATGCCACCCAGGCCCGCTTCCGTCTGCTCGCTCAGCTTCTGTCCTCACCTTTCTATGAGAGGCTGCGAACCAATCAGCAGATGGGCTATATCGTCCAGGGTACCTACTATCCGATGCTTGAGGCGCCTGGGATCGGCTTCATCGTCCAGTCCCCCAGGCACAGCTTCAAGCGCATCGATGAAAGCGTGACCACCTTCCTGAAGGAGCAGGAGAAACGGTTGGCAAACCTTGACCCGGAAAGACTCGAGCGGCAGAAGCAGGCCGTGGTCAGCCGTCTGGCGCAGGACGACACCCGTCTGAGCCAAGTGGCCAACCGCTACTGGCAGGAAATCGACCGCGGAAACCACGACTTTGATAACCGTGAACAGCTCATCAAAGCCGTGAAGGCCATAGACCATGAAGCGCTGATGGCCACCTACCGGAATGCCGTTCTTGAGGACCCCAGAGCCCTGGTGATCAACGCCCACCGGGATGTCCCCCGTGAGGCTGAGTCACTCCAGGGCCTGGACTATGACGGCAGCTTCCCCCGAACCGTCACAGGGACGGAATAAGCGACTCGCCGTAGAACTGGAGGTCCTGCAGCAGTAACTGGTCACGCCGACTCAGGGAGGAGTCGGCCATGCGCTGCTGCAGGTCCTCGAAAAAGCCCGGAAGACTGCGCCACCCTGGTCCCGGCTCCATGAGACGCTGATAACGGAACCGCTCCCACTGCTCCTGTTCCTCGGCACTGAGGCTCTGCGGGTAGTTGCGCGCCCGGTACCGGAAGAACAGCTCTGCCAGACGCGGATCCTCAAAGGCCGGTTCCAGCTCGCCCATAATCCCCGGTGGTGTTTCCACAATCTCCTGGAGACGGCGGCGGTCGGCATCCCCGATGAAGCCTCCTGAATAGAGCGCCTCATCCGGATCCCGTTCACTGTTCTCCGGGGATTCTCCGTAGACGGACCTGAGGCGCTCGGCCAGCCCCTCCATTCGTCTCAGCGTATCAAGATTCGCCCGAAGCGCCTCCCGGTCGAGTCCGAAGCGCTGGAGGCGCTCTTCCGGCAATTCCTTCAGCAGCGCGGCCGGCGCCACAACGGGGCAGGTGTTGGCACGGATCTCCTTGAGAGCTGGCCTTGGCCCGTCGCTCTCCGTGCGTTCCTCCGAGGGCTTGAACAGCTGCTCCCGGATGCGCTCCGGAGACAGCCCCTCCAGCTGCCGCGGATCCTGTCTCAGATCAAAGACGATCACCGAGTTGCGGTTCACCGGATGTGCGGCCACTGGCACTACCAGGGCACAACAGCCCTGCTCCGACGGATACATGGAAGACACGTGCAGTACCGGCTTACCGTTTGAGGTATCCAGCATGGAGAGCACCGAGCGCTTGTCGCGGTGCTGCAGCACATAGTCGAAGAGTTTCGGCTGGCGATCCCTGATGAGCCGGGCGACCTCGATGGTTGCGTACACGTCCGCCATGGCGTCGTGAGCCTCACCGTGCTCGATCCCGTTCGCACGGGTAATGTCCTCCAGGCGGAATGACGGCCGTCCATCCTCATGGGTCGGCCACTCAATGCCCTCGGGCCTGACCGCATGGGCGAGCCGCACCATGTCGATGATGTCCCAGCGGGAGTTGCCATTCTTCCACTCGCGGGCATAGGGATCCCGGAGGTTACGGTACAGCGTGTGCCGGGTCACCTCATCATCAAAACGGAGACTGTTGTAGCCCACGGCACAGGTGCCCGGCTCCATGAACAGATCATTGATCCGCCCGATGAATTCCGCTTCCGGAACCCCCTCATTGAGGCAGTCCTGAGGCGTAATACCAGTCACGAGCGTCGCCACCGGATCAGGGACGTAGTCTTCCGCAGGACGCGCGTAAAGGGTGATGGGCTCCCCGATGATATTGAGCTCCGGGTCCGTGCGGACACCGGCAAACTGCGCGGGGCGGTCATGCACCGGGTCGGCCCCGAAGGTCTCGTAGTCATGCCAGAAAAAGGACTGCAAACCGGTTTCTCCTGCTCAGTACAGCAACCGCTCAGGATAACACCGGATCACACCAGGGCAGAATGCCGGCTTCAGAACAGCCCCAGATCACGCTCGATGTATTCAGTACGCTTGCGTGGAGAAACCACATCTTTGGTCAGCTCTTGCAGCTCAACACGCATGGCCGTGGGAATATTCATGAAAACGCCGGCATCCGCCTGAACCGACCCATCAGCACCCGGTGTGCCCCACTCCACTGCCTGGTTCTGGAAGGAAATAAAGAAATCGTTGGTGAAGTCGGCGGGATTCCCGTCACCACCGTACTCGCCGATCTCGAGGGTTTCGAAGGCGCTCAGGGCTGCACAGTCCGTCCCGGTATCACAGTTCGCGGAGTCCGCGAGACCATAATGGGTCGCGCGCTGGCTGGTGGCATTACCACTTCCATCAAGCAGCTGCCCCTGCTGGACATTGCCGCTGCTGTCTTCCAGCTCCAGGCCCAATCGCCCCGTTAGCGAGCCGATATTACCGGACAGCGTCCCCCTGGATTCCGTGAAGCCGACCCGGAAACCAACCACATTGCCGTTCTTGTCATCCGCCAGTTCCAGATAGGGATCGCGGCCAATGAAGGGAACAATATCACCGGCATCGTAGTTACTGCCGTCAAACTGCTGCCCCGACTGCCGGGCAATGTGGCCGAAGGAAAGGTTGTTGACGGCGATATCCGTACCATTGGTGGTCTCACCAACTGCCAGTTCTTCCATGTTCATCTGGAAATCGGCTTCCAGACCCATCGTATAGCGGGTGAAATCCATCTCCCCGGATTCCGTCACATCCAGGGCAAGCATGGACTGACCGGTGACGTCTCCCATCTCCTGATCGCTCATGGGCTCCATCTCGGCGTGAACCGCCGGGACGGGAGCAATCAGCAGCAGACCAATGACGCTTTCCCTGATACGCATTGGAGGTCTCATGCCTGAACGGTGAATGGCGTTGTCATGCCGTCAATCTAGCCTTTCACCACAGGCTGTACTGTGACCCTCATCATGCAGCGAGACCAGCCCAGGTGACCATTCATTAATCCGTGAAGGTCATCACGACTGGCAGG